>CAZVYU010000006.1:0-28665 GCA_964631645.1 uncultured Actinomycetes bacterium
CGCACCCGGACTAGTGCCGCAGGTGCACGCTGTCCAGCCCGGGGATCTCGAGAGCGGCCGCCCACGGTCCCAGGTTGGGCAGCGCCGGGAGTGCCTCGCTTCTGCGGGCATGGGCGACCGGAACGTCGATCGGACGCCACGGGTCGGCGAGGGCGGCGAGATCCTGACGGGCGACGAGTCCGTCGACTCCCAGGTCGAAGGTTCGGTCGGTCATGGTGATCGGCTCCTCAGTCGCTGATGTCCTCGCTTCCACCATGGGTGCGCACGTGGCCCATGTCACGCCCTACCGACCAGTAACGTGCAACCTACCCGCGGGTAACGACGATCGGACTACAGGGAATCCGTAGCCCGGGGCATGGGGCACGATGGACGGGTGAGTCATGAACCGAAGTCCCTGGCGTCCGACGATCACGACTGGCAGAACGATGCGCCGCTGTTCGCGGCGTGGCGCCGGTTCGTCGAGGCGGACACCGCACCGTTCGCGATCCCGGGTCACAAACGCAAGGCTCACGAACTCGACCCGATGCTCGGCCGCCTGCTCGACGCCGACGTCCCGTTGTACGGCGGCGCCGACAACACGAAGCCGACGGGCATCCTCGCCGATGCGGAGCGCCGGGCGGCGCTGTTGTGGGGCGCCGACCACTGCCGCTTCACCACGCAGGGGTCCACGCATGCCAACCAGGTGATGGTGCGGGGGGTCTGCGCCCCGGGCGACACCGTCCTGGTCACCCGCAACTGCCACCGCAGTGTCCTGAGCGGGCTGGCACTGGCCAACGCGCGACCCGTCTGGTTGCCGGTGGCGGCCGATCCGGCCACGGGCGTGCCCCTGGGGGTTCAGGTCTCCACCCTGGAGCGCGCGTTGGCCGAGCATCCCGAGGCCACGGCGGTGTTCCTGACCGACCCCAGTTATCAAGGCACTCTCGGTCCCTTGGGCGACCTGGTGGACCTGGCGCACGCGGCGGACCTGACCGTGGTGGTGGATCAGGCGTGGGGGGCGCACCTCGGACTGGCCCACGGGTTGCCGCGCAACGCCATCCAGCATGGTGCCGACGCCATGGTCACCAGCGCCCACAAGATGTTGCCGGCCTTCAGCCAGGCTGCGGTCATCTTGACCCAGGGGGATCGGATCGACGAGGCGCGGATCCAGCGCGCTTACGATTCGACGCTCACCACGAGCCCGTCTGCCGCGATCATGGCCAGCATCGACGCGGCGCGCGCCTGGGTGGGATCCAGCAGCGGTCGGCCAGCCATGGCCCGCACGACCGACCTCGTCATCAACACTCGCGACGAGCTGAGGGCCGCCGGCTTCAGTGTGCCGGGGGCCGACGACTTCCCGGGGGCCCAGTTCGATCCCATGAAGCTGGTGGTCCACTTCACCGGGGGCGGTTCTGGGCTGGCAGCAGAAGAGGAACTACTCCTGCGCGGGATCCCGCTGGAGATGGCCGATCGCGACGCCATCGTCGCGCAGGTCGGACTGCTGGATGACGAGGCCACCATGCGCCGCCTGATCGACGGGATCGTGGCAGGCGCAGGGTCCGAGCCGGCCCGGCCGGTGGTGGTCCCCGATGTACCCCTGCCGCCGACTGCCCTGACGCCCGGCGAAGCCTTCGCCGCGTCGTACGAGACTGTCCCGGCCGACACGGCCGTCGGGCGGGTGAGTGCGGAGTTGATCGCGCCCTATCCGCCCGGGGTCGCCGTGATCGTGCCGGGCGAGGTCATCACGGCGGAGTCGATGGCGGCGCTGCTGACGGCCCGCGACGCGGGGAACCGCATCGCCTATGCCGCTGATCCGAGTCTGGCGACGCTCCAGGTGGTCGTGGACCCGCTGCCCAACTAGGGCTTGGTCAGAACAACCGCATGCCGTCGTCGATGCCCCGCATGGCGTCGTAATCCAGC
The DNA here is from genome assembly GCA_964631645.1 of uncultured Actinomycetes bacterium. Taxonomy (GTDB): domain Bacteria; phylum Actinomycetota; class Actinomycetes; order S36-B12; genus CAIWTL01. The sequence goes on from CAZVYU010000006.1 coordinate 1,897, forward strand.
ACCAGACAGCGGATGCCCCGGTCCTCCGCCAGCGTGCGGGCCTGGGGCTTGATCTCCTGGGCGGCGAAGACGCCGGCCACCGGGGCCAGCAGCGGGTCACGATTGAGGAGATCGAGGTAGCGAGTCAACTGCTCGACCCCGTCGATGTCGCCGCGCCGCTTGATCTCCACCGCCACCGTGCGACCGTCGGCGTCGCGACACAGGATGTCGACGGGTCCGATCGCCGTGGCGTACTCGCGGCGGATGAGGGTGGCGTCCGGGCCCACGTGGTGAATCTGGTCGGCGAGCAGTTCCTGCAGATGGGCCTCCACGCCGTCCTTCACCAGGCCTGGATCCACCCCCAGGTCATGTCGGGAGTCGTGCAGCACCTCGGTCACGGTGATGACCAACTTCTCGTCGCCCTTGCGGTTGGTCACGGTCCACTGGCCCACGCCGCCCTCCGGCTCCGAGACGGTGCACGGCGGGTTCATCCAGTTCAACGGCTTGTAGGAGCCACCGTCGCTGTGCACCAGGACGGAGCCGTCGGCCTTGAGCACCAGGAGCCGGGTGGCCGGTGGCAGATGAGCTGACAGCCGTCCGGCGTAGTCCACCGAACAGTGGGCGACGATCAGGCGCAAGTCACGACCTGCCGTGGATCAACGCGAAGGTCTTGCGCACCAACTGGGCCGCCTGCGGATGGCGCTGGAAGTTGGTGATGTTGATCGCGATCGGGAGCGGGAAGCGCTCTCGGGTGGTCGACTTGGCGCGCGTGAACTCACGCAAGCCGTCGGCCCCGTGGATCCGGCCGAAGCCCGACTCACCGTTGCCGCCCCAGGGCAGTGCCGGGACCCCGGCGTTCATGACCCAGGAGTTCATCGTCACCGAACCGGTGCGCAGACGATTGGCCGCCTGGCCCATGGCCTTGCGATCGCCCGAGAAGATGGCCGCCGACAGCCCATAACTCGACGCGTTCGAACGGTCGACCGCCTCGTCGAGGTCGCGCACCGGATTGACGACGATGGTCGGCCCGAACGTCTCCTCGGTGATCGCGGTGGAGTCCTCCGGGACGTCGGCGAGCAGGACCGGGGTCACGACGCTCTCACCGACCGACTCCGGCCCGCCGACGACGGCCCGCCCACCCCGCGCCATGGCGTCGAGGATGTGGCGCCGCACGACGTCGATCTGCGACGGCATCGTCATCGGGCCGTAGGAGGAGTCGCGGTTGGTCCCGGGCACCAACGCCCGCGTCTTCTCGGCGACCTTCTCGAGGAACTCGTGGTAGACGGCCTCGTGGACGTAGACACGCTCCACGCCGGCGCAGGTCTGCCCGGCGTTGTGATACGCACCGAACGTCACCGCGTCGGCGGCCTTGTCCAGGTTCGCACTCGCGTCGACCAGAACGGCGTCCTTGCCGCCGAGTTCGAGGGCCACCGGTGTCAGGCTCTCCGCGCACTCCTTGAGCACCTTGCGTCCGGTGGCCCCGGAGCCGGTGAAGGCGATCTTGTCGACCCCGCTGTGACACAGTGCCGCGCCAGTGGTCCCGGCGCCCGTGATGAGTTGGGCGACGGGCTGTTGCGGGATGGCCTCGTTGACGGCATCGACGATCCACTGCCCGACCAGCGGGGTGTACTCGGACGGCTTGAAGACGAGCGCGTTGCCGGCCGCCAGGGCATAGGCGATGGAGCCCATCGGGGTGAAGACCGGATAGTTCCAGGGACCGATGATCCCGATGACGCCCAGCGGTTGGTAGGCCAGGCGGGCGTCCTGGTTGGCGGTCAGCAGTCCGGGGCGGACGCGGCGCTGCTTGAGCACCTTCTCGGCGTTCCGGGCGGCCCAGTCGATGTGTTCGATGGACAAAAGGATCTCGAGCAGTGCGTCGTCGGTCGGCTTGCCGTTCTCCTGATGCACCAGTTCGGCGAGTTCGTCCGCCCGGCGGGCCAGGATCGACTTGAACCGCAGCAGGTACTTCTTCCGCTCGCCGAACGACAGATCGCCCCACCAGCTGGCGGCGATACGGGCCCGGTCGACGGCCTCGCCCACGGCGGCGGCATCCATGATGGGGAACGTGGCCACCACCCTGCCGTCGGCCGGAGAGCGGGAGTCGAACGTCTGCTGGGTGTCGGGCATGCGTGACCTCCAAGGTGCCTGTCCACCGTAGTTCGCCGACCCCGTCCGCACCAAGCATCGCGTCGGCCCACTTCTCGCGGTGGCGCCGGGACTTTGGTCCCGATGAGTCGCTGCGGAGCGTGAGGTACGTTGCTTCCGAACCCCAGCAGCCCTGGACAGGAGCAGTCGTGCGCATCACCGGCACCGGACACGCGAGCATCTTCATCGAGACCCAGACGTCCGGGTCCATCCTTTGCGATCCCTGGGTGAACCCGGCCTACTTCGCGTCGTGGTTCCCCTTCCCGGACAACTCCCAGCTCGATTGGGAAGCCCTCGGGCAGTGCGACTACCTGTATGTGTCGCACCTGCACCGGGACCACTTCGACGCGGTCAACCTGGCGCGCAACATCCGCAAGGACACGGTGGTCCTGTTCCCCGACTTCCCGACCAGTTCGATGGAGGACGAACTGCGCGACCTAGGTTTCGCCAACCTGCGTCGGCTGCCCAACGAAGAGGTGGTGGAGCTGGACGGCGGCGCCAAGGTGATGATCCAGGCGATGACGGCACCCACGGACGGACCACTGGGTGACTCGTCCATCTGGGTCGAGGATGTCGACGGGGTGCGGCTGCTCAACCAGAACGACTCGCGCCCGCACGAACTGTCGGCGTTCGCGAAGCTGGGCCATGTCCACGCCCATCTGCTGCAGTTCTCGGGCGCGATCTGGTACCCGATGGTGTACGACCTGCCGGCCAACGCCAAGACGGCCTTCGGCAAGCAGAAGCGGGAGCGGCAACTGGACCGGTCGCTGCGCTACATCGAGGACCTGAAGGCCAGTTGGGTGTTCCCGATCGCGGGACCGCCCTGTTTCCTGGACGACGACCTGTGGCACCTCAACGACATCTTCGGCGACGAGGGCAACATCTTCCCCGACCAGCAGGTCTTCGTGGACTTCATGGCGGAGCAGGGGTACGACAACGGGATCGTCCTGCTGCCCGGCACGGAATGTGATGTCGCGACCGACGACATCGTCGTCGAGCAGCCGATCGACGACGTTCCTGCCTTCTTCACCACCGAGAACAAGCGGCGGTACCTGGAAGCCTTCCGGGAGCGGCAGCAGGTCGTGCTGGCCACGGAGCGTGCCTCCTGGTCCCACCCCGAGATCGACGTCCTGGACGCGCTCAAGAAGAAGGTCGAGCCGATCATGGAACAGGCCGACCAGATGTCGCACGGCATCGGTGGTCCGGTGCTGTTCGAGCTGACGGCCGATTCTCCGGAAGCCGGCGAAGACCCGCCCGTGGTCGAGGAGATCGTCTTCGACTTCACGACCAGCACGGTGCGGCGCCCGGAACCGAGTGACAAACCGCGCTACCGGTTCCGGACCCAGCGGCGCTTGATCGAACACCTCATCCACACCGGCGAGGAGGACTGGGTCAACAGCCTGTTCCTGTCGGCCCGGTTCCAGGCGAAGCGCGTGGGCCAGTACAACGAGTTCGTCTACACGTTCTTCAAGACCCTGTCCGACGAGCGGGTGAACTACGTCGAGGGCTGGTACGCCGAGCAACAGCCCGATGCCGAGGACATCGAACTCGACGGCTGGGTGCTCCAGCGCCGGTGCCCGCATCTGAAGGCCGACCTCACCCGCTTCGGTCACATCGAGGACGGAATCCTGCAATGTATGTTGCACGGCTGGAAGTTCGACCTGGAGACGGGGAAGTGCCTGACCAGCGCGGGCCACGAGATCCGCGCGTCGAAGGTGGCCGACAGCACCACCTGATCGCCCGCCCGGATCAGATCAGCGGGGGCCTAAGGTCCCGTCGATACCGGGACTTGGGCCTCTGGGAGGTGCTGCACCGTCTGCATACGCTGCATAGTGTGCAGACGGAGACGGTGAGTGCAGATTCCCCGGCCCTGCTGAATGCTCGGCAGGTGCAGGAGATCCTGCATGTGGATCGTTCCACGGTGTACCGGATGGCCGAGTCCGGCCGACTGCCTGCGATCCGGGTGGGGGGCCAGTGGCGCTTCCCGGCGCAACGGATCCAGGAGTTGGCTGTTCCCGCTCCTGCCGCGCCGGACCGTCGTGTGGCTCAGGCCGCCATCGATGTCGCTGCCGATCTGCTCGGCGTGATGATGGTCGTGACCGACATGGACGGTCGTCCGGTCACCCGCATCGCCAATCCCTGCGCCACTTTCACCGATAGGGCCGGTGATCCGGCCCTGCTGCGGCAATGTGTCGCCGAGTGGCGGCGATTGGCCGACGAGGAGTCGTTCGAACCCCACTTCAGCCTGGGCGACGTCGGATTCGAGTGTGCGCGGGTGTTCGTCCGCGCCGGACGTCAACTGACCGGCATGGTGCTCGCCGGCGGGGTCGCTCCGACCGGCGTGACCGACTCCGACCTCTACTCGCTGAGCGACGAGGAACGGGCGCGCGTCCTCAGCGCCCTGCCCCGCATCGCCACCGCCATCTCGCGCTCGACCAGCGACGCGCACCCGCCCGCCGACCCTGAGGAGGAGACGTCATGAAGAAACTGTTGGTACTGGGAGCCGGAACCGCTGGGACGATGGTGGTCAACAAGTTGCGGGCGGACCTGCCGGACAGCGAGTGGGACATCACGATCGTCGACCAGAGCGACACTCACTACTACCAGCCGGGTTACCTGTTCCTTCCCTTCGGCGACTACACCCCCGACGAGATCCACAAACCCACCGACCGGTTCATCCCCGACGGCGTCACCCTGGTACGCGGGGAGATCGACCGGGTGGACGCCGAGGCGAACCGGGTGCGGCTGCTCGATGGCACGACGATGGACTACGACTACCTGGTGATCGCCACCGGAACCACTCCACGCCCCGACGAGACGCCGGGCATGGATGGGCCTGGTTTCCGGGACACGATCCACGAGTTCTACACGTTCGAGGGTTCGTGTGCCCTCGCCGACAAACTGAAGACCTGGAACGGCGGACGTCTGGTGGTCCACGTCACCGAGATGCCCATCAAATGTCCGGTCGCCCCGCTGGAGTTCACCTTCCTGGCCGAGGCGTACTTCACGGATAAGGGAATGCGTGACGCCGTTGAGATCACCTACGTCACCCCGTTGGAGGGCGCCTTCACCAAGCCGGTCGCGTCACGGCTGCTGGGGGGGATGCTGGAGGAGCGCAAGATCCACCTGGAGCCCGACTTCATGGTGGAGTCGGTGGACGGTGAGGCAGGCGCGATCGTCTCCTATGACGAACGTGAGGTGCCCTTCGACCTTCTGGTCACCGTGCCGGTGAACATGGGCGCCGACTACGTGGCCCGGTCCGGGCTGGGCGACGATCTCAACTACGTGCCGGTCGATCCCGGGACGCTGCAATCCAAGGCCCACGACAACATCTTCGCCGTCGGTGATGCCTCGGACATCCCGGCATCGAAGGCCGGGTCGGTGGCGCACTTCTCGGTGGAACTGTTCGCCAAGAACTTCGTCGCCCTGGTCGCGGGCCGGCCCATGACCGAGCTGTTCGACGGGCATGCCAACTGCTTCGTCGAGAGCGGCAACGGCAAGGCCATGTTGATCGACTTCAACTACGAGACCCAGCCGTTGCCGGGCAAGTACCCGGTTCCCGGGGTCGGTCCGTTCTCGCTGCTCAAGGAGACCGCAGCCAACCACTGGGGCAAGTTGGCGTTCCGCTGGATGTACTGGAACGTGCTGCTGCCCGGACGCCCCATCCCGCTACCGGCCCGCATGTCGATGGCGGGCAAGAACACCGACGCCGCCGGATCAGACGCGGCGTGACCCTCACGAAAGGAACCGACAATGCCACTCGCAACGATTGCCGGCCAAGAGGTCCACATCAACGATGAGGGCTTCCTGACCGAGTACGAGGAATGGAATGAACAGATCGGAAAGGAACTGGCGGCCAACATCGGCATCGAGATGACCGACGACCACTGGGCGCTGATCAGGTTCCTGCGCGACGACTACAAGGAGAAGGGCGAGACCGCCACCACCCGTCGCGTGGACAAGGTCGGCGGATTCCCCACCAAACAGCAGTTCCAGCTGTTCCCCAAGAAGCCGGGCCGCAAGATGTCCTACGTCGCCGGCCTGCCCAAACCGCACGGTTGTGTGTGAGGAGCCGACCATGACAATCATCCCGAACTTCGATGACGAGACCGATCGTCACATCGTCTTCATCTGCTCGAAGGGCAACCTGGACATGGCATACCCAGCACTGGTGCTGGCCAACGCTGCGCTGGGGGAAGGTATCCAGGTCGACATCTTCTTCACCTTCTGGGGCTTCGACATGATCACGAAATCCCGGATGTACGACCTGCAGTTCTCGCCGGTCGGCAACACCGCCATGCATCTGCCCGGGCGCGACACCAAGATGCCGCAGGCACTTGGTCCGTTGCCAGGCATGACCAGCATGGCGACGAAGATGATGAAGCAGCAGCTGGCCGAGCTGGACATCCCGGAGGTCCCGGACTTCCTCGACCAGATCGTGGCCGCCGGCGGACACCTGTGGGCCTGCCGCATGTCCGCGGACATGAACAAACTCGAAGAGACCGATCTGCGCGACGACGTCGAGGGGATCATCAACGCCAGCGACTTCATCGAGATGAGCGACGGCGCTCAGGTGATCTTCATCTGATCCCCGTGGGGCGGTGCCGTAAGCCCTAGTCTGAGCAACGGCAGGGCACCGCCCCACGTCGGAAGGATGGGTCATGGCTGGCGTTCAGGACGATTCGCAGGATCAGATCCGCCGCTTGCAGGCGGAGGTCGACCGGCTCCAGGGCGAACTGGCGGTCGCGACATCAGCACCCGGAGCCTCGGCTCCGCGCCAGTCCAAACACCGGATGCGCAGCTTCTGGTCGGCGCTGCTGATCATCGTCGCCTGCATTCTGGCGCCGCTGTCCGTGGTTGCGGTGTGGGCCAAAGGCGAGGTGACAGACACCGACCGTTACGTCGCCACGGTGGCGCCCTTGGCCAGTGACCCGGCCATCCAGGAGGCCATCAGCACCCGTGTGACCACCGAGATCAACAACGCCATCGACCTGCCTGCGCTCACCCAGGAGGCCATCGGCACCCTGACGGAGAACCGCGACCTCAACCCCCGGCAGCAGGCCGCACTGCAGGCGCTGGCCGGGCCGCTCGACAGCGGCATCGAGAGTTTTATCGGCAACGAGGTCGACGCCGTCATCCAGTCCGACCAGTTCGCCGCCTTCTGGACCCAGGCCAACACGAAACTGAGCCAGCAGTTGAACGCCGCACTCACGGGGGAGGACCAGTCGGGCGCCCTGCAACTCCAGGGCGACGAGATCGTCCTCAACGTGGGAGACGTGGTGGCCCAGGTCAAGAACCAGTTGGTCGCCAAGGGCTTCACTGTGGCCGAGAAGATCCCGGCCGTCGACACGACCATGGTCCTGTACGAGTCGAACTCCCTGACCCAGATCCAGACCGCCTACTCGCTGCTGAACACCCTTGGTTTCTGGCTGCCGATCGTCGCGGCCGTCGTGGCCCTGGTGGGGGTTGCCGTCGCGAACACGCCGCGCAAAGCAGTGCTCGGATTGGGGATCGGCCTCACGATCGCCATGGCGGTCAGCGCGCTGCTGTACCAGATCGGTCGTGCCGCACTCATCGACAAGTTGCCGCCCGAGTCCAGCGCCTCGGCTGCGACGGTGCTTCTCGATACCGTGAGCTACTTCCTGCGGCAGGCGCTGTGGGCAGGTGCCGTGGCAGGGGTGCTGTTGATCCTGGCTGCCATCTTCACCGGTCCGACCCGGTTGGCGGTCGGTGTCCGCGGCTTGTTCGTCCGAGCGGCAGCCGCGATCCAGGGCCAATTGGCGTCGTGGGGGGCCACGATGAACTCAGTTCGTTCGTTCGTGGCTGCGCAGGCCACCGGGCTTCGGATCGCTGCCACGATCGCCGCGTTGGCCTTCGTCCTGATCCAGCGCTACAAGACGCCTGGGTTGGTGCTGTGGACGACGGTCGGCTTGCTCGTCGTGCTGTTCCTGATCCAGATCCTGGCATCCGGAGTCACGACCGTCACCGTCGAAGAGGTCGACGACGGCGACGACGACGAGATCGTCGAGACGATCACCGTCACCTAGAGGACGGCAGGATCGGTGTCCAGGACGGTGCGGTCCCGGGCGTCGAGCAGGTCGAACAAAGGTCCCGTGCGGGGAAGTTCATGGGCGAAGAAGTACGCGGCCGCCGCTCGTTTCCCCTGCGCGAACGAGTCCTGTCGGTCGCCCAGCGCCACCAACTGGTCCAACCACAGCCACGCGACCACCACGTGACCCACGGCCTCCAGGTACGCCGTGGCATTCGCGAGAGCGACGTCTGGATCGGCGTCGGCCCACAGAGCCATCGTCGTGGCCGGGATCCGGGCCGCCGCAGCGGCGAGTACGTCGGCCGCGTCGAGACCGTCCGCCCGGGCCCGCTCGATCGTGGCGGTCATGCGGGCGAGCAGTAACTGCAGGCCGGCGCCGTTGTCCTGGATCATCTTGCGCCCGAGGAGGTCCAGCGCCTGGATCCCGTGGGTGCCCTCGTGGATCTGGTTCAGCCGGTTGTCGCGGTAGAGCCGTTCCACCTCGTAATCGCGGGTGTAGCCGTAGCCACCGTGCACCTGGATGGCCAGCGAATTGGCCTCGAGACACCACTGGCTGGGCCAACTCTTCGCGATGGGCGTGAGGACGTCCAGCAAACGTCCGGCCGCGGTCCGTGCGTCGTCATCGGGGGCCGTCAGTTGTTCATCGAGCAGGGCGGCGCAATACAGGCTCAGTGCCAGGCCGCCTTCCACATACGACTTCTGGGCCAACAGCATCCGGCGGACGTCCGTGTGCTCGATGATCGGGATCTGCACCGACGACGGGTCTCGGTCGCGCAAGGGTCGGCCCTGAGTGCGGGTGCGGGCGTACTCCAACGAGCGCAGATACCCGGCGTAACCCAGCGCGACGGCGCTCACCCCGACGCCGATCCGCGCCTCATTCATCATGTGGAACATGTAGGCGAGTCCGCGGTTCTCATCGCCCACCAAGTAGCCCACCGCACCACTCTCGCCGCCCGGTCGGTGGGCCCCCTCGCCGAAGTTCAACAAGGTGTTGGTGATCCCGCGGTAGCCCATCTTGTGGTTGAGCCCGGCCAGGACGACATCGTTGCGTTCCCCCAGCGAACCGTCGGCGTTGACCAGGAACTTCGGGACGATGAACAGGGAGAGGCCCTTGACCCCGGGTGGGGCGTCGGGGGTCCGGGCCAGCACCAGGTGCACGATGTTCTCGGTCAACTCGTGGTCGCCGCCCGAGATCCACATCTTGTTGCCGCTGAGCCGGTAGGTGCCGTCGGCTTGCGGGACAGCCCGGACCGCCACGTCGGCCAGCGATGAACCGGCCTGGGGCTCGGACAGGCACATCGTGCCGTAGAACCGTCCCTCGAGCATGGGGCGCACGTAGGTGTCGATCTGCTCCTGCGTGCCATGCGCGATCAGCAGGTTGGCGTTGCCCACGGTCAGGAAGGGGTAGCCCGCAGTACCGATGTTGGCGGCTTGGAACCAGGCGAAACAGGCCATCGTGACGCTGGCCGGCAACTGCATCCCCCCGACCTCGCTGGGCATCCCGGCCTGGAGCAGACCGGTCTCGTTGAAGACCGCGAGAGCAGGCGCTACCTCCGGGTTGAGCACGACCCGGCCGTCGACGAACTGGGGCTCTTCGGCATCGTTACGCGCCGCGTGCGGGGCGAAGTGGTCCTCGGCGACCGCCGCGCTGAGGTCGAGAGCGCCGTCAAACGTCTCCCGGGAATGGTCTGCGTACCTGGCACGCGTCGTGAGGTCCTCCACCCGCAGCCAGTCGTAGAGCAGGAAGTCGAGATCAGCGCGGGACAACAACTGAGAGGGCATGGCGGTCAGCCTAAGCCGGGCTCAGGACAGGTCCTAAGACCAGCACCCACCCAAGGTCCGATGGCCGTCGGCGGTACGGTGCGCGCAGAGTGGGACCACGAGAGAGGGAGACCGATGACTCGAGCCCGCACCGCACTGGTCGGAGTGGCCGCCGCCACCGTCGCTTTGGGGATGGTGTCGGCTGCGCCGGCGGCCGCCAAGGGAAACCGCGACGAAGTCCGGGTGTCCGGCGACTGTTCGGCCCGGGCCGATTGGACCCTCAAGGCCAAGCGCCGCGACGGTGGCCTGGAGATCGAGTTCGAGGTCGACTCGAACCGGGTCGGTCAGCGGTGGTCCTTCCGGCTGGTGCATGGCGGCGTCGTGGTCGCCAGCGGGTTCCGACGCACGCTTGCCCCCAGCGGGTCGTTCAGCGTCGAGCGGCGCTCTGGCCTCGCCTCGCGGATCGTGACCGCCCGCGCGCGCAACACGGGCAACGGTGAGGTCTGCCTGGCCACCCTGCGCGTCTGAGGTCGGCAAGAATCGGGACATGGCGCACGGGCACGAGGGTCGACAGGCGGTCCGACGAGAAGTCCTGCGCTTCGCCATCCCAGGCTTCGTCGCCCTTCTGCTCCTCGCCGCGGCGTCCTACTTCATCGCCCAACGGGTGGCGACCCAGGAGGCCCTGCGCGACGCCACCCAAAGTGCCGAGATCATGGCCCGCGCGGCGGTCGAACCGTTGCTGGAGAACAGCGACTTGGAGAAGTCCGTCGGGTTGTCCCAGCTGGACGAACTCGCCGTCGAACGATTACTGGCGGAGCCGGTGGTGGCGGTGCGCCTATGGGATGCCGAGGGCACCATCGTCTACGCCACCGAACCGCGGCTCATCGGCCAGCAGTTCCCCCTGGGCGACGAGGAACTCGAGATCCTGCGGGAAGGGGGGATCGAGGCCGAGGTCAGCGACCTGAGCAAACCCGAGAACCAGTACGAGAAACAACTGGGCGAACTGGTCGAGGTGTACCTTCCGGTCAGCACCGGCGATGGTCGGACGTACCTGTTCGAGACCTACACGCGGCAGTCAGCCATCGACGAAGCCGCTCAGCAGATCATGTCCGCCTTCTTGCCCCTGCTGGTGGGTTCGTTACTCGTACTCACCGGCATCCTCGTGGGCCTGGCGTGGCGGATGGCCCGACGCCTACAGCGCGACAGTGACGACCGCGAGCGACTGCTGCACCGCGCGCTGGACTCCTCCGAGACTGAACGACGGCGCATCGCCGCCGACCTCCACGACGGGGTCGTCCAGGATCTTGCCGGAGTGTCCTACACCCTGGCTGCGCTGTCCGACCGGGTGGACGACCCTGCGGCTCGCCGCAGTCTCGAGCGCACGGCCACGACGACGCGGGGAGCGGTGCGCAGCCTCCGTTCTCTGCTGGTGGACATCTACCCGGCCTCGTTGGCCTCTGCCGGGCTCACGGCGAGCATCTCCGACCTGTTGGCCGGGCTGCCCCCCGACATCGGGTCGACGTTCGATCCGGCGCAGCCGGTGCCGCTCCCCGACGAGCAACAGGCGGCGCTGTACCGAGCCGCCCGGGAGACGATCCAGAACGTCGCCCGACATTCGGGCGCCGGGCATGTCACCGTGGGCCTGAGCGCCGACAAGGGAGGGGCCGTGCTGACAGTGGCCGACGACGGGCGCGGCTTCGACCCCGAGGCGGTGCCGAGCGGTCACCTGGGACTGCAACTCCTGAGCGACCTTGCGATGTCGGTGGACGGCACCTACGCGGTGGATTCCCGGGTGGGTCAGGGCACGACCGTCACCTTCCGGGTGCCCGGATGATCACGGTCGTGATCGCCGACGATCACGCGGTGGTCCGCGAGGGTCTGGCGATGCTCATGGGCAACCGGCCCGACATCGACGTGGTCGGACAAGCGGCCGATGGCGCCGAGGCTGTGGCCGTGGCCCGCGACACCGCGCCCGATGTGGTCCTGATGGATCTGTCGATGCCGGTCCTGGACGGCGTGGCCGCCACCCGGCAGTTGTACGAAGAACTGCCCGGCATCGCCGTGGTGGTCCTCACCACGTTCGCCGACAGCGACCGGGTACTGGACAGCCTCGAAGCCGGTGCCGTCGGTTACCTCATGAAGGACAGCCCGCCGGGCGACATCATTGCCGGAGTGGTCGCGGCGGCCAACGGCGGCTCTCCGTTGGACCCACGGGTAGCGCGGGCGCTCGTCGAGGCGCAGCGCCGCGACCCGGTGCCCAACGCCTCGGTCTCCCTGACTGCGAAGCAGACCGAAGTCCTGGAGTGTGTCTCCCAGGGCATGTCCAACCGCCAGATCGCACGACAGTTGTCGATCTCGGAGAAGACCGTGAAGTCGCACCTGACGACGGTGTACGGGCTGTTGGGCGTCACCGACCGGGTGCAGGCTGCGGTGTGGGCGCAGCGGCATTTGCGCAGAGGTCGCTGACCGCGCTCCCTTTCCTGCTAGAGGGAAGACAGCCAGACGATGCCACCGATCAGAAACCCGGGCAGCACGGCCAGGCCCATGAGCGCGACCGCCCAGGCGCGCTTGCCCTGGGCGTAGGAACGCCAACCGGCGATCCCGAATCCGACGGGCCACAGCGGGAAGACGAACACGAGCCCGGCGAAGATCCAGGCGCCGACCGATCCTTCGGTGGCGGCAGCCACCGCGGTGACCACGGCGAACACCAACCACGTCGCCACGACCAGGACGACCACGACCGTTCCGGCCACGAGCAGCGCCAACGACCCGCCTCGGGACGGCTCGGGAGAGTCGGCCAGCGCGGGGATCGCGTCGGTGTCATCGGCGGGCCACACGCCCGACAGCCTACGCGGAGCCGGTGTCCGTCCCGGATTCGCGATCCAGCGGCCGATGAGGGAACTCGGGGGCGCGGTGCTGGAACGACAGGATCTTGGGGTTCTCGATCACGCCGTCCCGGATCTCGATCGCCCGCCGGACCGTCTCGTTGCTGTCCCAGGCGCCCGTCATGACGTCGCGCAGATGGGGGATGAGTGCCTCACTGTTCTCCCAGGTGGCCGACTCCCACAGATACGACGGACTGTGATCGACCGCGTAGTAGTGGATGTCGTCGCCCACGGTGAACATGGGGTCGGCGAAGGTGGTGGGCCGGGCGAACGAGAACCCCATCCCTTCGTCGCATGAGACATCCACGATCAGCGTCCCCGGCTGCAGTCGTTCCAGATCCGCTTCGGTCAGGAACAGGAAGGGGGCATCGGTGTCCTGCAGGACACAGTTCACGATGATGTCGAAGCCGGCGAGGTACTCCTCGGTGGGAACCGGACCGGATCCCTTCAAAGTGGTCGTGCGACCTCCGTCGTCGCGCCACTCCAAGCCACCCAGGGTGACCCCAGGCATGGGGTCGGCGACCAGATGGACCTCGCGCATCGTCAGCGCGACGATCTCCTGTACTCCCAAACTCGCCAGTGCGGTGGCAGCCCCGCGCGCCGTGTTGCCGAAACCCAACAGCACGGCATTGCGCCGTCGCCCGTAGTGCCCGGTCATGCCGCGCAGACTCATCGCGTGCAGGACCGAGGCGTAGCCGGCGAGTTCGTTGTTCGCATGGAAGACATGGACGGCGAAGCGGCCCGCCGAGTCGTAGTGGTTCATGGCCTCCCAGGCGATCAGGGTGAGGCGCTGGTCGATCGCGGCCTGCGTCAGGACCGGGTCCTGGACGCAGTGCGGCCATCCCCACAGGACCTGGCCCTCCCGCATCGCGGTCACGTCGGCGATGGTCGGCTTGGGCAGGAGCAGGATGTCGCAGCGGTCGACGAGCTCCGCGTGGGGCGCGAACCCGGCGATCAGGGGCGCTAGCTGGTCGTCACTGACGCCGTAGTGGTTGCCGTAGCCCGGTTCCAGCCACATGCGGGCCCGCAGGTCCGGATCGATCCGGTCGAAGTGTCGGGGATGGATCGGCAGCCGCTTCTCGTTCTCCTTCGCGGACCGCGCCAACACCCCCATCGTCAGCTCGGCCATCGGAACTCCTGCCCTCGTCGCACGCGCAGCGTATCGACCGATCGGCCTGCCATCGCACGAGGCGCTGGATTAGCGTGGGACCACCCTGCGAGGAAGGTTCTCATGCGGACTCTTGGATGGGTGCCTGTCGCCCTGGCCCCCTTGATCGTTCTCCCCGCGCTCGCGGCCCCCGCCACCGCCGCGACCGCTGTCGCCACGCCCGCCGCCGCACCGGCCCGGGGCGCCGACCGAGCGATCGCCACCGACCGTTGGATGGGTCAGATCTACCGCCATGCCCGGGGGACCCGGTTGACATCGATGCTCATCCCCGGCACCCACGATTCGGGGGCGGATGGCATCCGCGATCGCACGCCCTGCCGGCCGAAGGTGATCGCCGGAGCCTCGCCCGTGTTCGCAGCGGCCGCACAGGCCAACCCGTGTGTAGCGGCCGGTCTGGCCCGCGCTCAGGACCAGAACCTGGGGGAGCAGCTCCGGGGTGGTGTGCGCTACCTGGACATCCGGGTGGGAGTGCCAGCCGACAAGGTCATCAGCAAACCCCGCAAGCCGGCCAAGGATCCACTCTCGGTGCCATTGGTGCTACAGCACAACTTCGTGTCCCACCGGTTCACGAAAGGTCTGGGCCAGGTGCTCCGCTTCGCGGACGCACATCCGCGCGAACAGATCATCTTCGATATCCAGCACGTCGACCTGACCGGCGATGCCGCCATCGACGCGTACTACCTGGCGGCCCTGGACGGAGTCCTGCACCGGCTGCGCGGCACTGACGGTGGGCGGACGGCGTGCCAGGCGGCATGGTCGAAGAAACTCGTGGACGTCCCTGATGCCGAGCTGGGAACCAAGGTTCCGATCGGCAAGGCCTGGCGGATCGACCGGAACGTGCTCATCCTCGTCCCCGACTACATGCCGAAGTCCGGGTGTTTCCGCAGCCGCGAGAAGGCGATCGCCAGCCCCTGGCCGAACACCGACATCCCGCAGGTGAGCAAAACCGCCAACAAGGAGTACCTGGCAGAGCGGGCCCAGCGGATCAAGTCCGGCAAGTGTGTCGATGCCGACGGCAACCACTGGTGCGGGCTGTTCGTCAACCAACAGCAACTCACGCCGAGCAACGAGCGTTACGCCAACTGTGTGTTCAACGACATCGGCGACGAGTGTTCCCTGCGGGCTCTGGCGGATCTCGTGAACAACGACGTTGCCCGTTGGCTCACGCGCTGGACCCGGGCGGGACAGCCGACCAACATCCAGATCATCGACTACTACGAACACTCCGACCCGTCGGTCGTGGACCGGTTGCTCCGGCTCAACTGGAATCGGGTGGACCACCGCACACCCGGGCTCGGGTGACCGACGACGCGCTCGGCGATTCGGACCTGGTCGACCTCGTCGCGCGGATCGACCGGCACGAGGTCAGCCCGGCAGAGGTCGTGCAGGCGTCGCTGGCGCGGGCGTACGCGGTCGAGCCTCAGGTCAACGCCGTGGTCGACTGGGTGCCGGACCCGGCCCCGCTGTCCGATGCCGCCGACCGGCCGTTGCGCGGCATCCCCATCTTCATCAAGGACAACGAGGCGTTGGCCGGACTGCCCACGCGCCAGGGATCCCGGGCGGTCACAGACCGCCCGAGCGCTTCCTCCATGCCATGGGCGAAACAGATCGTCGCGCTCGGCGCGACCCCGCTGGGAAAGTCCACGATGCCCGAGTTCGGGATGACCCCGACCACCGAGAGTCTGCTCAGCGGGGCCACCCGCAATCCGTGGGACCTGACCCGTTCGACCGGCGGTTCGTCCGGTGGGTCGGCGGCGCTGGTGGCGGCCGGTGTCACCCCGTTCGCCCACGCCAACGACGGTGGCGGCTCGATCCGCATCCCGGCCTCCTGTTGCGGCCTGGTCGGACTGAAGCCCACCCGGGGTCGCATCGTGGACGTGCGCGATGTGGAACGCCTGCCGATCAACATCATCGCCCAGGGCGTCGTCACCCGGACCGTACGCGACACCGCGTTCTATCTGTCCGTCGCGGAGCGGGCGTACCGCAATCTCGCGCTTCCCCCCATCGGCCATGTCACCGCCCCCGGTCCCCGACTACGTATCGCGGTGATTCCTTCCAGCGTCGCCTGGGGGACTACGGACCCAGCGGTCGCCGAGGCGGTCCGGTCCACCGCCTCGCTGTGCGAGTCGATGGGGCACCAGGTCGAGGAGTGGGACTTCCCGTTCGACGCACAGATCGGGATGGACTTCCTGCGCTATTGGGAGTTCCTGGCCTACAGCATCTCGCGGTGGGGCGACCGGCTCTACGGCTCCGGCTTCGACCGTTCGCTGCTGGAGCCGCTGACCGTCGAGTTGGCCCGGATCTTCCGGTCCGGACCTGGACTGTTGGCCCCGGCGCTGCGCCGGCTGAAACGATTCGGCCGCGTCTATGCCGACACCTTCGCTGACGTCGACGTGGTCCTGTCTCCCACGGTTGCCCACGAGCCGCCCCCGATCGGGTACCTGGGACCCACCGTGGATCCCCGCACCCACCTGGTGCGGGTGCTGCGGTATGTGTCCATGGCGCCGTTGCAGAACGTCACCGGCGCGCCGGCGATCAGTCTGCCGCTCGGACAGAGCTCGACGGGACTTCCCCTGGGTGTGCAGGCGGCGGCCGGCTGGGGCCGGGAGCGCACGCTGCTGGAACTTGCGCTGGAGTTGGAACAGGCGCGTCCCTTCCGGCGCCCTCCGACGGAGGCGGTCGGTGCCCGAGGGTGATGCGGTGCGGCGCACCGCCCGAAGGCTCGATCGGGCGCTGTCCGGCGAGCTTCTGCAGCACACGGAGTTCCGGGTCCCGCGCGCGGCCACGGTGGACCTGAGCGGCGCGACGGTGCTGGGCACCGCAGTGGTCGGCAAACACCTGCTCACTCGCACAAGGGGTCCGCTGGGCGAGCAGACGATCCACAGCCATCTGCGGATGGAGGGCCGGTGGCGCACCGGTCGCGCGGCGCCCACGCCGTGTTCCGGTCCGGCGCACGCGATCAGGGTGTGGCTGGTGGGAGAGAGGTCGCAGGCCGTCGGAACCCATCTCGCCGAGGTGGCGGTCCTGCCCACCGCCCAAGAAGCCACGTGGGTGGGGCATCTGGGCCCGGACATCCTCGCCGACGACTTCGAGGCCGAGATCCTGGCCGACCGGGTAGCGGCGCAGGGGGCCCGGGGCGTGGTCGAATCCCTGCTGGATCAGACCGTGGTGTCGGGCCTGGGAACCATGTGGGCAGCCGAGTTGGCCCACACGGCTCGCGTCAGCCCAACTCATGCGGCCGACGACGTCCCCGACCTTGCCCCGGCACTGACTCGGACTCGGCACCGGATGCGGCGGGCGATCCTGGACGACTCGCGGGCATCGCGCGCCCGGCTGTCGGTGTTCGAGCGCACCGGCCGGTCGTGTCCGCGGTGCAACGGCATCATCGTGAGCGGCCGGGTGGGGACGCCGCCACGCGATCGGGTCACGTACTGGTGCCCGCAGTGTCAGGACTGACCCGGTTCTTCGCGATCTGCCGGGCCAGATACACCGAGCCGATGATCAGGCCCAACACGCCCGTGACCAGGAGCGTGTTCGTGGTCCCCTGAGCCAGATCGGTCCCGCCGAGGAGCTCGATGCCCAGAGCGGCCACCACGACGCCGATACCGCCCAGAGTCACGATCGTGGTGATGATGACGCTGGACGCCTGCCCGGACAGTTCGACGGGCAGCACACTCTGACTGGCGATGTTGGTGTAGGCGTAGCCCATCGCGAAGGCCAGGGCGCTGATCATGAGGCCGACGACATCCAGGGCCAGCGACCCGCTGAAGCTCTGGAGCAGAAGCCCCAGGCAGCCGGCCACGATGGCGGTCCCCATCACGATCCCGTCGGGAACCCGGCCGGCCAGACGCCCGGACAAAGGCCCGCTGAAGGCCGTCGCGATGGCGGGGAAGGCGAACAGCGCGCCGGCGGCAGCCGCACTCAACCCGCGGACCTGCTGCAGTTGGATGGTGACGACAAGCATCATCATGCAGTAGCCGATGTTGGCCACGGTGCCGGCCGCGAGCAGACTGACGAAGGACTTGCGTCGCATCAGGGCAGGACTGACCAGCGGCCAGGGGTGCCGCGTCTCGTGCCAGGCGAACACCGCAAGGAGTCCCAGCCCCACCACGAGAGCTCCGCCCGTCGTGGGCGCAACGATCGTCTCGGTGTCCAGATTGTCCAGCCCCCAGCTGGCCAGCGCGACGCCCGCGACGACGAGCCCCGCCCCGAGCCAGTCCAACTCGCGGAGCGTGCGTCCGCCCGGCTCCCGGCTCTCCTTCAGCGACCGCAGTCCCCAGAAGAACGCGATCACCGCGAGTGGGACATTCACCCAGAACACCCAGCGCCACCCGAGTGTGCTGGCCAAGCCACCACCGACGATCGGCCCGATCGCGGTGCCCACGTTCGCCAGTCCCAGCAGGAGCCCGAGGGTGCGGGGACGTTCGGCCTCGGTCGTGTCATTGGTGACCAGACTGAAGGCCACCGGCAGGATCAACGCACCCCCGAGACCCTGCAGCACCCGGACGGCGATGAGTTCGCCCGGAGTTTGCGCCAGCCCGCACAGCAGCGACGAGACGCCGAAGACCGCAACGCCGGTCAACAGCACCTTCTTGCGTCCGACGAGATCGGCGATCCGGCTGGCGGGGATCATGAAGGAGCCGAGGGCCAGCATGTAGCCGCTGATGACCCACTGGAGGTCGGTCGTGGTCGTGTCGAGGTCGACCGCGATCACCGGTAGTGCCAGACCGAGCGCGAAGAAGTCCAGCTGGATCAGGAACAGCGCCATCGCCACCGGAAGGAACCGGACGAACGAGCGAGGTGCTGCCGGGGGCATGGCGGTCAGCGTAGGGGTTCGTCAGTCCGCCGGGGATAGGGTTCGCCGCATGAGCAAGCACGGGTTAGAGGTGACGGGCGTCGGCCGGGTGGGTGCGGTGCCCGATGTGATGGTGCTGGACGCCGGGGTCGAGGTCGTGGCACAGGATCCGGGGTCCGCCTTCCAGAGGGCCACCGAGGCGCTGACGGGGCTGAGGGAGGCGGCGCTGGCCGCAGGCATCGCGCCGGCCGACCTTCAGACGACGCAGGTGCTGCTGCACCCGGTCCATGACCGGGACGGTGTGGTGTCAGGCCACCAGGCGTCACTGGGTCTGGCCATCGTGGTCCGGGATCTGGCGGGTTCGGGGTCGGTCATCGACGCCGTCACGATGGGAGCCGGGGAACACGCGCGGTTGAACGGGATCCGGCTCGAACACAGCGATCCCACAGCGTTGGCCGATGAGGCCCGGCGGCGCGCCTTCGCCGATGCGAGGGCGCGAGCCATGGAGTTGGCGCAGTTGGCGGGACGGCCCCTGGGCGAGTGCGCCTGGGTGGCCGAGGCCGACGACCGGGGACCGGCCCCTCGCATGATGGCGGCCCAGATGGCGGTCGACCCGGGTCAGGTGGAACAGGTCGTCAGCCTGATCACGCGGTGGCGGTTCGCCGACTGACTGCCTGTCTCACTTCTTCTTCGTGCCGTGGGGGAGTTGCTTCTTGTTCTTGATGGCTTCCTTCAGAGCGGCCTTGTGCGAACTGTGGTTGATGCTCATCGTGCCGGCGGTCGAGTTGCCGAGGACCTTGGTCGAGTACATGGGATGCTCCTTCGTCCTTCTCAGTATGACACCGTTATGCATATATACGCATCCACAGGGTGGTGGTTCGGGTCACATCTGACATGCTGACTCCGCGGACAGTTGCCACGATCACCGGAAGGACCGACCCGTATGACGGAGCCGAAGCCGTTGCAGCGGCTGGTCATGGTCACCGGCATCCTCACGGCCGCGGGTCCGCAGGGTCGAGCGGCGGGGGAGCTCGCCGATGTGGTCGGTTTCCGGGGGACTCCGGAGAGTCGGCGCGAACAACTCGCCCGCCTGATCCGAGGCCTCCAGGGAATCGGGGTGGACATCGTCAATGTGGCGCCCCCGGGTGATGAGACGCACTGGGTGCTGCGGCCGCAGGACAGCCGGATCCGACTCGCATTCACCCCTGACCAGGCGGCTGAATTGGCCCGGGCCGCCTTGCTGGCGGACCGGGCTGCGGTCCGTCGGGAGTTCACGCCCGATGCCCAGGCTCCCGCTGCGCTGGAGATGTCGGTGCCCGACCTGGCCGATGCGGACGTCGTCCTGCGGGCGCTGGCCAGTCGCAGCGTCCTGTCGTTCACCTACAACGGGCGCCCCCGCGAGTTCGACCCGGCGTCGGTGCAGCGTTCAGCGGCAGGTTGGACCGTCACCGGCCAGGACCGCGACTCCGGGCCGCGCACCTTCGCGCTCGCGCGCATGTCCGACGTCAGTTCCGGTCCGCCCGGTTCGGCCGCCGACATCGGGTCCGAGCGTCGCGACGGATCGGATCCCCTGGGTTGGTGCGTCGATGAGCCGGTCGCGGCCACGGTGCGAACGCGCAACGAGTTCACCTCCGATGTCCGGCTGTTGCTCGGTCCCCCTGTCACCGCCGGTCCGGCGGGTCCGGACGAGCAGGACCTGACGTACCAGGTCACCAACCGCTGGGTGTTCCTGTCCCGGGTCATCGAGTTGGGCACTCGTGTTCGACTGCAGGGGTCGGCGGAACTGCGCGCCCAGTTGCGCTCCGTCTTGCGGGCGGCGCTGACATGACGGCGCTGCAATCCCTGGCGCGGATCCACCGGGTCATGGCCCTACTGCATGGCCACCCCGCGGGGCTGTCCCTGGATGCGGTCGCTCGCGAACTCGAGGTGTCGCCCGAGACGTTGCGCCGCGAGATCCTCGAGTACTACGCGACCGACATCCCGCCCCAGGCGCTGATGGGGCTGTCCCGCGCGGACACCATCGAGTTCGTCGCCGCCGACGGGGCCGAGGCCGACCCCCACCTGGCCCCCATGATCCGGGCGATCAGTGACCGGCCCGAGGCGGAGCTGGGCGTGGAGTACCTGCGGGCCGACGAGTTGGTCGCCCTCTTCGAGGCCGCCAGCGGGCTGGCCGAGCTGGAGCCGGACAACACGACTCTTGCCGGCGCGGTCACGGTGCTGTCCGACACGTTCCTCGGCCGGGTGGCGGACACCACGGCCGACGACCGGGGAACGGCAGCGATGCTGCGCCGGGCGATCGAGGCGCGGCAGCCCGTGCGGATCCGGTACTCCCGCACGTGGCGCCCGGGTGTCTCGCAGCGGGAGATCGAGCCCTACGCACTGCACCACACCGCCCGTGGCTGGGAAGTGGATGCCGGTCCGCTGGTCCAGGGGCACGCGCGCACCTTCATCGTCGACCGGATCGCCGACGTGACGCTGCTGCCCGGTGTCTTCGACAGACCCGACGATCTCGACCGGATCCTGGCCGCAGATCGGGCGCCAGTGGACGTCCAACTGTCATTGCCGCAACGCACCCACTGGGTCGCCGACCGGTTCGCCGAATCGACCGTGGTGCTGGCTTCCGACGCCGACGACCTGACGGTCCTGGCCCGCCTGTTGCCGCCGGTGGCCGAACGGGTGGGACTCATCCTCATCATCGCCGGAGCCGACTCCTTCGTCCTGGCCCCGGAGGAACTGGGCGACGCGGGAAACGATGTCGCCCAGGCGCTGCTGGCACATCACGGCCTCGACGTGGCCGAACCGTGATCCCGCCCCGCTGAGCTGCTGCGGCGCGTCGCGCCGGTCCGGCGGAGCGCCTTGGGCACAATGAGCGCGCTGCCAACCGAGGGAGACACGTGACCACCACGGCCACCTCGCGCTCTCCTCGGTCCGTCCGATCCCGGGCTCCGCAGGCGTTCCCCGTGGTCCTGGGCCTGGTGTGCCTGCTCAGTGGGGTGTCGTTGTCGCTGACCGCCGTCAGTCACATCACCGACCTCGGGATCAATGCGCCGTACCTGCACAACATCATCGCGTTCAACGAGCCCGCGACCTCGGAGCTGACCGACGTTCTGGGCCCGGCGGCCAAGACCGTCGACAACATGACACTCTTCGTCACCATCGCCGTCATGGCCACAGCGGCGACCCTGCTGATCGTTGCCTCGGCCTTGTTCCTGACCTCGGGTCATCTGCGCCACCCCGATGCCGCCCGCCGGGTCGCCGCGGTCGGTCTGTGGCTCGCGCTCGGGGTCGCGGTCGTCAACGTCCTCCCGTTCGACGCCGGCTGGGGGGCTGCGGCGCTGGGTGAGCCGGAAGGCGCCGTGGGCGAAGCGATCCGCACCGGCCTGTTCGCGCTCGGTGGCCTCCTGGTCCTGCAGGTGTCGGCGCCGCAGTGGCGCGACAGCGTGCGCGATGCGTTCCGCGACTGACGACCCGTGTGGTGCTCGTCACTGTTAGTGCCAGCAGGCGTGGGCCGATGTCGTGCCGTCGACCGATTCAGGGGATAATCGCGGCATCTCCCGGCCGTCGGCCGGATCAGCCCCGGCGTCCCGCCGGATCGAGGAAGGACGTCCCATGACGCGTCTGGCCCAGACCGAGGACCTCACCGATATCCAGAGCGACATCCTGGCGGCGGTCCACGACTTCGTGGAGAAAGAGATCATTCCCAACGCCAACACGTTGGAGCATGCCGACGAGTACCCCACCGAGATCGTCGAAGGGCTCAAGGAGCTCGGCGTCTTCGGACTCATGATTCCCGAGGAGTACGGCGGCCTGGGCGAATCGCTCACCACCTACGCGCTGGTCGTCGAAGAAATCGCGCGGGGCTGGATGAGCGTCTCCGGGGTCATCAACACCCACTTCATCGTGGCCTACATGGTCATGCAGCACGGCACCGAGGAACAGAAGCAGTACTACCTGCCCCGCATGGCCACCGGTGAGGTGCGGGGCGCCTTCTCGATGTCCGAGCCGGGATGTGGGTCGGATGTCGCGGCGATCCAGAGCAAGGCCGTCCGTGAGGGCGACGAGTACGTCCTCAACGGTCAGAAGATGTGGCTCACGAACGGCGGATCGAGCACGCTCGTCGCGGTGCTGGTCCTGACCCCGGACGAGGCCGACCCGGACGCGAGTGTCTATAAGAAGATGACCACGTTCCTCATCGAGAAGCCCGAGGGCTTCGGCGAGGTCCTCCCCGGTCTGACGATCCCCGGGAAGATCGACAAGATGGGGTACAAGGGCGTCGACACGACCGAGTTGATCATGGACAACTTCCACCTGCCTGCCGACGCCGTCCTGGGTGGTGAGCCGGGCAAGGGCTTCTATCAGATGATGGATGGCGTCGAGGTGGGGCGCGTCAACGTCGCGGCCCGAGCGTGCGGGGTGGCGATCCGAGCGTTCGAACTCGGCGCCGAGTACTCCCAACTGCGGGAGACCTTCGGAAAGCCCATCGCACAGCATCAGGCGGTCCTGTTCCGCTTGGCCGACATGGCCGTCAAGGTCGAGGCGGCTCATCGCATGATGGTCATGGCCGCCCGCAAGAAGGACTCCGGTGAGCGCAACGACCTCGAGGCCGGCATGGCCAAGTACCTCGCCAGTGAGTACTGCAAGGAGGTCGTCGAGGATTCGTTCCGGATCCATGGCGGATACGGCTACTCCAAGGAGTACGAGATCGAGCGGCTGTACCGCGAGGCGCCGATGCTCATGATCGGAGAGGGCACCGCCGACATCCAGCGCATGATCATCGGTCGGCGCCTGCTCGAGGAGTACAAGCTGCGCCTCTGACGGTCGTCGGGGCGGGAGCGGTTACCGTGGGACCATGCCTCCGACCCCCGAGGTCAGCGACCTCATGCAGCGCCCCGTCCTGGCGTCGTTCGACAAGTACGCCGACGCCCAGGCGGCCGTCGACACCCTCAGCGACAAGCGGTTCCCCGTTCAGCACCTCGCGATCGTGGGCGAGGACCTGCGCACCGTGGAAGCGGTGCTGGGACGGATGTCCTGGGGCCGCGCCGCGCTGAGCGGCATGGCGACCTTCGCCTGGTTCGGCGTCCTCATCGGTTTGTTCGTCAGCTTTTTCGGGAGTCAGGATTCCGCGCCCACCCAGCTGATCCTGTTGGGACTGCTCTTCGGCGCCGCTTTCGGCATCGTGTTCGGGATGGTCTCGTACGCCTTCACCGGCGGGAAACGCGACTTCGTCTCGCGCCAAGCCGTCCAGGCGACGCGATATGACGTGCGCTGTGACGCCGAGGTGCTCGGCCAGGCGCGCGGGATCCTGGGTCTGGCCCCTACCTGGCCCCCCGCTCCCGGAGCCGGTGAGACGCCGCAGGCCCCCGATGCCGGCTGACCCGTCCTGCCCCCGCTGCGGCAGCGACCTGCTCGCTCCCACGGTGATGCATGAACGATTCGAGTGTCCGCAGCACGGTCCGGTGGCCCCCCTGCACGGCCCGCTGCTCCCCGCCGCCGACGCGCTGGCCCGGCTCGCCACGGACAGCGATGTCCCGTTCTGGGTCCCGTGGCCCCTTCCAGGGAGTTGGCTCTTCTCCGGTATCCAGCTCGCCGGCGGCGGCCGGGAGCCCATCGAAGCGGCGGTCGTCGCGCTGACGGGTCATGGGATGTCCGAGGGACCGTCCGACGCCATGATCATCGCCGAGAAACCCGGCACCGGGCTGGGCGCGGCCTGGGCCGGGGTCAGCGAACCGGACCCCGACCTGACGACCCAGCCGGCCACCACCAAGATCCGGGCCGCGGGCTGGCCGACGCCGCTGTGGCACGTGGACACCCCGGACCGCGCGGCCTACGTCGGCGAGGCGGCCGGATGTTGGTTGTGGTTCGTCGCGTGGCCGGACACGGCGTGGCCGGTGATCGACGACGAACTGCGGCTGGTGGACCTGCGCGACCCCGCCGCACCAGGTGATGTCCCGGCCGGCGCGCTGCAACCGCGGTTGGTTGCCGGGCCTGCCGCGTGAACGGGCGTGGTCGGCCACCCACCCCTTTCACCGATAGCCTGCCCATACGCAACCGGGGAGGGAGCACCACATGAGCTCGGACACCAGTGCGGGAATCGAGTCACCCGACCAGGACCAGCCCCTGGTCGTGGTCGCCAACCGACTTCCGATCGAGTACGACGAAGAAGAAGGGTGGCGCGCCGCGCCGGGGGGTCTGGTCGCTGCCATGGAGTCGGTTCTGCGCGACCGCGATGCGCTGTGGATCGGGTGGAGCGGGCGTTACGAGGACGCTGCCGCCGACGCTCCGCCGCCGCCCACCGGGTCGGGGGGTCTCCAACTCGACGAGGTCCCGCTGACCAAGGCGGAGATCGAGGGCTACTACGAGGGCTGTTCCAATGGCGCCATCTGGCCGCTGTACCACGACGCCATCGTGACTCCCGTGTACCACCGGACCCAGTTCCAGGCCTATCGCCGCGTCAACGAGAAGTTCGCCCGGCGAGTGGCCGAGGTGGCTCCGCGTGGCGCGCTGGTGTGGGTGCACGACTACCAGCTGCAATTGGTGCCGCGGATGCTGCGCCAGTTGCGCCCGGACCTGCGCATCGGCTTCTTTCTGCACATCCCCTTCCCCCCGGTCGAGATCTTCAGCCAATTGCCGTGGCGGCGTCAGATCCTCGAGGGCCTGCTGGGAGCCGACCTGGTCGGGTTCCAGACCAGAGAGGCGGCGCTCAACTTCCTCCGTCTGGTGCAGCGGTACCTGGCACTGCGACCAGGCGGCGACCGGGTCGTCGTCGACGAACTGTCCGGCAGCCGCACGGTTCGGGTCGAAGCCTTCCCGATCGGTATCCGGGCCGAGGATTTCGCCAGCAAGGCCGAGGAACCCGAAACGCTGGCCCGAGCCGCCGAGATCCGCGAAGACCTGGGCTCGCCGGATCTGATCCTGCTGGGGGTGGACCGGCTCGACTACACCAAGGGCATCGACGTCCGCATCCGGGCGGTCACCGAACTTTTCCAGGACGAGGAACTCGATCCGGACTCCACGGTGTTCGTCCAGGTGGCAACGCCCAGCCGCGAGAACGTCGACGAGTACCAGCGCATCCGTGACGACGTCGAACTGTTGGTCAGCCGTGCCAACGGTGACATCGGCAAACTGGGGACGACCCCGATCCATTACATGCACCAGAACATGCCCCGCGATGAACTCATCGCGATGTACGTGGCCGCCGACGTCATGCTCGTCACTCCGTTGCGGGATGGCATGAACTTGGTGTGCAAGGAATACGTCGCCTGTCGGACCGAGGAAAGCGGTGCGTTGGTGCTCAGCGAGTTCACCGGCGCGGCCGTGCAGATGCCCGATGCGTGGCTGGTGAACCCGTACGACATCGACGGCGTCAAACGAAGCATCCTCGACGCCGCCAACGTGGCGCCGCAGGAATCCGCCCGACGCATGTCGTCGTTGCGCCACGGTGTGTTCGAGCACGATGTCGAACGGTGGGCCCAGGACTTCCTGTCCCGCCTGCAAGGCTCCCTGTGACCGACGGGTCGCTGCCCGCGGACCTGCGGGACCGGCTCGCCGAGATCCCGTCGGCCCAGCCGCTGCTGGTGTGCCTCGACTTCGACGGCACGTTGGCGCCGATCGTGACCCGACCGTCCGACGCGCGGCCTCTGCCCGGCACGCCCGAGCTGCTCCGCAGCCTGGCGGCGCTGCCGGATACGGAGGTGAGCGTCGTGAGCGGCCGTTCGCTGGCCGATCTGCGCGAGTTGTCGGGGCTGACGGCCCCGATCGTCCTGGTGGGTTCCCACGGCAGTGAGTTCGAGCAGGGCTTCGCCGAGGAGCTGACGCCGGAGCAGGCCGACTTGTTCGTGCGCCTGGACGAGGAGCTCACGGCACTCGTCGACTCGGCCCCCGGCGCGGAGCTGGAGCGGAAGCCGATCAGCATCGCCGTCCATGTGCGGCAGGCGTCGCGGCCGGATGCCGATCGCGTGCTGACGGCACTGCGGGAGGGTGCCGCCAC
>CAZVYU010000006.1:28765-50258 GCA_964631645.1 uncultured Actinomycetes bacterium
CGTCGCGGCCGGATGCCGATCGCGTGCTGACGGCACTGCGGGAGGGTGCCGCCACCTGGCCGGGCGTTCATGCCACGGCGGGCAAGGAGGTCCTCGAGTTGGCCGTCCAGCGGGTGGACAAAGGCAGCGCCATCAACGCGTTGCGGCCCGACGGCGGGGTGGTGCTGTTCGTGGGCGACGACGTCACCGACGAGCGCGGGTTCGCGGCGCTGCGGCCGGACGACATTGGTGTCAAGGTCGGGCCCGGGGACACGGCAGCGCAGTACCGCGTCGCCGACGTCCCCGCAGTGGGCGACCTATTGGCCGCTCTCCTCGCCGGGCGCAGTTGACGGTCAACCGGCCCACCAAATCACAACAGTCGCCGGATCAGAACAGCCGGTACGTCTGCCGGGACAGGAACCAGCCGTGGGCGCGCTTGTTCCAGCACTTGAGGCCCTTGACCTTGCTCTTGCAGTAGAACGGGCCGTAGGACAGGGACTTGCCGTACGTCAGGGTCTTGCCGTTGTTGAGCGCGTCGCTGACGCAGATGAACCGCGGCCGGGCCTTGCCGCCCATCCCCAGGGAACTCCCGTAGTCGCCTTCGGTGCAGGTCTTGCCCGAAGGAGCCATCCAGTCGTGCTCTTTCACATCGCAGCGGATGCTCCAGCGTCCTTGGGCTTTGATGATCCCGCAGCCGATGTTGCCGCTCGGGGTGTGGAAGAACTTCGTCTTGTACGCCACCGCCGACGAGGTCACGGCAGCGGAAGTGGTGGGCGCGGGGGCCGCGGCCGCGGGCAACAGGACGCCGGTACCGGCGACCAGTCCGGCGCCGGCGGCCAGGACCAGGGTGTGTCGTACTCGGGACATCAGGAACCTCCCCATTCGATTCGGACCCACGCTACTCCCGACGCCGACCCGCCCGACCCGGTCATTGGGCCGTTTGGGAAACTGAGGTCCAAGTCAGGCCGAACGGAAGAGGGCAGCCATGAGCAGCGGGATCTCCCAGATCGCGATCATCGGTCAAGGAACGGTGGGCACGGCCCTGGCCGGACTTGCCGAAGAAGCCGGAGTCACCGTCGTGACCGGCGCCGAGGGTGCGCTGCCGGATCTGTCCGGCTGCTCTGTGGTGATCGAGGCGGTGACCGAGGATCCGGCCGCCAAGGAGTCAGTCCTGACCGATCTGGTGTCCGGTGCTGACGCCGATGCCGTGCTGGTCACCACGACCTCTGTCCTCGACGTCACCGAACTGGCGCTCGGTTCCGGTGCGCTCGGTCGCCTCGTCGGTCTGCACGTGTCACTGCCCGCGGATCAGCGGACCCTGGCGGAGGTCGTGCGCACCGTGCTGGCCGACGAGTCCGCGGTGGCTCGCGTCACCGAGCTCGCCGAAGCGATGGGTCGCTCGGTCGTCGTGGTGGCCGATCGACCGGGCTTCATCACCGCGCGACTTCTGTACGGCTACCTGAACCATGCGATCTCGATGGTGCAGAACGGGTACGCCAGCACTCAGGATGTGGACGCTGCCATGCGTTTCGGCTGCGGCTACCCGGTGGGACCGCTGGCCATGGCCGACGCGATCGGTCTCGATGTCCTGCGTGACGCGCTCGGTGAACTGTACGAGGAGACCGGTGAACGGGTGCACGCACCGGCACCGATCCTCAAACAACTGGTCGCAGCCGGGAAACTGGGTCAGAAGTCCGGTGCGGGTTTCTACACCTACGCCGGTCCCGGCTCTACCGAGGTCGTCGCCGATGCCGATGCGTCGCAGTCGTCAGGCGCTCCCGTCCGTCCGGTGCAGACCGTCGGCGTCATCGGCTCGGGCACGATGGCCACCGGGATCATCGAGGTGTTCGCCAAATCCGGGTTCGATGTGACGTTCGTGGCCCGCGGCGACGAGAAGGTCGCCCGGGTCTCCGCCGCATTGACCACGTCGCTCGACAAGCAGGTCGACAAGGGCCGCCTGTCCCCCGAGGACCGCGACGCGATCCTGGCCCGTACCACGGGGGTGACCTCGGTGGAGCAGTTGGACCAGGTCGATCTGGTGGTCGAGGCCGTCGTGGAGGATCTGGACGTCAAGCTGGAACTGTTCCGGACGCTGGACCGGGTGTGCAAGGACGGCGCGATACTGGCGACCACCACCTCGAGCCTGCCGGTCATCGAGATGGCTGCGGTGACGAGTCGGCCCCAGGATGTCGTGGGACTGCACTTCTTCAACCCGGCACCGATCATGAAACTGGTCGAGATCGTACGCACCACCGAGACCGCCGATGATGTCGTGGCCACCTCGTGGGACATCTGCGCCCGCACCAAGAAGGTGGGCGTGGAATGTGGTGACCGCGGCGGCTTCATCGTCAACGCCCTGCTTTTCCCGTACCTGAACGACGCCGTCCGCATGTTCGACGCCCACTACGCCACGAAGGAACAGATCGACGACGCCATGAAGGCGGCCGCCGGCTTCCCCATGGGTCCGTTCGCTCTGCTGGATGTCGTGGGCAACGACGTCTCCCTGGCGATCCAGGAGGTCCTGCTCGACGAGTTCAACGATCCGGGCTTCGAGCCGGCGGCGTCGCTGGAGGCGGTGGTGAGCGCGGGGTTCCTCGGGCGTAAGACCGGGCGCGGGTTCTACGACTACGCGCGCTGACCGACGACGCCCAAGTTGGCCAGAGCATCGGCCCGTTCGTTGCCGGGATGACCGGCGTGGCCCTTGACCCACTCCCACTCCACATCGTGGGCGGTCAGCTCGGCGTCCAGGACCTCCCACAGGTCCTTGTTCTTGACCGGCTTCTTGGCCTTGGTCATCCACCCGTTGCGTTTCCAGTTCGCCATCCAGGACAGGACGCCGTCGCGGACGTAGACGGAATCGGTCACGATGCGGATGTGGCAGGAGCGGTTGAGGATGCGCAGTCCTTCGATGACCGCGGTGAGTTCCATCCGGTTGTTGGTGGTGGCCGGGTCGCCGCCGTGCAGTTCGCGCGTGTGATCGCCCCACTCCAACAGGACCCCCCAACCGCCGGGGCCCGGATTACCCTTGCACGCTCCGTCGGTGTACATGATCACGTTGTCCTTGGCCACGGTTCAGCGTCGCATGCGCCCAGGGCGGCAACCGGTACCGACCCGTGGTTGGATGCCGGAATGGCCCGTCGCCGTCGACCTCCACGCTCCGCGCAACGGCCGCTGGGCGGGGTGTCGCCGGGGGAGCAGCGCGAGGTCCGGGACGGTCGGACGTGGTGGGTGCGCAAGGTGCCGGGTGCCAGTGCCACCAAACCGTACGTCTGTCCGCGCTGTGACGATCGGATCCCGGCAGGGGAGCCGCATGTGGTGGTGTGGCCCGCCGATGAACGCGACGGGCTGGGTCGGCGCCGCCATTGGCACACGCGGTGCTGGGGACGAACCGCCTGATCCGCCGCCCGGCGTGGGATCATGGCCTCATGAGGCGACAACTGGCGGTCACAGCGGGGCTCGTGGTGGCCCTCGCGATCCCGACGACCGCTCAGGCCGCCGACGACTACGTGATCCCGACCGATCCCGCCGACGAACTCAACCTTCCTGACCCCGCCACCCCCACCATGCCGCGAGCTCTCGCATTCGGCCTGGCCGGTTCCGACGAGGCGGCCAACCGCTACGCGATCAGTTACGTGGCGATCCCCCTGCGCGGATACCGGCTCGGCGTGCGTCAATCCCAGGCGCAGGCCATGACGCGTCGGGTGTCGAATCGGATGAATGAGGTCACCGGGGGCCGGTTCGGCTACGGGATGGTGGACTGGGCGCGGGCGCCCAAGACCAGCAGTCGCCGACTGTCGTGTGATCCAGCAGTCGTGAACCGGCAGTACCGCTCCTACGCCCCTGCTCTGAAGCGGACTCCACCCGGGTACCGGGACACGATCGCCATCTACCTGACTCCCTTGCGCTACAAGTGCAACTACGCGGGAATTGCGTTGCTGGGCGGTCGCGCGCTGGTGCTCAATGGGGTGGAAAGCAGCCCGCGTGGCCTGCAGGACTGGATCACCGCCCACGAACTGGGGCACACCCTGGGCCTGGAGCATGCGGCGTCGTTCTGGCCCCGCCAGGTCGGGTGGACGTTCTCCGACCCGGTACCGGTCAAAGCCCGCGAGCAGCAGTGGAACGAGTACGGCGATTACCTCGATCTCATGGGACAGCCGCCCAACGGCGGGTACGGCCTGCCAGGGGCCAGGCTGGGGAAGTGGTCGTTCAGCGCCCTGCATCTGCAGGCGTTGGGGGTCCTGCGGGCGCGGAACCAGACAGTGGTGCGCAGTTCTGGGCGCTACACGATCAGCGCGGTCACCCCGGATCGGTCCGGGGGGCGCATGATCCTGGGAATCCCGGTGGTGGCTGACGGCACCAACACCTTCTGGTCGCTGGAGCTGCGTCCGGTCGCGAGCAATGCCGTCAACCTCAATCTGCCCACTCCGTACCCCACCCGCGGCTACGGGGTGCGGCTCATGCTCGCGGGCCGCGGCTACCGCTATCCCGGCGCCATGAACCGGGTCTTCCATGTGTCCCGCGCCGCGGCCGCCCAGGCGGTGCTTCCCGTCGGGCGCACCATCCGACTCCCGCGGACGGGCACCGTCCGGGTGGTGAGCGTGACCGGTAACACGGCCACCGTGGACGTCGACTTGTCATGACGCCCATCGGGTCCAACTCGGTGCTTCCGGCAAAACGGAGCGACTTCTCCGTCACTGCGGCCGATGGCGTGCAGTTGTCTGGCGAACTGGCCCTGCCCGACTGGACCGATCCGGTCGCCACGCTCGTCTGCGTCCATCCGCTGACCACCGAAGGCGGCTCGATGGAGTCGCATCTGTACCGCAAGATGTCGTGGCGACTTCCGGCGCTGGCCGGGCTGGCGGTCGTCCGGTTCAACCTACGCGGGGCCGGCACCGGTGAGCGTCGCAGCGGCGGAGAGTTCGATGGCTGCCAGGCTGAGGGGCTGGATCTGGGAGCGATCCTTTCGTGGGTCCGGCAGCAGGAACTGCCCGATCCGTGGCTCGTCGGTTGGTCGTTCGGCACCGACGTGGTCCTGACTTTCGGTGACCGGGACCCGGTAGCCGGGGCGATCCTGTTGTCGCCGCCACTGCGTTACGCCGATGATTCGGCCCTTGGTCGGTGGGCCGCGTCACGTCGCCCGCTCACGGTGCTGGTCCCTGAATACGACGACTACCTGCGGCCGCCCGAGGCGGAACGGCGATTCGCCGCCATCCCGCAGGCGGATGTGCGGGCCGTCGCCGAAGCCGCCCACCTGTGGGTGGGTGAGCGGTTCGTGCGCATCGTGTTGAATGAGATCGTGCGTGTGGTCGCGCCTGCGGCCCACCCGCTGCCCACCGAATGGGCGGGCAGCATGACCCGTTGGAGGGACTTGTGAGCGAGGCACTGGCCGGGAAAAAAGCCATCGTGACGGGGGCGTCTCGGGGGATCGGACGCGCCGTCGCCGAGCGGTTCGCCGCCGAGGGGGCAGAGGTCGCCATCATGGCGCGCAACACCGAGGCCCTGGACGAGGTCGCGGCCTCGATCGGTGGCGCGGTGGTCAAGTCGGTCGACGTGAGCGACGCCGACGCGCTGCGCCAGGCACTGTCGGACGTGATCGCCGAACTCGGCGGCGTCGACATCCTGGTCAACAACGCGGGCGGCAACTCGTTCTCCATGCCGCTGGTGGCCACTCGGTTCTCCGGGTGGGAGAAGACCATGCGCCTGAACGTCGACTCCATCGTCCACGCCTGCCAGGTGGTCCTGCCCACCATGCTGGAGCAGCAGTCCGGCAGCATCATCAACATGTCCAGCGTCGTCGCGCTACGGGGAGGCCCGCTCATGGCCCACTACGCGGCAGCGAAGGCGGCAGTCGTGTCGTTGAGTCAGAGCCTCGCCATCGAGTGTGCCTCCAGCGGAGTGCGGGTCAACGCCCTGTTGCCCGGCTGGATCGACACCGACCTGACCGACTTCCTCCGCGCCGAGCAGGCGACCGAGGACGCCGTGCTGGCGCGGGTCCCCATGCAGCGCTGGGGGCGGGGTGACGAGATCGCTTCGGCAGCGGTGTTCCTGGCCGGCGACGAGTCTTCGTTCATGACGGGCCAGTCGTTGATCATCGACGGCGGACTGTCGGCCATGCCATGACCGACCAGGCCATCGGCGGCAGCGGCCCCGCGGTTGTCCTGCTGCATGCGTTCCCGGTCAACCATCATCTGTGGGACGGCGTGGCGCCGGCTCTCGCCGCCGCCGGGTTCCGGGTCGTGGTGCCGGACTACGCCGGCTTTGG
Organism: uncultured Actinomycetes bacterium; assembly: GCA_964631645.1. GTDB lineage: Bacteria > Actinomycetota > Actinomycetes > S36-B12 > CAIWTL01. Next base: position 35,007 of record CAZVYU010000006.1, read on the forward strand.
CGACTCCCCGATCCCGACGGCACCACCGTCGGTCGATGCCATGGCCGACGACCTCCTGGCCCGCCTTGAAGGGTTGGGGATCACCCAGTTCTGCCTCGCGGGGCTGTCGATGGGTGGGTACGCCGCCATGGCGATCCTGCGACAGGCGCCGGAGCGGATCACCGCGCTCGGACTGCTGGACACCAAGATGGCGGCGGACACAGAGGAAGCCCGTGACCGTCGCTTGGCGGTCGCCGAACGGGTGCTGACGGAAGGCTCCGCGCAGTTCCTCGTCGACGCGATGCTGCCCCAATTGCTGGGGCAGCGGACCCGGTCGGAGCAGCCGGACGTCGTGGACCTGGTGTCCGGTTGGATCGCATCCGCCCGGCCGCAGGCGGTGGCGTGGGCGCAGCGGGCGATGGCCGCGCGCCCGGATTCGACCGCGGACCTGGCGGCCTACCCGGGTCCGGCCCTGGTGCTGGCCGGTGACGACGACGTCATCTCGCCACCGGCCGAACAGGAGCGGATCGCGGCGACCCTGTCCGATGCCGACCTGACGCTGGTGCCGGGCGTAGGGCACCTCAGCGCCATCGAACATCCCGAGCCGGTGGCGGCCGCATTGATCGAGTGGGCGGGACGTTCGCTGCCGGCCTGAGGTCTACTGCACCGGCACTGGGGCGGGCTCGGTCGTCGGAGCGGCCGGCGCAGTCGACTGGGCGTTGGTCAACGAGGTGAGCGCCTGGTCGATCGTGTCGGTGTAGGCGGCGACCCCCTGTTCGGTCAGATGGATGCCGTCGTTGACGTGGACGTCGCCCTCGGTCTGCGCCCGCGTGTGCCAGTCGGCCAGCACCGCGTTCGGGGTCTGGGCGACGATCTCGGCGATCAGTTCGTTGTTCGGGTCCTGCCACTCCCGGGGAACGTCGACGTTGACGACGACGATCCGTTGCGCGGGAGCCAGCACCTGCAGGATCTGTTTCAACTGGCTGCGTTCGACGTAGCCGTTGGAGCCGGTGTGCAGCACCACGGTCTCGCGCAGTGCGCCGGCGTCGCTGAGTTCTTGCACACGAGTGAGGATGTCCGCCGCTTGGCGTCCCACCGCCGCATCGATCGAGATCTTCTTGAATCCATCGCGCAGGCCGCCTTGCGCCCCCAGCATCACCGATTCACCCACCGCGAGGATGCCGGGCTTCACGGTCGCGACGCCCGGAGCGGTGACCGTCCCGGACAGCTGGGGGTCGCCGACGGTCCCCGGGGCCTGCTTGCCCCCGGGGATGGCGTCGAGTGCGGACACCGACTCCAGGCCATGGAGGTAGTCGGCCTCCGCCGGAGGAAGCGTCACCACCCGATAGCCCACGAACGTCAGGAACAGCGCCACGGCAGCCCCGATGATCGCGCCCTTCTTCAGGATCGGGGCCCGCTGCTCGCGGGTGAGGGCGCGGAACCGGTGCCAGAGCACTTTCAGTTGGCCGCGACGGATCGGCATCTCGATGTAGCGGTAGGACAGTTCGGCGAGGCCGAACGTGACGGCGAAGCGCAGGACCAGGTTGGCGAATCCGTCCAGCGGCACGTCCAGGCCCGGCCGCAGCACCATGAACACCGGCCAGTGCCACAGGTACAGGCCGTAGGACCGCTGCCCGATGTAACGCAGCGGCTGCGTTCCGAGCGCTCGTCCCAACAGGGAGGCGGGATGAGCGGTGGCGGCGATGACCGCGGCCACGATCACGGCGAAGACCAGGAAGCCGCCCCAGTACAGCCAGGAAGCATTGGAGTGGCTTGTCATCATGATGGCGATGGTCAGGCCCAACGCCCCGAAGCCGACCACATCGATCGTGACCCGCGCGCCCGCGGCGACCCGCTGGCCCAGTTTCTGGGGGATCCACACCGTGGCCAACGCCGCGCCGATGAGCAGTCCCATGGCATGGGAGTCGGTCCCGAAGTACACCCGACTGCCGTCGTTGGGATCGGGGTAACCGCCCAACAGGGACAGCACGATCATGATCAACGTGGAGGCGCCCGCGCCGATCAGCGCCCACTCGCGGACCCGGCCCCGCCCCCCCCGGCGGAAGAGGAAGACCGCCACGGCCGGCCAGATCAGGTAGAACTGCTCCTCGACCGCCAGCGACCACAGGTGCTGCAGCAGCGGCGGTCGGCCGGTCAGTTCGAAGTAGGACTGGTCGGCGACCACGTAGACCCAGTTCGTGGCGTAGACCAACGCCGCCGGAATGTCCCGGCGCAGCGCGGCTGCGGCGTCCGGCGCGAAGATCGCGGCGAGGATCGCCGAGAAGATCAGCACCGCGAACAGCGCCGGCAGGAGGCGCCGCGCGCGATGGACGTAGAACCGTTTGAAGTCCAGGCGGCCGGTCTTGTCCAGCTCGGTCAGGACGATGGACGTGATCAAGAAGCCGCTGAGGACGAAGAACATGTCCACGCCCAGGAAGCCGCCGGGCATCCACGGGACATCGGCGTGATAGAGCAGGACGGCCAGGACGGCGATCGCCCGGATGCCATCCAGGCCGGGGATGTAGGTCAGCCCACGCGTGCCGGTCCGGGCCTCGATGGGCGCCTCGGTAGGGGCGACCTCAGGGGTGGCACCGGTGCGCTGCTGGGCCTGCGTCACATCGATAGTGGCCACCTGCGGCTCCCGGACCCGAGCCCCGAGAACCTCCCGGGCGTCGCCACTCTATGTCGCAGGCCCGACACGACCTCGGCGACACGCTGTGACAGATCCCCGTGTCAGTGACCCCGGAAGCGGTTGATCTCGTCGATGAACCGGTCGCGCTTGTCGGTGTCACGCACGCCCAGGCCCTCCTCCGGTGCCAGCACCAGCACGCCGACCTTGCCCTGGTGCAGGTTGCGGTGCACCTGCAGGGCCGCCTCGCCGGTCTCCTCGAGCGGAAACACCTGGGACACGGTCGGGTGGATCAGCCCCTTGTCCACGAGCCGGTTGGCCTCGTAGGCCTCGCGGTAGTTGGCGAAGTGGGAGCCGACGATCCGCTTGAGGTTCATCCACAGGTAGCGGTTGTCGTACTCGTGCATGTAGCCCGAGGTCGAGGCACAGGTGACGATCGTGCCGCCCTTGCGGGCCACATAGGTGGACGCCCCGAAGGTCTCGCGCCCGGGATGTTCGAACACGATGTCCGGATCCTCGCCGCCGGTGAGTTCGCGGATCCGCTTGCCGAACCGCTGCCATTCCTTGGGGTCCTGGGTGTTGTCGTCCTTCCAGAACCGGTAGTCCTCGGCTTTGCGGTCGATGATCAACTCCGCGCCCATGGCCCGGCACAGGTCGGCTTTCTCCTCGCTGGAGACCACACACACAGGGATGGCGCCGCCATTGAGGGCGAACTGGGTCGCGTAGCCGCCGAGGCCGCCCGAGGCGCCCCAGATGAGGACGACATCGCCCTGCTTCATCCCGGCGCCATTGCGGGACACCAGTTGCCGGTAGGCGGTGGAGTTCACCAGGCCGGGGGAGGCGGCCTCCTCCCAGGTCAGGTGCTGGGGCTTGGGCATGAGCTGGTTGCTCTTGACCAGCGCGATCTCGGCCAGGCCACCGAAGTTGGTCTCGAAGCCCCAGATCCGCTGCTGCGGGTCCATCATCGTGTCGTCATGGCCGGCCGGGTCCTCCAGTCCCACCGACAGGCAGTGGGCCACGACCTCGTCGCCGGGCTTCCAGGCGCTCACGCCCGGCCCGGTGCGGAGCACGACACCGGCCAGGTCGGAGCCGAGGATGTGGTACGGCAGGTCGTGCCGCTTCTGGAGTTCGCCCTGGCGGCCGTACCGGCTCAGGAACCCGAAGGTGCTGACGGGCTCGAACAGGCTCGACCACACGGTGTTGTAGTTGATGGCGCTGGCCATGACCGCGACATAGGCCTCGCCGGGGCCCAGTTCCGGGAGGGGGACGTCGTCGAGGTGCAGCGACTTGCGGGGGTCTTTGTCCCGGGTCTCGACCCCCTCGAACATCGTCTCGTCCTCCTTGTGGAGGGTGATGGCGCGGAAGGTCTCCGGCAGTTCCAGCGCAGCGAACTCTTCGCTCGTGGTGTCGCCGGCCATGATGGCGTCGCGAATCTCCTGCACAGGTGCCTCCTGAACTGAAACTGTCATCGTGAAATAGACTTCACCAATTGGTGCTCGGGAAACAATAACGCAGGCCCGGCCCTACTGGTCTCAGCGGGTCACGGGAGCGCGATCTGGGTCACTCCCGCTGGAGTTGCACCAACCGTGGGTCGGCCTCCAAACCGGCCGGCACGCCGTACACCCCCGGCCCACGCACGTTGACGGCCAAGCCGTGGGCCAGCGCGCTGGAGGCCGCCGACCGACCCTTCCCGATGAGTTCGTCGGGTCGGGTGAAGTCGAACTGTCCGCCCTCGTCGGTGCTGATCGTCACCACGGGTACCTGTTCGGCGGCCCGCACCAGTGCGTGGCCGAGTTGGCCGCGGATCTGATGCCCGTAGGCCAGGCCCGCCATCTGCCACCAACGCATCAGGGTCACCGCGTCCTCACCCACGGCCGAGACGCCGGTGTCCAGGAGGACGATCGAACCGGCCCCCGCAGCCAATGCCTGGTCCAGTGGTGCGCTCGCCGTCAGACCGCCGTCGAGGAGCAACATGCCGTCGTGTTCCAGCGGCGGGAAGATCACGGGAATCGCCGCGGCGGCACACAGGGCGTCGAGGATCGGCCCGGAGTTCTGGGCGACGGGTGATCCACTCACCAGGTCGCTGGCCACCAGAACCAGGTCGGGGGGCATGGTCGCCTCGGGTCCGGCCACGATGGCGCGGGCAAGAATCGAACGGTACTCACGCGCTGATCGGCCCGTGCGCCGAGGCGCGAACGCGCGTACGGCGGCGGTACCGAGGGATCCCAGGCTCGACTCCGAACCGATGAGCTCCCAGGTCCGGCGCAGGTGCGCCAGATGGCCGTCGGCCCCGCACAGCCCGGTGGCATTGATGGCGCCCGTGGAGGATCCGATGAGCAGATCCGGGACCAGGCCCTGCTCGGTCAGGACCTCGGCCATGCCCACCTGGGCCGCCGCGCGGGCCCCACCCCCGGTGAACACCCATGCCACCGGACCGGGCAGGCTGCGCAGACCAGCCACGCTCGGATGGCTCATGGGGTCACCGGCCGGATGACCGAACGCAGGTCGGTGCCCAGACCCCGCTGTTCCGGATCGCAGTACAGGCCCGGTTCCAACGGCCCGTCGTGATCTCGGGCCAGCGCTGCCAGGAAGGCGCGTGCGCTCGAGTACGCCTGCGCCGCGGATTGCATGGTGTGTCGGAAATCCAGGTTCCCCGCCAGTCCGCCCGGAGTGGGCAGCAGGACCACCGGCACGCGTGCGGCAGCGTCGCGCAGCTGCTCGCGCCGTTGCGCCGTGGCCAGGATGGCTGCGAGTCGACTCAGCACGCGCCGGGCGGTGGGGTTCAGTTCGCCCGGGTCGCGGCCGCCGGTGTCCAGCACCACCACGGCCCCGGCGCCTCGGCGGACCGCAGGCATGGCCGGCAGATTGGCGCTGGCCAGCCCGTCGAACAGCAGCCGCCCCTCGATCTCGACCGGCGGCAGCGCGCCGGGGATCGCCGACGAGGCCAACAGGGCGGGTACCAGCGGGCCGCTGTCGATGACGACTGCCTGCCCGGTCGCGGCGTCGGTGGCCACCGCGCTGAACGGCAGGGACAGGTCGGCGAAGGTCTGCGCGGTGAGCAGTCCGGCCAGGGTCTGTCGTTCGGTGTCGTTGCTGACGAGAGCGATTTGGCGGGCGTTGGCCAGTCGGGACAACCAGTTCTCGCTCATGACGAAGTGGGTGTCGAGCTGACCCCAGATGTAGGCCAGTCGGTTCAGGCCCGACAACGGGTCCTCGGCATAGACGGCACCGGACAGGGCGCCCGCGGAAGTTCCGATGAGGGCGTCAGGCGTGAGGTCAGTCTCGGACAGTGCCTGGAGCAGACCCCATTGCACTGCTCCGTGGGAGCCGCCGCCGGCCATGGCGTAGTGGACCGGGCCCGGGAGAAGCCGCGCCACCGGAATGAGCGGCCCCAGCGCGCGGACGTCCGCGGGCCGGGCCGAGGGGGCGAAGAGTTCGGGCATCGGCCGACTCTAGAACGACCAGTTCTCGGCGCGCCCGTGCATGAGGATCATGCCGACCGCGAACAACACCACCACGATCAGCGCGGTCTTGGCCAACTGGCGCACCACCGCGACAGCCAGGATCAAGGCCAGTGCCCCCGCAACCACCCACTGGGCGGTGGTCATCTGATCGACGATGTCGTCCAGCCACACCAGCAGGTCGTTCACCATGCGGGCATTGTGTCCAGGTCGGCGACCCGGGTGGGGGAAGGCGCGGCCGGTGTGTCCGGATCTCCTACAGTCGAAGGACCACCACCGGAGGAGTTGTCATGGCAGACCTTGTGACGCGGGAACGGGACGGACATGTCCTGCTCATCGGGATCAACCGGCCGGACAAACGCAACGCCTTCTCGCTGGCGCTGATCGACGAGTTCGCCGCCGCGTACGAGGAGTTCGGCGACGATCCGGAGCTGCGGGCGGCTGCCGTCTTCGCCCACGGTGACCATTTCAGCGCAGGCCTGGATCTCGCCGAGGTCGGCCCGGCGGTCGCGGAACGGGGACCCGCCGCCCTGGCCGGTTCGCGCCGGTACGACCCGTTCGGCATGTGGGCGCCGCAGGTGCCCAAACCGGTCGTCCTGGCCGTGCAAGGAATCGCCTTCACGTTGTCCATTGAACTGGCGCTGGCCAGCGACATCGTCGTCGCCGCGGACGATGTCCGGTTCCGGCAACTCGAGATCGCGCGCGGGATCCTGCCGTTCGGGGGAGCCACCCTGCGGGCGCCGTTGCGCCTGGGGTGGGGCAACGCCATGTCGTTCCTGCTCACCGCTGACGAATTCGGCGCCGCGGAGGCCCACCGGATCGGCCTGGTCCAAGAGGTGGTGGCGCCCGGGGCTCAGGTCACGCGCGCCGTTGAGATCGCCGGCCGGATCGCCGCGCAGGCGCCGTTGGGGGTGCAAGCGACGTTGGCGAACGCGCGCATCGCCGCCGAACAGGGCTTCGCGGCGGCTCGAGCCGACCTCGTCGAGACGCTGCCGACGATCCTTGCGAGCGACGACGCCCGCGAAGGGGTCATGAGTTTCGTGGAGCGGCGTGAGGCCCGGTTCACCGGCAACTGAGTCCGATCCTCCGGCGCTCGATCAACAAAGGGCAACGGCTGTGTAAGCGCCATGTTCGGATCTCCGCCGCGCGGATGAGGATCCGCCTCGGTTGTGTCCTACTGGAAGAGTCCAGGAAGGGACCACCATGAGCGACAGCAATGCCGGCACCCCCGATCAGCCGCAGACCAGCGACACCATCTCGTTCCACGACTGGTGGGCTCCGCCGACCGGGACACCCATTCACGACGACACCATCGGGACCGACGCCATGGGTCCCGAGCAGCCCGCTGCGATCCCGCCCGCTCCTGCCCCGGCACCTTCCCCGAAGCGGCGCACCGGTCCGCTGGTCGCCGGTGCTGCGGCGATCGCCCTGATCGCCGGCGGTGTCGGCGGGGCAATGGGCGTCGCCTTCTCCGACGCCGGCCCGGCGGCGGTCACGAGTTCCGCGGTGGTCGCCACCGGCGGCGACTCGTCGGCCCCGGCCGACGGCAGCATCGCCGCCGTGGCGGCGGCGGTCAGCCCTTCGGTGGTCAACATCGACGCCGGCGACGGCAGCGGCACCGGGTTCGTGATCCGCTCCGACGGCTACATCCTCACGAACAACCACGTCGCCGGCGGTGGCGGCGAACTGACGGTGACGTTCGCCGACGGCAGCACCGCTCCGGCGGAGTTGGTCGGCGCCGACAGCGGCTACGACCTGGCCGTGATCAAGGTCGACAAGTCGGACCTCCCGGTCGTGACCCTGGGCACCAGCGCGGACGTCAAGGTCGGCGACACCGCGATCGCGATCGGATCGCCGTTGGGTCTGCAGGGAACGGTCACCTCCGGCATCATCAGCGCGCTCGACCGACCCGTGACCGCCGGCGGCGGATCCGGCGGTGAGACGTCCTTCATCAACGCCATCCAGACCGACGCCGCGATCAACCCGGGCAACTCCGGGGGGCCGCTCGTCGACGGCAACGGCCGTGTCATCGGCGTCAACAGTGCCATCGCGTCCCTCGGCGGATCCGCGACCGGCGGTCAGTCCGGTTCGATCGGGCTCGGGTTCTCGATCCCGATCGACACCGCGCAGCGCATCGCCAACGAGTTGATCGACACGGGTTCGTCCCAGACACCCGTCGTCGGTGTGACGGTCGACCCGCAGTACGCGGGACCGGGGGCCAAGGTCGGCGATGTGACCGCCGGGGGTCCGGCTGCCGAGGCCGGTCTGCAGTCGGGAGACATCATCACAGCAGTGGACGGCAAGCCGGTGACCGACAGCACCGGGCTCGTGGTCGCAGTCCGCGACCGCGCGGTGGGCGACGAGGTCACGCTGACGGTGGACCGCGGTGGCGACACCCAGGACATCTCCGTGACGCTGGCTGCCGCACCTGCGAACTGACCGGCGGCATCCGGCACAGGCTATGACTGGCGGCTGTCCGACAGCGCGGCCAGGGCGGTGCGCGTCAGGGTCCGCACGCCGATAGCGATACACCGTTCGTCGACGTCGAACCGCGAATGGTGCAGGTCGAGGTGATCATCGGACGTCGGGTCATGCGTCCCCAGCCGGACGAAGGCGCCGGGCACGGCCGACGTCATCCAGCCGAAGGAGTCGCCGCCCCACGAGTGCTCGGTCTCGATGACCGCGTCATGACCGAGGAAGGAACGACCCGCCTTGGCCAGTTGCCGGGCGGCGGACTCGGCGTTGACCACCGGGGGGACGCCTCGTACGTGGCGGAGGTCCCACGAGGCGCCGGTGGGTGCCAGGACCTGGTCCAGGACTTCGCGCAACGCGGCCGGGGCCAGGTCCCAGGCGTCACGGTCCGGCGTGCGCAGGGATCCGCTGATCACCCCATGACTGGGGATCACATTCGCGGCAGCACCCGCATGGATCGACCCGAACACCAGTCGGCAGTTGTGAGGCCCTCCCATCCGTTCGGTCAGAAGGCCTGGCACGGTGGTGACGACCTGGGACATCACGGTCACCAGATCGACGGTGCGTCCGGGCCTGGCCGTGTGGCCGCCGGGCCCGGTGACGGTGATCTCGACCAGGTCCGATGCCGACGTGATCGCGCCGATCCGGGTGCCGAGGGTGCCGACGTCGATCTTGGGATCGCAGTGCACCGCGAACACGGCCTCGACCCCACCCAGAAGACCGGCCTCCACCACTTCGACGGCCCCGCCGGGAACACGCTCCTCGCCGGGTTCGAACAACAACCGCACCCGACCCGGCAGCAGTCCCTCGCGGGCGAGCCGACTCAGGACCAGTCCAGCCCCCAGTACGACGGTGGTATGGACGTCATGCCCGCAGGCATGGGCGACGCCAGGATTGCGCGAGCGGTAGGGCACCTCTTTGACGTCGTCCATCGCCAGTGCATCGAGTTCCGCCCGCAGCGCCACCACCGGTCCCTCGGAACCGATCTCGACCGACAGGCCGGTCCCAGACTCCAGCCGGCGGGGCGCGAGTCCGTCGACGTTCAGCCGCTCCATCACCGCATCGGTCGTCGAGACCTCGGCAAAACTCAGTTCCGGTTCGGCATGGAGTCGCCGCCGGAAGGCGATCAGTTCGCCCTCGTGGGTGCTGACCCAGTCGTCGATGCGTGCGGTCACCACCGGATCGAGGGAGCCGGCGCCGTTCGGCTCGACGCTGCGTCCGTCGCTCTCGCTCCCGCGCGGGGCCGGGTCGGCCGGTTGTCGGTCAGCGGTCACGTCTCAGCCGCCGATCGTGTCGGACCCGAATTCCGACACCAGCAGGCTCACCACGTCGCGCAGTGAACCGCCGGCGGCCAGGACGGCCCGTTGACGTTGGTAACTGGCTCCCCGGTCCAGGATGTCGCGGACCCACTCGAGTTGGGTCCGGTTGCTCAGCGCCAGAGCGGTCGGTTCCAGGTCGGTGAGCAGTCGTTCCACGTCCTGCCGCAGCGGCCGGGTGCTTCCGTCCTCGCTCACCAGCACGGCATCGAGGCCGAACCGCGCTGCTCGCCACTTGTTCTCCCGGATCACCCAGCCCGCCGGCTGGGGCGGTTCGTGGCCGGATTCGAGAGTGGCGTCCAGGTATTCCACCAGGCACTGCGCCAGAGCGGCCAGGGCGATCACCTCGCGCAAGGTGGCCATTCCGTCGCACATGCGGAACTCCAGGGTTCCGTACATGACATGAGGCCGAATGTCCCACCAGATCTCCCGGATCGATCCGATCGAGTTGGTCGCGATCATCGACTCGATGAACTGCTCGAACTCGCTCCAGTCCGCGAAGTACGACGGCAACCCCGCGGTGGGCATCGCTTCGAAGATCTTGGTACGCACCGACGCCAGTCCGGTGTCCTCGCCCTCCCAGAACGGCGAGGACGCGGACAGGGCCACGAAGTGCGGCAAGTAGTTGAGGAGCAGATTCATGATCTGGATCGCCCGCTCTTCGCTGCCGACGCCCACATGGAAGTGGACGCCATGGATCTGTAGCCGTCGCGCAGGCCACTGGATCCGTTCCACGAGCTGGTCGTATCGTTCGCTGGGGCTGCGTTCCAACGTCTTGGGGTCGGCGAACGGGTGCACGCCACCCCCCATCAGCGCCAGGCCACGGCTGTTGAGGTTCTCCTGGATCTCGGCCACCGTGGCGCTCAGGTCGTCGTAGGCCTCGGCCGGCGTTCGGCAGACCCCCGTGATCACCTCGATCGTGCTCAGGAACAGTTCGTGTTTGGCCTTGGGGTGTTCTTCGGCACCCGGATGGTGCAGCAGCAGGTCGGCGATCACATCGTTGGAGGCGGGCACGAGCTCGCCGGTGACACGATCGACGATCCCGAGCTCGACCTCGACCCCGAGCGAACGGCTCGGGGATGGAGTGAACTCGACGGCCATGGGACCTCCCGGGTCTGGTTGCGGTCCAGCGTAGTGATCACCGGGCTCAGTAGCCTTACGGAATGAGCGAGTCAGCGGCAGGGCCCAGTCTCAGCGTGCCGTCCGTGGCGCACGGGCCGGCCGGCTGCGCGGCAGTCGCCGCGGGGAGCCGGGATACCGCCCTGGCGGCGGCGGCGGTGCTGCGGGCGGGCGGCAACGCCGTCGACGCAGCGCTTGGCGGCACCCTTGCCGCCTGTATCTCTGAAGTCGTCTTCACGTCGCTGGGGGGCGGGGGTTTCCTCCTCGTGCATCAGCCCGACGGCAGGCGCGAGGTGTTGGACTTCTTCGTCAACACCCCCGGGCTGGGCGACCATCCCACGCAGGCCGATCCCGAGTTCACGCCGGTGACCGTGCGGTACCCGGGGACCGAACAGGTCTTCCACGTGGGTCCCGGTTCGGTGGCAGTCCCCGGCGCGTTGGCCGGGCTGTTCGAGGCGCACAGCCGCCATGGACGCCTGCCCTTCTCCCAACTGGTCCGGCCGGCCATCGACCTGGCGCGTCACGGAGCGGTCCTCGAGCCGGTACAGGCGGTCGTGCTCGATCTGGTGCGCGAGATCATGTCGCTGACCGACGAGTGCGCCCGGCTCATCAGCACGCCCCACGGACACGCGGTGGCCGGCGACCTGCTGCTGAACCCTGACTTCGCCGGGTTCCTGGAACTCATCGCCGACGGGACCGTGACGTCGCTGTCGTCGCCCGCCTTCGCCGAGCCGTTGCTCGACCTCATGGGGCACACGTCAGGACACGTCACGCCGGACGATCTGGCCGGGTATCGGGTCGCCCGGCGCGATCCGATCCTGGTGGAACGCAACGGCAGCACCATCTCGTTGAACGCCCCGCCGGCGTTCGGCGGGGTGATCGTGGCGGAGTCGTTGGGCCGGTTGGCTCCGATCGACGGGAGTCCTGGTTCCTGGGTCCGGGTGCTTGATGCCTTGATCGCCGCGACCGAGTCCAATCGGGTGGCGGCACTGGCTGCCGACGTCCCCCAGGTCACCCAGGGGACCACCCACATCAGCGTCGTGGATGCCGACGGCATGCTCGTCAGCATGACCACGTCGAACGGTGCCGGTTCCGGGGTGGTGCACCCGGGAACGGGGATCCATCTGAACAACATGATGGGCGAGGAGGATCTGAACCCCGGCGGTTTTCACTCGCTCCCACCCGGCATCCGGATGGGGTCCATGATGGCCCCGATCATCCTGACCGGGCCCGATGGATCCGTCACCGGACTGGGCACCGGCGGCAGCGAACGGATCCGCAGCGCCCTGTTGCTCACAGTGTTGCGACTGGTCGATCTGGGCGAGTCGGTGCCCGAGGCGGTGGCCGCGCCACGGTTCCATCCCAATGAGGCGGGGATCCAGCTCGAACCCGGGTGGGATCCCGACCTGCCCGACCTGTTGCGCCGGCAGGGGCCGGTCAACATCTGGGCCGCGCCCAACCTGTTCTACGGCGGAGTGCACGCCGTGAGCCGACATCCCGACGGGAGCGTGACCGCGGTGGGGGACTCGCGGCGTTCGGGGGCAGCGGTGGTCGTACCCGTTCCGCCGCGATAACCGACCGAGCCGGCCCCGCTATAGTAGGACTTCCTACTATCGGAAGTCCGACCGCTTGGGGAGCCTCATGTCGCAGCCGTCACTTCACGTTCCCGTGCACCCGGTGCGGGTCGTCACGGCAGCGAGCCTGTTCGACGGTCATGACGCCGCGATCAACATCATGCGGCGCATCCTGCAGAGCCAAGGGGCCGAGGTCATCCATCTGGGGCACGACCGATCGGCGGCCGAGGTGGCCCGGGCCGCCATCCAGGAGGACGCCCAGGCCGTGGCGGTGTCGTCCTATCAGGGCGGTCACGTCGAGTACTTCACGTATCTGCGCGAACTGCTCGACGAAGCGGGGGCCGGCCATATCCGGATCTACGGCGGTGGTGGCGGGGTCATCGTCCCGGCCGAGATCCAACTACTGGCGTCACGAGGGGTCACGATCTTCAGTCCCGAGGACGGCCAACGGCTCGGCCTTCCGGGCATGATCAACACGATCATCGCCGACTGCGATGTCGACCTGTCCGCTGGACGTGAGCCGGATCCGGACCGGCTGGCCAGCTGTGACGAAGCCGCGCTGGCGGCCTGGATCTCCGGACTGGAGGCCGACGCCGAAGGCTGGCGCCAGGAGTTGCCGGCCCGCTCGGTGCCGGTCCTGGGCATCACCGGCACGGGTGGGTCGGGCAAGTCGTCGCTGACGGACGAACTGTTGCGCCGCTTCCGCATCGACCACGAGGACAAGCTGCGGATCGCGGTGCTGGCGATCGACCCGTCGCGCCGGCGGGGCGGGGGGGCGTTGCTCGGCGACCGGATCCGGATGAACTCGATCGGGGACACCGTGTTCTTCCGATCGCTGGCCACCCGCGGGGCGGGAACCGAGATCCCGACCGGACTCCCCGACATGATCAATGCCTGTGCCGCCGGCGGCTACGACCTGGTGATCGTCGAGACACCGGGGATCGGACAGGGGGACTCGGGCCTGGTCGGCCAGGTCGACGTTTCCCTGTACGTGATGACGCCTGAGTTCGGGGCTGCGTCGCAGTTGGAGAAGATCGACATGCTCGACTTCGCCGACGTCGTGGCGATCAACAAGTTCGAACGTCGCGGCGCCGAGGACGCACGCCGCGACGTGGCGCGGCAGTTGGTCCGCAACCGGGGTGCGTTCGGCACCGACTGGCAGGACATGCCGGTCTTCGGCACCAGCGCTGCCCGGTTCGCCGACGACGGGGTGACGGCGCTGTACGGGCGATTGCATGCCCTGCTCGAGGACCAGGGCCTCCCCCCAGGTGGCCAGTTGCCGCGGGTGCCCGGACACGTATCGACGGATCTGCGGGGCATCCTCGCGCCCGACCGTGCCCGGTACCTGTCCGATGTCGCGGCCACGGTGCGCGAGTACCACGCGCACACCCGGGCGGGGGCCGACCTGGCGCACCGGCGCCAAGCGCTGCGGACGGCGTCGGCCGAGGTGTCGGACACCGCGGCCCGCACTGCGTTGGTCTCCGCCGCCGCCGACCTCGATGTGGCGATCGATCCGCACGATCAAGAATTGCTGGATTCGTGGCCCGAGACCGTGCGCCGGTATGGCGGGGACGAACTGATCGAGGTGTCCGGCAGCCGCGAAGTCGTCACCCCGTTGCGCCGCAGCACCCTGGCCGGCACCCAGGTGCCTCGGGTGGCGCTCCCGCAGTTCCGCGACGACGGTGACGTGCTGTCGTGGTTGCGCCGCGAGAACCTGCCCGGCCGATTCCCCTTCACGGCCGGGGTTTTCGCATTCAAACGAACGGAGGAGGACCCGGCGCGGATGTTCGCCGGTGAAGGGGATCCGTTCCGGACCAACCGCCGCTTCCACCTGTTGTCCGAAGACACCAAGGCGACGCGGTTGTCGACCGCGTTCGACTCGGTGACGTTGTACGGCAGGGACCCCGACCGCCGCCCCGACGTGTTCGGCAAGGTAGGAACCTCGGGGGTCTCGGTGGCCACGCTGGACGACATGAAGGCCTTGTACGAGGGCTTCGACCTCCTCGATCCCACCACGAGTGTGTCGATGACCATCAACGGTCCCGCGCCCGCGATCCTGGCGATGTTCCTCACCACCGCCATCGACCAGCAGATCGACCAATTCCGGGCCGACCACGGTAGGGCGCCGGACGAGGTCGAACGAGCGGAGCTCACCGCTCGCACCCTGGCGACGGTGCGCGGCACCGTTCAGGCGGACATCCTCAAGGAGGATCAGGGACAGAACACGTGCCTGTTCAGCACGGAATTCTCGTTGCGCTGTATGGCGGACATCCAGGAGTGGTTCATCACCCACCAGGTCCGCAACTTCTACTCGGTGTCGATCTCCGGCTACCACATCGCCGAGGCCGGAGCGAATCCCATCTCGCAACTGGCGTTCACGCTGGCCAACGCCTTCACCTATGTCGAGGCGTACCTGCAACGCGGGATGGACATCGACGCCTTCGCTCCCAACCTGTCGTTCTTCTTCAGCAACGGCATGGATGCGGAGTACGCTGTGCTGGGCCGGGTGGCGCGGCGGATCTGGGCCATCGCGATGCGGGAACGGTACGGTGCGAACGCCCGGTCGCAGAAGCTGAAGTACCACGTGCAGACGTCCGGCCGGTCGCTCCACGCGCAAGAGATGAGTTTCAACGACATCCGCACCACGTTGCAGGCGCTGATCGCCATCTACGACAACTGCAACAGCCTGCACACCAACGCCT
>CAZVYU010000007.1:0-41016 GCA_964631645.1 uncultured Actinomycetes bacterium
GGCGACGTCGGGCAGTTTCTCGGTGACGTAGTCCATGAGCCGGTCGAACTGGGCGGCGACCGCTGCGGCGTCGGGTTGGTCATAGACCGAGTGCAGCATCGCTTTGACCGCCGGCCACATGGCTTTGGGTGTCACGGCCATGAGGTTGGCGGCGTAGTGGGTGCGGCATCTTTGCCAACTGGCGCCGGGCAGGTTCGCAGCGATCGCCTCGACCAGACCGGCGTGGGCGTCAGAGGTGACCAGACGCACCCCGCTCAGGCCGCGGGCCACGGGGTCAGCGAAGAACTCGTTCCACGCCGACCCGGTCTCACTGGTGGCCACCCGCAGGCCCAGCACTTCGCGGTGGCCGTCAGCGTTGACCCCGGTGGCCAGCAGTACCACGGCGTTGATGACCCGACCGCCCTCGCGGACCTTGATCGTCAACGCGTCAGCGGCCACGAACGTGAACGGACCCGCAGCACCCAACGGCCGATGCCGGAAGTCGTCGACGACGTGGTCGAGGTCGGCAGCCATGCGTGACACCTGCGACTTGGACAATGAGTCGATGCCCAACGTCTTGACCAATTTGTCCATCCGCCGGGTGCTGACCCCAGCCAGATAACAGTCCGCCACGACCGTGATCAGCGCCGCCTCCGCGCGCTTGCGCCGCTGCAACAACCACTCCGGGAAGTACGTGCCGGATCGCAGCTTCGGGATCGCCACATCAATCGTGCCCACCCGGGTGTCCAGGTCGCGGTGGCGGTAGCCATTGCGCTGCGCGGTCCGACCGGGGGTGGGCCGTCCCCATTCGGCGCCGACGACCGAATCGGCGTCCGCAGATAACAACGCGTTGATCATCGTCTGCAACAACTGCCGCATCAGATCAGGACTGGCTTCCGCAAGGGCTTCGCCGAGCAGGCCAGCAGGGTCAACAATGTGAGGAGCGGTCATCGTGTGTCTCCGTTCGAGAGTGCTGTGGAAGGTTCACTCGAAGGATCACGCGGTGACCGCGTCCTCGTCAGGCATATCGCCCACGACGATCACGGCTACCGCGCTACACCACTATGCGGGACTCAACTTGCGCCGGATCCGGTAGAACGTCTGCCTCGAGGAGCCACCTTTGAAAGAAGCCCGGTGTTCCCGCCGAAGGTCGCCACCGCCCCCCCAGGTGCATCAGACGGCACCCCTGCGACATGACACGGGCCTGTCGGACCCCCTTGGCATACTCGAACATAAGTTCGAAGACGGAGGGCCCTGGAAGCAGAGGGCTGCAAGCAGAGGGGCTGCAAGCAGAGGGGCTGCAAGCAGAGGGGTGAGGGGCCTGGCAACAGGAACCGAACGGAGACAGCAGGTCAGAGGTCAAGGGATACCAATGGAGAGGGGGTGTTTGTTCCATGGAAGATCAGCCACGGCCGGCAGCGACCGACGATCCGGTCGGGGTGGTTCTTACCGGACTGCCGGAGTGCCCCACTGAGGTGCAGCGGGTGATCGCTTCGATCGTGGCTGCTGCCCAGCAGCCGATCCGGGGCGAGCTGGGAACCGGCCCCATCATCGAGGACGGGGTGGTCGCCCTGGGCCGCGCCCGCCATGTGCTCGAGGCGGAGCTGGGCCGGCGGCTGGTGGCGGCCGAGACCCACGACGTGTTGACCCACACTCCCGCTGCCCTGCTGCAGCGGGAGGCTGGCTGGACGACGGGAGCTTCCGGTCTGGTGCAGGCCGCTCGGTTGACTAGTCGCTACCCGCAACTGCAGGACCTGTGGGAGACCGGACAGGTCAGCCGCGAACACTTGGCGCTGGTCGCTCGCGCCGTGCAGCCCCTCGCGGAGCAGCAGACCGGCGAACTCATCGACATCCTGGCGCCCCGCCTAGCCGCCTTGTCGCGTCGGGCGCTGACCGCGGCTTTGCAGCATGCCCTCGACCTGCTGCGTCCCGATGACACTGAGGCCCAGGAGCAGCGCAACTGGGATCGGCGTTCAGTGACAGCCACGTCACACGCCGGCATGGTGATGATCACCGCTGACCTTCCGGCGCTCGAAGGGGAGACTTTCCTGGCGGCCCTGGACGCGTTGGCGGCGGCTCAGCGGGCGGAAGGCGACGGCCTATCCAAGGCGCAGCGGCGCGCCGATGCGGTCATCACGATGACCAACCGGTGTGCCGCACACGGCGACCTCCCTGCGTCGACCAGCGGCTTGCCGGTCAGCGCCACTGTCACGATCGGCCTCACCGAAGCGGAACGAATCGTGCGTAGGGAAGACGGCGCCGGGTCCCGTGGCATCACGCCGGCAGGACAGACCCTCGGCGATGCGGCCCAGCGGTTCCTTCTGTGCGCGGGTCAGATCAGCGGAGTGGTCGTCGACGACTCGGCGAGGCCGCTGTCGGGGCTGGCCGCGGCCCTGTCGGCCAGCCACCCGGAGCCGTTGGCTTTGGGACGTTCGGTGCGGATCGCCACGAGCGCCCAGCGGCGGGCCCTGGCGGTGCGCGACCACGGGTGTGCGATCTGTGGTCTTCCGCCCGCGGATTGCCAGGTGCACCACGTGAGGGCGTGGGCGGACGGTGGCAGTACAGACATCGACGACCTGTCGTTGCTGTGCTGGACCCACCATCGAGCCGTGGATCTCGACCGATGGCGACTGGATTACAACGCCGCGTATCGACCGGGTGGGTCGGATCCCTACTGGACGGTCACTCCGTCGCCTCGGAGTCAGTGGAAGCCTCGGACAGCAGATGTTGTGCGAAGAACGTGAGTTCCCGCAGCAGCAGGTTGCGCGCCACCACCTCCTGCGGGGTCATGTGGGTCACCCCCGACAGCGGGAGGACCTCATGATCCGCGCCGGCCGCCAACAACGCCGAGGACAGGCGCAGAGTGTGCGCGGCGACGACATTGTCATCGGCCAGGCCGTGGATCAGCAGCAACGGTCGACCGGCCGAGCCGGCCGCGCGTCCCAGCAGCGACGAATGGGCATAGGCCTCGGGATCCGTGTGCGGAGTGCCCAGGTAACGCTCGGTGTAGTGGGTGTCGTACAGCGCCCAGTCGGTGACTGGCGCGCCGGCCACGGCGGCGTGGAACACATCCGGGCGTTCGAGGACGGCCAGCGCTGCGAGGTAACCCCCGAAAGACCAGCCCCGGATCCCGACGCGATTCGTGTCGATCCGGTCGCCGAACTCCGCTGCGACCTGTTCGAGGGCCGAGACCTGCCCGGCCAACGGCGGATCAGCCAGATCCCGGTGGATGGTGAACTCGTTGGACGGCCGACTCGGCGAACCGGGACCGTCGGCGACGATGACGCAGAAGCCCTGATCGGCCAGCCATTGCTCCGTTGCGAACGCACCTGCCGCCCGCAGGGATCGCTGGCTGTGCGGTCCACCGTAGGGCGACATGATCACGGGGAGCCGTTCCTCCAACTCTCCCGCCCGGCCACCGGCCGGGAACAACACCGCGATGCGGCTCCAGCCGTGTTCGTCGGTCAGGAACACCGGCGCGATGTCCAGGTCGGGGGCTTCCGCGTGGCTCGGCACCACCCACGACGCCCCACCAGCCGACACCGTGACCACCGACGTGGCGGAATCGAGGGATGCGCGAGCCACCACAGTCGACCTGCTGCGGGTCGTCCCCGACGCCCAGCCGCCGGCTTCGGACAACCGTGTCAGCGTCCCATCCCGCGACAGGCGCCACAGATCGCAAGAACTGGGATCGACGTCCGACCCGACGAACGTCACGGAGTCCGCATCGTGTGCACTCAGCGAGTGCACCTGCAGACCGGGCGGTGTGGTGCAGGCCGGAGTCCCCGAGTCGTCCAGCACCACAAGGCGGCGGGTGTCCGTGCTGCCGTTGACCTCGACCACCGCCAGACCCCAGTCCATCCACCGAGGGGCGCCGGGAACCAGTTCCACCCACGGTCCCTGGCTGTCCCGGCGCAACTCCCGCAACGTCCCGGACCCCGGGTCCACGGCGGCGGTCAGTACGGACGACTGCGACCGGTCCTGCAACGCCACGAGTGGCCCTCGGTCGTCCCACCGCACCCGGGCCAGGTACTCCCACTCGTCGCGGTCCCACGTGACTTCCCGCATGACACCGGCCAGATCGACCAGGTGCAGCGAAACGAAGGCGTTGTCCGTTCCGGCAGCGGGATACCGGACCGGCGTTGCGGGGGCGGCGGGTTGCGAGGGATCGGAGATCCACCACTTCCCGACCGGGCTGTCGTCCACCTTGGTCATCAGCAGGCGATCGGAGTCCGGGCTCCACCACATGCCGGCAAAGCGCTCCATCTCCTCGGCGGCGATGAACTCCGCCGTCCCCCAAGAGACATCCGAGTGGTCGGACGACCCCAGCGTCCGGTGCTCGGACCCGTCGGTCGCGAACAACTCCACCCCGCCCGCTCGAGCGGCGGCGACCCAGCGGCCATCCGGGCTGATGGTTGGGGCCGTATACCCCGATTCTTCGCCGAGCCGGCGGAGGTCATCAGCACCCTCCGCCCAGACCCACAACTGACCGGACAGCACGAAAGCGACCGTCTGACCGTCGACCGCCGCCGAGTAACCGGTGATGCCGCCCGATACTTCGCGCAGCCGTTCCCTACGGGCTTTCTCCTCAGATGGGAGGTTCTCGTCGGAGCCACCGAGGAGCGCGGCGGCATCGACCAGCCGATCCTCACTCCACCGGTGGTCGATCAGACGAGCGCGCCATAGGTGGTTCACCGGATCGGTGGGTCCGTCGGAACGGAGGAACAGGACTTGGACGCCGTCCTCGGAGAGGGTGAAGGTACGCGGGGCACCGAGCCGGAATCCCCGGGTGGCGGCTTTGCGGGCGGGGAAATCCGTGATCACGCAGTGACGGTACTCCGCGCCCTTCGTCGCCCGCAGCGTGCCAGACTGGAAGGGGAGGGGGATGCGATGAGTCTTCCGCGGCAAGAGCGGCAGCCTCCGGTGGGGCCCGAGGCCCCGATCGTCCCATGGCGGCTCGATGCCCGGTGGGTCGTGATCGCCGGCGTGCTCCTGTGGGCGGGCGCCTACGCGGCGTCACAGACCACCGCACCCGCGGGCGGATTCCCGGCGCTCTTCCTGCCGGCCGGCATCTTGGTCGGACTGCTCCTTCGGATCCCTACCACCATGTGGGCCTGGGCGCTGGTGGCGGTCGGCGCCATGAGTCTCGCCGCCGGGGCTCTGCTCACCGCCGACGGGTGGGCGGCCAACGCCACCTGGGCGGCGGCGAACACCGCCGAGGCGCTGGCCGTCGCCGGGTTGCTCCGTTGGTGGAAGATCGACGTCACCCGCGCGCTCGATCCGCTGATGGTATTCCTCGCCGCCGCCGTCGGGGTGGCGGGCGTGGCCTTTGTCGCCTCGCTCGTCCTGGGAGCGATCGGGTACGGAGAGCCGACCTCCATCTGGGCTGACTGGTGGGGCTCCGACGTGCTGTCCATCGTGCTCGTGACGCCGTTGTTCCTCCTGCTGGGCCGGGCCGCGTTGCCGCGGGGCTGGGCCGCGGTGGAATCCGTCATCTGGCTCGCCCTCACAGCAGGGATCCTCGCGATCGAGTTCTCCGACCAGGTAACGGGTTACCTGCCCGCTTGGATGTGGCTGGTCATGGGCACCCCGTTGGTCGTCCTCTACGGCGCCCGGTTCGGGCTGCTGGCGATGATGTGGTTCCTCGTCGCTGTCGACCTGGTCGCGGTGTCGTTGACCGCGGCCGGGTTGGGCCCGTTCCAGGAACTGGCGTTACAGCCCGACGGGACCCCGATGCGGACGCTCCAACTCCTCCTGATCGTCCTCACGGTCATCCTGCCCAGCATCTGCATCCTGATCCACAACGGCCTGGCCCGGGGTCGGATCGTGGCGGAGCAGCAAGCTGTCCTCGATGCAGTCATCGAAGGATCTCCGGTGCCGACCGTCATCCTGGCCAGCACCACCCCCGAGCAGGTGATCCGCGCCAACCGGGCCTTTCGGGACCTCGGCTCCGCCGGCTCGGAGGGGGGAGTCTCCCTCTTGGGCATCTTCCCCGAGACGGAACGTTTTTCCGTGATTCGGCTCATCGAATCGGCCCCGCCCGATCGGCAGGAGGTCAGCGCCGAGTTCGCGGGCATGACCGTCGACGGTGAGCCGCGGCTCCTGCGAGTCCGGGTCGCGGCCGTGTCCGCGGACGGGTTCGATCGTTCGGGGGCGGTGCGGCCGAAAGCCAGTGTCACGCGGGTGGTGCACGTGGAGGACATCACCGAGGCCCGTAACCGAGAACACCGCCTTCATCGGGATGCCACGACTGATCCCCTGACCGGGCTGGCCAATCGCCGGCAGATGCTCCACATCCTGCACGCCTCGCTGTCCCGGGTGAACCCGGCGCGGTTGTTGGCCGTCACCTACTTGGACCTGAACGGCTTCAAGGAGATCAACGACCGCTTCGGCCACACCGTGGGGGACCGGCTGCTGCAGCAGGTGGCCGACTGTCTGCGGGAGAGTGTGCGGCCCGGTGATCTGGTGGCCCGGGTCGGAGGCGACGAGTTCGTGGTCGTCAGTCCGGAGCTGCCGGATCGCATGGCCGCCGAGAGCCAGGCCGAGCGGATCCGGCGGCACCTCGAGACACGGACCGGATCGCCCATGGTCGCGTCGCTCGGAGTGGCCGTCACCGACGATCCCGGGATCTCCTGCGACGAGTTGCTGCGGCAAGCGGACCGCGAGATGTACCGCGCCAAGTACTCGCGGGAGGTGACGGACATACGAACGCCCCACCACCGATGAGAGTGATGGGGCGTCCGCGACGGATCAGCTGGGGTTCTTGACCCGCTTGATCGTGAAGAACGGACCGCTCTGGCCCTGCTGGAAGGTGATGGACTTCTTGCCGCGGGTGCCGGCCGCCACCAGGTAGTTGTCCGTGGTGTAACCCTGTGCCAACCACTCATGCAGGTAGTTGCTCGCCGAGTAGCAGCTCATCTTGCGCACGTAGGTCTTGTAGTAGCCCTCTTTGATCTTGCGCTGGTTGATGCTGTCGTTGTGCAGCACGTGGAACGTGCCGTCGTCACACAGCTTGCCCTTGGTGTTCTTCGCCATCGCGGACGTGGCCGGCACCAGAGCGCCGGCGGCGATCAGGGTGCTGGCGCCGACGGCGACAATTGCCTTCTTGTTCATACAACCTCCATTGGGGGGGCACACACCTCGGTGGGGTGGCCCCCTCGGACACTAGCCCGCCGGTGGTGGCGGACCCACGATTCGACGACCGCGTGCCGTGGTGGGTTCCGTCCTGGTTCGGCGGTTCCCCTCGTCGGGTTCGCCGGCATTACTGTGGTCGCCATGACGCGACGACTGCTGGTGGTCCACGCCCACCCCGACGACGAGGTGCTGAGTACCGGGGGGCTGCTCGCCAAACACACGGGCGCGGGGGACCAGGTGACGTTGGTGACGTGCACGCTCGGCGAGGAGGGCGAGATCCTCTTGCCCGACATCGCCCACCTCGCGGCCGACCAGCATGACGATCTGGGCTCGCACCGGATCCAGGAACTGGCCGATTCGATGTCCGCCCTGGGCATCACCGACAACCGGCTGTTGGGGGGAGCGGGCACCTACCGGGACTCCGGCATGATGGGAGAGCCGAGCAACGACCGGCCGCACTGTTTCTGGCGGGCGGACCTCCGGGAGGCCGCCGACCACCTGGTCCCGGTCATCCGTGAGACGAGGCCCCAGGTCCTGGTCACGTACGACGACTTCGGCGGGTACGGCCATCCCGACCACATCCAGGCGCACCGGGTGGCGATGTACGCGGCACTGCTCGCGGCCGTGCCCACCTACCGTCCCGATCTGGGTCCAGCTTGGGACATCCCGCGGATCTTCTGGACCGCTTTCCCCAAGAGCGACGTCCGGGCCGGGATCGAGGCGCTGCGGGCAGCCGGGGACACCTCGGACTTCGCCACGATGGACCCCGACGATCTCCCGTTCGCCGTCGAGGACGACGTTTTGGCTGCGTCGGTGGACGTGAGCGCACAGCTGCCCGCCAAGCGGGCCGCGATGGCCGCCCACGCCAGCCAGATCAACCTGGCCGATGGGTTCTTCGCTCTGTCCAACAACCTGGGAACCCCCGTGTTCGGCAAGGAGCACTTCCGGTTGGCGAAGGGCGACCTCCCCGACGAGGTCGTGGATGACCTGTTCGTGGGCCTCGACGTATGACTAACGGTGCCGACACCGGCGACACCGCCGACGACGACGACCAGAACCACCACTTCGGGGTGGGGTCCGCCATCGTCGTGGCGGTGGGCGGAGTGGTTATCGGTCTGTTCGGCGGCTTCCTGCAGGCCGTGACCCTGGGGTGGTTTCCCGCCGGGGCGCTGCTGGTCCTGACGTGTCTGGTCGCCTGCATCCGGGCGCTCATCCATCTGTTCGACAGTCGCCGGGCCGGGTTGTGCTTCTTCCTGGGCTGGGCAGTCGCGTCTGTCGTCCTGGCGCTGCCCACCGCTGGCGGCGACATCGTGATCGCCCGGAATGCCGTGGCGATGGGCTACCTGTTCGTCGGGGTGGTCCTGGGTACTGCCTGCTGCAACGTCCCGGCGCGCCTGCGCCCGGTGGCCACGGCATGACGTCGGTGCCGGACGCCGAGTTCCGTCGGGTCCTCGGGTCGTTCGCCACCGGCGTCGCGGTTGTGACGTGTGTGGCCGACGGGATGGACCATGCGATGACCGCCAATGCGGTGTCGTCGGTGTCGCTGCGTCCCCCGCTGATCCTGGTCTCGGTGGCGCGTACGGCCCGCTTCTGGGAGGCCATTCACGCCACCCGGCAGTGGTCCGTGTCCCTGCTGACCGCGGCTGCCCGCGACCACGCGGCCTGGTTCGCCACCTCGGGTCGTCCGCTTCAGGGCCAACTCGATCGGGTTCCGCACCACCGGGGCGCTCACGGCATCGCGTTGCTGGACCAGTCGCTCGCGTGGCTGGAATGCCGTACGTATCAGGTCGTGCCTGCGGGGGACCACGACATCGTCATCGGCGAGGTCGAGTCGCTGCGCATGGGTGCCGACGACCCGGCCCTGCTGTACTGGCACTCCACCTATCGAGCGTTGGCGCCGGAGTCGTAGCGGCACCGTGCCGGGCGGCAGCGGTCAGTCGGCGTGGTTGTCGCGCTCGGGCCACAGATCCGCCTCGGTCATGTCCGCCGGCCACCGGTACTCGTACCGGTGATGCGTGACGAACCCGAGGCCCTCGTAGAAACCCAAGGCGGCGGCGTTGTCCTCGAACAACTGCAGGTACCAGTTGGATGCCTGCTGATCCACCGCCCACTGCGCCAGCTGTGCCGTGATGGCGGTGGCGATCCCACTGCGGCGGCTCTGTGGCGCCGTCTGGATGGTCGTCGCCCCGCACCAGGTGTCCTGCAACGTGGCATGTCCGATGCCGAGCAGTTCCCCCGCCGAGTTCCGGCAGTAGACAAAAGCCGCCGGTCGGACCGCGGCGAACACGTGGTCGAACTCCGCCGCGGTGGCCGGGGAATAGCCGAGAACAAGCTTGAGGAAATCGTGGTTGGGGGCAGTCTCGATGGACAGATCCAGATCGCTGCGCTGATGGGCCTCACTGGTGGCGTTGAGCAGCCGGGACACACTGGCCACCAGGACCCGGCTGCGGCGTCTGCCGGTCCAGCCGCGTTCGTCCAACGCGTCCTCGAGCCCGCTCGGGTGGGTGATCTGCAGGCGCGGCGGCAGGTCCCGCGCCTCGTACCAACGCTGGACGTCGGTGAGCGCCGCCCGCAGGCTGCCCTTCGGGGCACCCGCCACGCGCACACTGTTGGCCCGTCCCGTGGCGCCACTCGACGCGCGGAACGTCCATGGACCGCGTTCCTCGGCCACCAGCGGTGGCCAGCCCTGCTGGCACATGCGCTGCACCGCGTAGGCCGACAACTCCGGGGGGATCACGCGGGCTGCGACCAGTTGATCCGCAGGCACGCCCCGCTCGATCCCGTCGCGGCGGCGCAACCGCAGGATGCCGTCGGACAGTCCGCCACTCCAGCGCAGGAGGACCCCGGTCGCCTCTGACTCGGGCTTTCCCAGGCCTTCCGTGAACCGTGTACTCAGGCGCCGACCTTCGTCGGCGGGCCCCACATCCAGGCGTGCCTTCGCGGACGGGAGGAAGGGCACGGGGCCTCCTTGCAGGGTGCTGGAGCGTCGGCACCAGTCTAGGAGCCGCTTCCCGCCGACGCCGCCTGTCGCCCTGCGCCCCTGCGATTGCGAGGAGAATCACGCATCCCACTAGAATCTGTTCGCGGCCGATCACCCGGCCCGGCACTCGAGGAGGCATCCGGTGACCTACGTCATCACCCAGCCCTGCGTCGATCTCAAGGACAAGGCCTGCATCGACGAATGTCCGGTCGACTGCATCTACGAGGGCAACCGGATGTTGTACATCCATCCGGACGAGTGCGTCGACTGCGGTGCCTGCGAGCCGGTGTGCCCCGTCGAAGCGATCTACTACGAGGATGACGTGCCCGAGGAGTACACGGCCTACACCGACGCGAACGCCGAGTTCTTCAACGGGATCCCGGACTCCGATCTCGGCGGCGCCGCCAAGCACGGTCCGTTCGACAAGGACGTTCCCCTCGTGGCGGCACTTCCGCCGCAGGAACACGACGAGTGAGTGACGCCTCGGACCCCGTCGGAACAGATCTCGGTACCGATCGGCTTCTGACCTACCTCGGGCCGCCCGGTTCCTTCACGCATGCTGCCGTCGACCTGTTGGAGGCCCCATGGCCGGGTCAGGTCGAACCACGGGACTCGGTCGCCGATGTGATCTTCAGTGTGGAATCGGGAGAGGCCGACGCGGGGGTGGTGCCGCTCGAGACCTCGGTCGAGGGGGACGTGTCCAGCACCATCGACGAACTCGTCTTTCGCTCGTCGATGTGTTTCATCAATGAAGAACTCATCGTGCCGGTCAACTACGTCGTGGCCGGAACGGCTGGGGCCCGGGCAGCCGGGATCGAACGGGTGGTCACCACCACCGTCGCTGCAGCGCAGTGTCGTCGGTTCCTGGAGGGAGCGGATGCCGAGGTCGAGTTGGTCGATTCCATCGCCGCCGCCTGCCGCCGGGTCGCCGACGCCGGCGATGATGCCACGGTGGCGCTGACCTCCGCCAAGGCCGCTCGACTGCACTCCTTGGCCGTTCTGCGTGCCGCGGCCGAGGATCACTCCGGCACCGCCACCCGGATGGCCTTGCTGACCCGCCGGCTGGCGGCCCAGACCGGCCACGACCGGACGGTGATCGTCGTCACCCCGATCGGTGACCGCACCGGCGTCCTGGCCGACATCCTGGACTGTTTCGCCGAACGGGACATCGCCCTGACCGCCATCAGTTCGCGCCCGGTCCGGACCCGCGCAGGGGAGTACTGCTTCCTGCTCACTGCCCGGAGCCATCTGAGTGACACCCGGCTGCAGGACACCCTGCGTGCGGTGACCGGACTTCCGGCCGAGGTCAAGGTCCTCGGGTCGTTCCCGCTGGCCGAGGCCTCGACCGTGGCACGGGTGGACGAGTCGGCGCCCCCGGGATCGGTCGGAGCCGACACCCTCGACGCCTGGATCGCGGCCCTGCTCGACCCGGAGCGGCTGGGGCTGTGATCGTCGGGGTGGCGGGGCTCGGTCTCATCGGATCCTCGGTGGCCCGCGGACTGCTGGCCACTCACACGGTGCGGGGATACGACCCCGATCAGACCGCGCGCGAAGCTGCCGGTCAGTGGGGCGTCGAGCCGGTGGACTTCGTCCCTGATCTGGCCGCTTGTGATGTGGTCGTCCTGGCGGCCCCGACCGGGGCCAATGTCGATCTCTTGATGACCCTGATGGACGGAACCCCGGTGCCGACAGTGGACCTCGGATCCGTCAAGGGACCCATCGTCGCGGTCTGGCAGCGCCACCCGTCCTTCCCGTTCGTCGGCACCCACCCCATGGCCGGATCGGAACGGGCGGGGTGCCAAGCGAGCAGCCCCGACCTCTTCCGCGGAAGCCGCTGGCCCGTGGTGGTGGAGCCCGACACGGACCCGGCCACGCTGCGGCTGGCGCTGGACCTGATCATCGAGCTCGGGGCGGAGGCGGTGCCCATGTCCGCGGCGCGGCACGATCAGGCGGTCGCCGCGGTGTCGCACCTGCCGCACCTGCAGGCGGGTGCGCTCGGCAATGTGGTCGCGGCTGATTCCGATCCGGCGCTTCTGGCGCTCTTGGCGGCCGGCTCGTTCCGGGACGCCACGCGGGTCAGCGCCTCGCCACCGGACCGGACCGCCGAGTTCGTGATGGCCAACGCAGCCGCGGCGGCGGCGGCGGCCCGCAACGCGGCAGCGGAACTCGTCGCAGCGGCTGACACCTTGGAGCGGGGTGACACCGGCGCTCTGAGCGACTGGCTGCAAACGGCGCAGGTGGTTCCCGCGGAAGCCATTGCCCAAGACCGATTGGAGCTGGCAGTGAGCGGCGACGACGGGCTCCGCGAACTGGTGCTGGCCGAACGTGACTCCGGGTTGCGCATCCTCGCGGTCGGCCCGGCGACGATCACGGTGGTGGCCGGTGACTGACGACCGCGCCTGGAACGTGTGGGAAGTGATTCAGGATGCCCGTCGGCGCGCCGAAGATTCCGGCCACCGGGTGATCGATCTGGGTCAGGGAACCCCTACGGATCCCACCCCCGACACCGTCCAGCGGGCGCTGGCGGCAGCAGCGGACGCACCGGGGTACCCGCCCGCCCACGGCACGGAGACGCTGCGCGAGGCGTACTCCGACTGGCTGCACCGCAGCACCGGCGCGGCGCTGGATCCGACCGATGTGGTCGCCACGGTCGGGAGCAAGGAGTTCATCGCCACCGTCCCGTGGCTGTTGGGCCTGGGTCCCTCGGACACCGTCGTGGTGCCGGAACTGGCCTACCCCACGTACGCGGCGGGCGCTGAGGCGGCGGGCTGCCGACTACTGGCCGCCGACTCCACCATCGCCATCGGACCGGCCCGGGTGTCGCTCCTGTGGCTCAATACCCCGAGCAACCCCACGGGGGCGGTCCTCCCCGAGGAGCACCTGGCCAAAGTCGTGGACTGGGCCCGGGCGCGCGGAACGATCGTGATCAGCGACGAGTGCTACCGCGAACTGGGAGGGCCGGCAGGGAACGCGCCGTCGATCCTCAGTCCCCGAGTGGCACGCGGGTCCTACGAGGGCATCGTCGCCGTGCATTCGTTGTCGAAACGGTCGAGCATGGCGGGCTACCGCTGCGGTTTTGCTGCCGGCGACGCCACCGTGATCCGCACTCTCGTGCGGCGGCGCCGCGATCTCGGTCTCATCGTCCCCACCCCGGTCCAGGCGGCGGCCGTGGCGGCACTCGGCGACGACGCAGGGGTGGCCGCAGCGCGCGAGCGGTACATCGTCCGTCGAGCACTGCTGCGGTCCGCGGTCGAGACGGCCGGATTCGAGGTCGATGGCTCGGAAGCCGGGCTGTTCCTGTGGGTGACCCGCGACCAACCCGACACGGAGACGGTCGGCTGGTTCGCCGACCGGGGCCTCGTCGTGGCTCCCGGCGGCTTCTACGGACCCAGGGGCGACCGGCACGTGCGCCTCGCGATCACGGCCACCGATGCCGACCTGACGGACGCCGCAGCGCGGATCACGGCCTGAACCGCGGTCCGGCGGGGGACCGACGAAGTCCCAGGACGAGTGGGTGACTACGGTGGGAGTGCGTTCGAGGCCGTCGAGGAGGCGCTGTGACCGACGACATCACACTCCACCACCCCGCCGCGGAGGTCGACCTATCGGTCGTGCCGGCGACGGACGGAAGTTCCGGTCTGGACATCAGCCAACTGCTCAAGGCGACCGGTGACGTCTCGCTGGATGTCGGGTTCACGAACACTGCGTCGTGCGAGTCCAAGATCACCTACATCGACGGCGACGTCGGCATCCTGCGTTACCGCGGCTACCCGATCGAACAGTTGGCCCAGAGTTCCACCTACCTCGAGGTGGCCTACCTGTTGATCTACGGCGAGCTGCCCAGCGAGGCCGAGCTGGACGACTTCGTTGGCCGGATCAAGCGGCACACCATGTTGCACGAGGACCTGCGCCGGCTGTTCGACGGTTTCCCGCGCAACGCCCACCCGATGCCGGTGTTGTCCAGCGCGGTGAGTGCGCTGTCCACGTTCTATGAGGACTCCCTGGATCCGCTGGATCCCGAGCAGGTCGAGATCTCGACCATCCGGTTGTTGGCGAAGCTGCCGACGATCGCGGCCTACGCCTACAAGAAGTCGGTGGGCCAGCCCTACGTCTACCCGGACAACTCGCTCGACTACGTCAGCAACTACTTACGCATGTCGTTCGGGGTCCCAGCCGAACCGTACGAGGTGGACCCGGTCATGGCCGAGGTGCTCGACATGCTGCTGGTGCTGCATGCCGATCACGAGCAGAACTGTTCGACGTCCACGGTGCGGCTGGTCGGTTCGTCCCACGCCAACATGTTCGCGTCGGTCTCGGCCGGCATCAACGCCCTGTTCGGTCCGCTGCACGGCGGAGCGAATCAGGCGGTGCTGGAGATGCTCGAGGGCATCCACGCCTCCGGTGGGGGAGTCAAGACCTTCATCCGGCAGGTCAAGAATCGCGAGGATGGCGTGCGCCTGATGGGTTTCGGCCACCGCGTGTACAAGAACTACGATCCGCGCGCTGCGATCGTCAAGGAGAAGGCACACGAGGTGTTCGAACGCCTCGATGTCCATGACCCACTCCTTGACATCGCCCTGCGACTGGAGGAAGTGGCCCTGGCCGACGACTTCTTCGTCTCGCGCAAGCTGTATCCGAACGTCGACTTCTACACCGGCCTGATCTACAAGGCGATGGGGTTCCCGACGCGCATGTTCACCGTCCTGTTCGCGCTCGGTCGGCTCCCCGGCTGGATCGCGCAATGGCGCGAGATGATCACCGACCCCGCCACCAAGATCGGCCGGCCCCGGCAGGTATACGTGGGCGCTACCGAGCGCAACTATGTCCCGCTCGACGCGCGCTGAAACTTCGGAGAGGATCCTCATGTCTGACGTCCCCGACTTCACCATCAACACCAACATGCATCGCGCCTTCACCCGCGAGGTCCAGCGGCTGTCGACAGCGCTGGCCGCGGTGGATCTGTCCGACTCCGAGGCGGCGGCGGGGCTGCGACGTCGATATGACTTCTTCTCGGACACCTTGCACACCCATCATCAGGGCGAGGACCGCTACCTGTGGCCGGCGGCGCTGGCCCAGGCGACGCCGGCGGAGAAAGTGGTGCTCCTCGCCATGGAATCCGAACACGAGGATCTGCAGCGGGTGTTGGGGGAACTCGATCACGGTTTCGGTTCCTTGGGTCCGGACTCCGACACCGCGGCGCTCGTCGCCAGCTTCCAGGAGCTGGCCCTGGTGCTGGATGGGCACTGTGCCCACGAGGAGCGGGATGGGATCCCCATCGTGCAGAAGTACGTGACCAAGGCGCAGCTCAAGGAGTTCATGTCATTCACGCGCGAGCAGAAGGACTCGATCATGGTGTTGCCGTGGGTGTGCGACGGGGCGACCGAGCAGCAGCAGGCCACCACGTGGGGCATGTTGCCGGGCTTCGTGCGCCTGTTCGTCAAGCCGATCGCGACCCGCAAGTACACCGCCTTCGCCATGTCCTGCGGCGTCTGACGGCTGTTCGCCCCACCGGGCGATCGATCAGTTCGCGTGCAGCGCGGCGTTGAGCCCGCCCCAGGAGCCCGAACGGGGCACGGCTTCCAGTGATCCGCTGAGGCTGTTGCGGCGGAACAGCAAGCCGTTGGCTCCGGACAATTCCCGGGCCCGCACGACAGCACCGTCGGGCAGCGTGATCTTGGCGCCCGCGGTGATGTAGCAGCCAGCTTCGATGATGCAGTTGTCACCCAGAGAGATGCCACACCCCGCGTTGGCGCCGATGAGGCTCCCAGCCCCGATCGAGATGACCTCGGTGCCCCCGCCCGACAACGTCCCCATGATCGAGGCGCCGCCACCTATGTCCGAACCGTCACCGACGACCACCCCGGCGCTGATCCGTCCTTCGACCATGGAGGCGCCCAACGTCCCGGCGTTGAAGTTGACGAATCCTTCGTGCATGACCGTGGTCCCGGCCGCCAAGTGGGCACCGAGCCGCACCCGGTCCGCGTCCCCGATCCGGACGCCGGCCGGCACCACGTAGTCGACCATCCGGGGGAACTTGTCGACGCTGAGCACGGTCAACGGGCCACCGTGGGCCCGTGCCCGCTGACGGGCGTCCGGCAGTTCATCAAGGGGGATCGGTCCGAGCGTCGTCCACGCCACGTTCGGCAACAGTCCGAAGATGCCGTCCAGGTTGATGGTGCGCGGCCGCACGAGCCGGTGCGACAGCAAGTGGAGGCGCAAGTAGACGTCTGCGACAGAGTCGGCCGGCGCCTGCAGGTCGGCGATGGTGGTGGTCACCGTGTCGGTCGTGACGCCGCGGACATGATCGGTCGTGATCCCGGTCGCCAGATCGGCCACGTCCAGCGGGGTGTCACCCAGAGCCGGCTGCGGGTACCAGACCTCGATGATCTCGCCGGCGGTGCGGGTGGCGATCCCGATGGCGCTGGCCGGTCCACTCACGTCGGTCAACGGCACAGGGGCGGGGGTTTCGCTCACCGGGATACCGTACCCAGGTGAGCGAGTACCGACTGGACCTGGATCGTGATGTCGTCGCCCTGACCGGCGATCTGGTCGATATCCCCAGCGAGTCACGCCATGAGGCGGCGTTGGCCGATGCCGTCGAGGCGGCCTTGACCGGGGTGGATCATCTCACCGTCACTCGCGACGGAAACTCGGTGGTGGCCCGCACAATGGCAGGTCGCGGAGAACGCGTGCTCATCGGGGGTCACCTGGACACGGTTCCCTCGTCCGGCAACCTGCCCCACTCGCGGTCGGGTGGGGCGGTCCACGGTCTGGGCTCCTGCGACATGAAGGGGGGCGTGGCGGTGGCGCTGCGTCTTGCCCGCATGATCGCCGAACCCGTGCGCGATGTGACGTACGTCTTCTACGACTGCGAGGAGATCGACTCGGCGTTCAACGGGCTGGAGCGACTGGCCCGCTCCCATCCGGAGTGGCTCGAGGCGGACTTCGCGATCCTGATGGAACCGTCGAACGCCGGCGTCGAAGCCGGCTGCCAGGGAACCCTGCGGGCGAAGGTCCGCACCTCCGGGGTACGGGCTCACAGCGCCCGCTCCTGGTTGGGGGACAACGCGGTGCACCGCGCCGTCGAGGTGCTGCAACGGCTGATCGACTACCGTCCCGAGCGGATCGTGGTGGACGGCCTGGAGTTCCGAGAGGGACTCAACGCCGTGGGCATCGCAGGGGGAGTGGCAGGAAACGTCATCCCCGATGCCTGCGAGGTGACCGTCAACTACCGGTTCGCCCCGTCACGATCGACGGCCGAGGCCGAGGCGCACGTGCGGTCCGTCTTTGCCGGGTTCCCGCTGGAGGTGGTGGATCTGGCCGCCGGCGCGTTGCCGGGGTTGGAACTGCCGGCGGCCCGCGACTTCGTCGCGTCGGTCGGCGCGCAACCGCGGCCCAAATTCGGGTGGACCGATGTCGCCCGGTTCGCGCAGCTGGGGATCCCTGCGGTGAACTTCGGCCCCGGTGATCCGTCGCTGGCCCACGCCGTGGACGAACGGGTCTCAGAGGCCGACCTGATCACGTGCGAACAAGCGCTCACGTCGTGGCTGACCGATCAGGCGGTGGTCGGGGCGAACGGGTAGCGCCCGAGCGACCGGTACTCCGCGTCGGGGCCCAGACGGGAAGCCACGAGTCGTACGTCGGCAGGCGTCCACGAGCCCAGGTCGAGACACTTCAAGGCAGCCACCAATTCCAGCCCGGGCCGTGGGGCCCGGCTGCGTGCGACCGTCACATGGCCCCGGAACCGCCCGGCCGGGAGGCCGAAAACGCGTGCCAACCGTTGGTACAGCGCGGTCAGCCCGGCGCCGGTCACACCGACCCACAGGGCTTGACCGAACCGGCCCCCGCCCTGGACCACCAGCTGCGGCGCCTCGTGGGCGGACGCGATCCGCGCCACCTGGGTCGCCGCCTCATCCGGGTCGCGGTCGCCCAGGAAAGCCAGCGTCAGATGGAGCCGTTCCGGTGCCTGCCAGACGACGTCCGCTCCAGCCCGTTCCCGGAGCGGCGACAGCCCCTGCTCGAGCGACCGCGTCAGTTCCGGCCCAGGCCACAGGGCGACGAACAGTCGGTGGGGTGTCCGCGGCCCGGTCATACGCGGTCGAGGACCTCCGATACCACGTGCGCATCGTGGAAGTAGGCCAGGTCATCGGGGTCGTCGGGGTGTTCCCCATGCTGGTCGAGGAACGCGAGCAGCGCGTGGTTGTAGTCCACCACCTCGGGGACCGTGACGACCGCTCCGGGAAGCAGCAGCGCCACCTGTTCCACGCAGACCCGTCGTGCGGCCCGGTGACTGTCGGCACCGACGATCATGTGCACCTCTGCGGTGGCCTCGGTGTCGATCACCCCGGTCACCCCACGGACCCGGCGCAGGGTGCGGGCATCGCTCCCGGAGAGGTGGGTCACGCTGACGAGGCACGCAAAATCGCGGGCGACGGGCTCGGCACCCGGGTCGGCTGCCCGGTGGTCTCCGTTCGGGTCGGCGGCCGGGTCACCCGTAGGCCTCATCTGAAGTGCGCTGGTCTGGATGCTCATGGTCGCCCCTCGATCATCGTTGTGCTCGCTCACGATCACCGTGCCACGAGGGTCCGACAGTTCGAGGTTTCCGTCGGCGGCGAGTCGGCGACTGCCCGGAATGTCCCCAACCGGCCGATCACATCGCGTCTGCCCGGCCGGACTGACACCATGCGCCTCATGGCTGTGCACATCGATCCCACCGGAGCGCATGTACGAGTTGTCGGGTCCGACGGCGTGCCCCTCCCTCACGATGCGCCAGATCCCACTGTCGTGCGGCTGACCACACCCGGCGGGGCCGAGGCGACCGTCTTCCCGGGGATGGGATTCAACGTGGTCGACTGGCGGGTGCCGCTGGCCGGCACACCCGTGCCTCTTCTGCACCATGATCCGGACGTCCTGGCCGGCGGCAGCGGTACGCGCAGCGGCATCCCCATCCTGTTCCCTTTCCCCAACCGCATCGCAGGGGCGTCCTTCGAGGCCGGTGGCCGGCGTTATGACCTACCGACCGCTCATCCCGGTGATCCCAACGCCATCCACGGTTTCTGCGCCAAACGACCGTGGTCCGATGTCGCTGCCACCGGTGAGTCGGCCGTCACCGGTACCTTCCGACTGTCGCGGGACGCGCCCGACGTTGCGGCCGACTGGCCCGGCGATCTCGAGCTCGGGATCACCGTCGAACTGGCCGACGACGCACTGCGCATCGAATCGCGGGTGACCAACGCCGGCGATCAGGACGCCCCGTTCGGGCTCGGGTTCCACCCGTACTTCACGGCACTGGGCGCGGACTCCGTGGCGGACATCGTACTGCAGGCCCCCGCCGCCCAGTACTGGGAATTGGTCGACAGCATCCCGACCGGGAGGCTGGTCGACGTGTCCGGGGATCGGGACCTGCGCCAGCCCGTGCGCGTCGCCGACCGGGAACTCGATGACGTCCTGACGGGTCTGCCGCCGTTCGCCCCCGGACCGGACGGACTCATGGAACGGGCGACGCTCGTCGGTGGTGACGTCACCGTCGGGCTGCGCTGTGACGGTGCCTTCCGGGATCTGGTGGTGTTCACACCGGCCAGCAGGCAGGCGATCGCGGTGGAGCCCTACACGTGCCCTACGGACGCGGTCCATCTCACCGCCCGAGGCCACGACGTGGGCTGGCAGGTGTTGGTCCCCGGGGCCACCTGGACGGCGACGGTCGAGTTCACCGTGTCATGAGCCGGATGTGGTCATGAGCGGGGTACTCACCCTTGGTGGCGCCGACGGGGGGCCGTACTTCGACAGCGCCGAGGGCCTGCTGTTCTGTGTCCTGGCAGTGGTCCTGTTCGCACCCATCGTCATGGAACGGCTGCGCATCCCCGGTCTGATCGGGCTGATCGTCGGCGGGTACCTGAACGGGCCGGACGCGCTGGACCTGATCGACGCGGACAGTCTGCGCGGGCTCGGCACGATCGGCCTGCTCTACCTGATGTTCCTGGCCGGGCTGGAACTGGACCTGGGCCTGTTCGCGCGCAACCGCAGCGCCGGGATCCGGTTCGGCATTCTCACCTTCGCGTGCCCGTTCGTCCTGGGGGTGGTCGCGGGATGGTGGGTCGGACTCACCGCCTGGGCGCTGGTCCTGATCGGTTCAGTCTGGGCCTCCCACACGCTCGTCACGTACCCCATCGTGCAGCGCCGGGGCCTGGTCGCCAGCCGCAGCGTGGTGGTCGCCGTGGGGGCGACAGTGATGACCGACACGCTCGCGCTCCTGGTGCTGGCGGTGGTGTCCGGGGGCGAGTCGGACAGCAACCCGCTGATCACCCTGCCCCTGGGGCTGCTGACCCTGGGGGTCTTCACCATGCTCGTCCTGCCGCGACTGGCGCGGTGGTGGTTCACCCACCAGGGGCAGTCCCGGGCGGCTCGTTTCGTGTTCGTCTTCCTGGCTTTCCTGGCGGCTGCGCTGCTCGGCGAGGCCTTCGGACTCGAAGGGATCGTCGGCGCATTCTTCGCCGGTCTGGGCCTGAACCGCAGCGTCCCCAACGGCTCGCCGCTGATGGAGGTCACGGAGTTCGTCGGCAACTCGCTGTTCATCCCCTTCTTCCTGATCTCCATCGGTTTGTTGATCGAGCCTTCGGTCATGTTCCAGCCGGCGACACTGGTGGTGGCCGCGGCGTTCGCGCTGGCCGTGATCAGCGGGAAACTCCTGGCGGCGGTGATCGCGGGTCACTGGAGCGGCTTCAGTGGCCCCGAGATCGGGCTCATGTTCTCGTTGACCCTGCCGCAGGCCGCAGCCACCCTGGCGGCGGCCTCGGTGGGCTTCTCGCTGGGGTTGTTCGATGACGCGGTGCTGAATGCGGTGCTGGTCGTGGTCGTGGTGAGTCTGTTGATCAGTTCGGCCGCGACGCAGTTCTTCGCGCAGCGGGTGGCCGTACCGCGCACCGACCGCCTTCCGCTGGGTGAGCGGGTCCTGGTGGGCGTGGCCGAAGAGGCGCAGGCCGAGGCGTTGTTGCCCCTGGCCACGGCGCTGGCCCGGGCTGACGCCGGCACGGTGAACCCCGTGCACGTGATCGCCAACGAGTTGACCGCGGTCACGACCCCGTCGGACGAGTTCCGCCAGTCGCTGGCTGCGAACGTCGCGTCCGCCGGCGCGGAGGGACAGGCGACCATCCGGCTGGACCAGTCACCGGCCCTGGGGCTGCGCAACGCGGCGCTGGAGTCGGACGCATCGGTTCTCGTCGTGGGCAACCGACTGCGGCGCGGGATCGCCGGATGGTTCCGCGACCGGGCGGTGGAGCAGATCGTGGCCGCCAGCCCGGTGCCGGTGATAGTGGTGGTCGATCCACCCCGGACTCACCGGATCGTGGTGACGATCGATGCCGCCGACACCGCCGACACTGCCGTGATCGACGCGGACCTTCTGGCTGATGTGGCGCGTCGGTTGGGGGCGCAGTGGCGCTGCCCGATCCTGGTGGTGGCGGGCCCCGAGGTGGCGGATGCGGCGCTGGCCCCGTTCGGAGAGGCGAAGGTGCAGCATGTGCGGAGCGATCCGGCCGGGTGGGTGGCCGACGAGGTCCGCGCCGGGGATCTTGTGATCACCGCCACCAAGGGCGGCAGCGCGCTGGTCGATGCCGCACACGCCCGGCTCACGAACACGCCGGGAGTCGGTCTTGCCGTGGTGGCCGGACCGGGCCAGGCCGGCACCGGATACGCCTTCGGGGTGCCCACGCCGTTCGTCGAAGACCGGTGAGGGATCCGGTCTTTCGGCACGCGAACGGTCGACGCCGAGCACTAGCCTCGAACCAGGACACTTTGTGATCTTGGAGGTCGACATGTCCACGCCCACCCCGCCCGGACCCGAGCAGCCCACGACCCAGATCCCCGCGACCACGGGCGCAACTCCGTCTGCCGGTTCCGCGACGCCGCCCCCGGGCACGCCGGGCCACGCGCCTCATGCGGCGGGACCCGCGGGCAAGGGCAAGGACCCGAGCCTGCCGTGGAAGATCGCCACGGGAGTCTTGGCGCTGACCACCATCGGCTTCGGCATCTGGGGATTCTCGACCAACAGCAAACTCAATGATCTTCAGACCAGCACCAACCAGCAGATCGCCAATCTGGAGAACCAGCTGAAAGAGGTGGAGGCGACTGCCGGAAAGAAGGAAGGCGAGCAGGCCAAGGAGATCGCCCGCTTGCGCTCCGAGGTCTCCAACCAGAAGGGCAAACTCAAGATCGAGGGCGCCGACATCAAGAAGGAGACCACAGAACTCAAGAACCTGAACGCCGAGTACCAACAGCAGAAGCAGGAAGCCGCCGCGGCCGAGGGCAACCTCAAGCAGCAACTGCAGGCCAGTCAGGCCAAGGCCAAGCTGGCACAGCAGTGCGCGACGGTCATGGCCACGGGCTTGGTGAAGATCTACGAAGACGTGCCGACCGTGGTCACCTACCGCGAGATCAACGGCGTGATCCGCGAGGCGACCAACCAGTGCAGCGACGTTGTCTCACTGAACGTCAAATGAGCGACCGCTCGTTGATGTCGCGCGACTCGCACGGATCCCTGCTGTCGCTGTGGTCCACCGGTTCGCTGCTGTCGATCGGGTCGACGGGGTCGGTGCTGTCGGTCGGCAGCATCGGCTGCGCGGGGTCGTTGTTCAGCGTCGGCTCGGCGCTCAGTGCCGGTTCTTTGATGTCGTCGATGTCGATCGGATCCGTCATGAGTTCGATGAGCCGCGGTGGGTTGATGGGTCACCGTGAGGTGTCGAACCAGCGGGTGGCGCTGGTGGCCGGCGTGGTCAGCGTTGCGGCACTGGCCGTGGCGGCCGCAGCGCGCGCCTGACTGCTTGCTGCCGGCCGGGCAGCGGAGAACGGGGCGCGGATCGGCTGGTAATCTGAGGGCCGTCCCGAGCCCCCGTAGCTCAGGGGATAGAGCGGTGGCCTCCGGAGCCATGCGCGCAGGTTCGAATCCTGCCGGGGGCGCTGTCCACCCCGTCAGGGCGTGGTGACAGTGGCTCCGGCGTCGACCAGCATCTGATCCAGGGTCGCCCGGGTGACCGGACCCACCGCTCGGGCGGCGATCCGGCCTTGCGGGTCGATGACCACCGTGCTCGGCAACG
The DNA here is from genome assembly GCA_964631645.1 of uncultured Actinomycetes bacterium. Classification (GTDB taxonomy): domain Bacteria; phylum Actinomycetota; class Actinomycetes; order S36-B12; genus CAIWTL01. The sequence continues at coordinate 23,182 of CAZVYU010000007.1, forward strand.
CCTTCGGGGGCACTCCTGGGATCGTAGCCAGCACCGTCCCGTCCGGGTCCAGGACGTTCGGGTAGCCCACCTTCTTGGCGCGCACGAACTCCTGGGCCGCCCCGGTCCGGTCCTGCACGTCGAGTCCCACCACTCGGATCCGGGGGTTGGCGGCGGCGAAGGCGACCAACTCCGGTGTCTCCGTCTGACAGGGTTCGCACCACGAGGCCCACGCGTTCACCACCGTCCAGCGCGCCGGTTCCTCGGCCAGATCCAGGCGGCCTCCGCCCAACAACTCGCCTGCGATGGGAGGGGCCGGCTGACGTTCGTCGGGTGCGATGACCGTCACCCCCACCGCGTCCGTGGGAGCGGTTCCCGGCGGGGTGGCGGTGCGCCCGCAGGCAGTCAGCGCTGCGGCGAGCGCGGCGGCCATCAGCAATGGGAACAGGCGTCGGCCCATCAGCGGTCCTGGCGGCCGCGGCGCGAGAGCAGGAGCCATGCGGCGCCGAGCACCAAGACGCCGGCCACGACCCACAGCCAGGGCGGGATCCCGGCGGGTGACTCGTCCTCGACCGCAGCGGCGGAGGTGGCAGTGGGTGACGGTGAGGTCGCCGGCGCGGACGACGACCCCTGGACGGTGAAGGAGAGCGACCCCTCGATGGGGTGACCGTCGTCCGCCACGACGCGGTACGCCACGCGATAGCCACCCGCCGGCAGGTCCCGGGGCCACGGCGCCACGACCTCGCCGCCGGCAACGGTGGCATCCAAAGGCGTCCGCCCCTGCGGCCCGGTCGCCACGACAGCCAGGCCGGTGTCCAACGGGGCTTCGCTGAAGGTCAGGACCACGGCGGCCGGTGCCTTGCGCAGCGTCGCACCGTCCGCCGGTTGGCTGCTCGTGATCTCGGTGTGGGCCCAGGCGGTCGCGGTCCCTCCGAGGGTCACAATCACGGCCAGGAGAGGGAGTGCGAGCAGGCGGACCATGCCTCCAGGGTAGGCAGCGCCGCGCACCTGCCCACACCACCCATGGTCTATTTGACAACGATTCTCATTACCAGCAAGGTGGTCCCATGACGAGATCGAGATCGCGCGCATGGCGTCCGGCGGCAGCGGCGATGGCGGTGGGGCTCCTCGCGTCCTGCAGTTCGACCGCGCCGGCCGACGACACGACGACGGTGATGGCCGCCTTCTACCCCTTGGAGTACGTCGCCGGCGAGGTGGGCGGCTCGTCGGTGACGGTGGAATCGTTGACCCCGGCCGGCGCGGAGCCGCACGACGTCGAGTTGTCGCCGCAACAGATCGCCTCGATCGACGATGCCGACCTGATCCTGTACATCAAGGGGTTCCAGCCGGCCATCGACGAAGCGGTCGCACAGGTCGCCCCCGACCGTGCGGTGGACGTCAGCCAGGGGATCACCCTGCTCACCGCGCCAGGGTCCGAATCGGGTGTCGACCCCCACATCTGGCTGGATCCGGACAACATGCGCGTCATCGCAGCGACGGTCCGCGACCGCCTGGCGGCTGTGAGTCCGGCCGACGAGGCCTCCTACACCACGGCGAAGGACCAACTCGACGGGGAGCTGGAGGCGCTCGACCGCCGCTGGGCCGCCGGGACGAAGGACTGCACCAACCGTGACCTCGTGGTGAGCCACGAGGCCTTCGCCTATCTGGCGGACCGCTATGGCTTCAGCCAAGTGGGCATCTCTGGAGTGTCGCCGGACATCGAACCGTCGCCGGCGCAGGCGGCGCAGGTCGCCGACTTCGTCCGGGCCAACGACGTCCGCACCATCTATTTCGAGACCCTCGTGGATCCCAAGGTCGCGCAGACCGTGGCGGCCGAGACCGGCGCAGCCACTGCCGTCCTCGACCCGTTGGAAGGGCTGCCTGAGGGCAGCGATGCCACCTATCTTTCGGTCATGGAGGACAACCTCGCGACGGTGCAGAGCGGCCAGCCGTGCCGGTGACCGTCTTCGGCGTCACGGACGCCGAAGTCGTCCTGGGTGGAGAGCCGGTCCTCCAGCACGTCACATTGACCGTGGGCGGCGGGGAGTTCCTGGCGCTGCTGGGGCAGAACGGTTCCGGCAAGACCACTCTCCTGCGCGCATTGCTGGGCCTGCAGTCGCTGACCCGGGGCCGGATCGACGTGCTCGGAACCCCCGTGGCCGAGTTCGGTGACTGGCACCGGATCGGCTACGTCCCGCAGAGCCTGCTTGCCGCGGGCGCGGTGCCGGTGTCAGTGCGCGAGGTGGTGGCGGCCGGGCTCATCTCACCCCGGCGCCGACTGGCCCGGATCCGATCGAGCAACGGTGTCTCCTCCGCCCTTGACCGGGTGGGGTTGGCCGATCGGGCTTCGGATGCCTTCCACACGTTGTCCGGCGGTCAGCAGCGGCGGGCGATGATCGCGTCGGTGCTCGCCAAAGGGGCAGATGTGCTCCTGCTCGACGAGCCCACTGCGGGTGTCGATGCGGCCAATGTCCGTCACCTGGGCGAGATCCTGCACGGACTGCGCGATGAGGGGGCGACCATCGTGCTCGTGACCCACGAGTTGGGGGTGCTCGCCGATCTCGTCGGCCGTGTGGTCGTCCTCGGGCCCGGCGGGACCTCGAGCATCCGCTACGACGGCCCACCTCCGGCCCCGGACACGCTGCGGGATCCCCATGGTCACCACGAGCCGCCTTCGGCCCCGCAGGGGTGGACCCCATGAACCTGCTGTCGTATGACTTCATGCAGCGCGCGCTGATCGCTTCGCTGATCATCGGGCTCCTGGCGCCCATGATCGGGGTCTTCCTGGTGCAGCGACGCCTGGCGCTGCTCGGTGACGGGATGGGACACGTCGCGCTCACCGGAGTGGGACTGGCGTTCCTGGTGGGAACCCAGCCGATCCCCACCGCCCTGGTGGTCGCGATCGCCGGCGCGGTGGCGGTCGAGGTGATCCGGGCCCGCAGTCGCACGGTGGGCGACGTTGCCCTGGCCCTCGTCTTCTATGGCGGGATCGCGGGCGGCGTGCTGCTGGCGTCGCTGGCGGCGGGCAACACCTCGGCCACACTGAGCCAGTACCTGTTCGGATCGCTCGCCACGGTGGCGGTCGGGGATGTGGTCGTTCTCGCCGTGGCCGCTCTTCTGTCCTTCGCGGTGCTCGCGGTGTTCGGCCGCGAACTCTTCCTGGTGTCCCTCGATCCGGATCTTGCCCACGTACAGGGAGTCAAGGTCCGGGCGATCAGTCTGCTGTTGAGTGTGCTCACCGCCGTGACCGTCGTCATCGGCATGCGGACGGTGGGGCTCTTGCTCGTGTCCGCGATCATGATCGTGCCCATCGCCGCCGCGCAGCAGTTCACCCGATCCTTCGCCGCCACTGCCGTCGGCGGGGTCGCGGTCGGGGTGTTCTCCGCGGTCACCGGACTGGTCGCGTCGTTCTGGTTCGATCTGCCCCCCGGTCCCGCCATCGTGCTGCTGGCCCTGGCGGTCTTCGTGGCCGCAGCGGTGATCGCCCCACTGCGGAAGGTCGCCGGCTGATGGCGCCGCCGCGCGACGCCCGCACCACCCGGCAACGGCGCGCGATCTGGGAGGCGGTGGCCGCTGCGGACGGATTCGTGAGCGCCCAACAACTGCATGCCCGGCTGCGCGAGCAGGGTGACCGGATCGGGCTGGCCACGGTGTACCGCACGCTCGGCCGGATGGCCGCGGCCGGCGAGCTCGACGCCCTGCTCGGCGCCGATGGCGAGACGGTGTACCGCAAATGCAGCGATGGTCATCATCACCACTTGGTGTGCCGGGAGTGTGGTCGCACCGTCGAGGTGTCCGGATCAGCAGTGGAGTCCTGGGCCGGCCGGATCGCGGAGCAGGAGCGATTCTCGGCGGTGAGCCACACGGTCGAACTCACGGGGATCTGTTCGTCCTGCGCTGGCCGTGGGGCACGCTAGGACCGTGACCATCCGCCCCGCCGAGCCCGGCGACGTCGACGAGATCGTGGCCATGATCCGAGAACTGGCCGAGTACGAACGGGAGCCCGAGGCCGCACAGGCCACATCGGAGCAGATCCACGACACGTTGTTCACCGGTTCCGCCACCCCCTCGGGATCCCCGGCCGCCTCCTGTCTGGTGGTGGCCGACGGCGACTCGATCGCCGGCATGGCGCTGTGGTTCCTGAACTTCTCGACCTGGCGTGGCCGCCATGGCGTCTACCTGGAGGATCTCTTCGTCCGCCCCCAGTACCGCGGCCGCGGGTACGGGAAAGCGCTGTTGGTGGCGTTGGCCCGCATCTGCGTCGACCACGATTACGGCCGACTGGAATGGTCGGTCCTGGACTGGAATCAGCCCGCGATCGACTTCTACCGCAGCCAGGGCGCGGTCGCGATGGACGAGTGGACGGTGTACCGGGTCAGCGGCCGGTCCTTGACCCAACTGGCCGACGCCGGCGCCTGATCCTAGATCCCCGCGAGTTGCCTGCCCCAGTCGCGGGCGCGCTCGGACTCGCCGTCCGCCAACGGTCCTTGGACGTCCAGAACATGGAAGTGCTCGGATTCGGTCGCGATGGCGAACCCGGACTTTCGCAGCAACTTGGCCGACGTGTGCGACGCATGATCCATGGCCGTCACCAGCTTCGGCTGGGTCATGCGGGTGTCGAACGTCACGGCCGGCTGTCCCTTCCGGGCCGGTGTGATCACCGCCAACCACTCGCGGACGCCGCGGCCCGTGCTGACCAGCGGGGTGTCGGCGCGCTGCGCGGCATCGGATCGGGTGCCCGGCCGGGGGAGTCCGAAGGCGTGGGTGGGGGTCCCCACCACCAACAACGTCACGTCATCGGGAATGGCATCGGGCGCTTCACTGACTTCGACCGCGGTGGCCGGCACGCTCTCCGCGGCTCCGGCGGCGATCGCCTGCGCGATGTCGCGGGCGTCCCCGAACATGGATTCGTACACCACCAGGATGGACATGATGATCACTTCCTCACCCCCAATCTACGCCCGGGGGCCGTGGTGTTGAGCGTCGTCGTGGCGCCCGACAAGTTCGCGGGATCCCTGACCGCGCCGCAGGTGGCCGATGCCGTGGCCCAGGGGTGGCGCAGCGTCCGGCCGGGGGACCGGGTGGGGTGTCTCCCGATGTCCGACGGTGGACCGGGTTTCATCGATGCGCTGGCGGCGTCGCTACCGGGGACGGCGGTCCGGGTCGGAGTCCGGGACCCGTTGGGTGGACCCGTGACCGCCGAGTGCCTGGTGGTCGACGGCTCCTGGTACGTCGAGTCCGCCCAGGCGGCCGGCCTGGCGCTGGTGCCTCCGGCTCGACGCGATCCGGGTCGGGTCACCACCCGCGGCGTCGGAGAGTTGCTGGCGGCCGCCGTGGCGGCCGACGCGCGCACCATCGTGGTCGGCCTGGGCGGGTCCGCCACCAACGACGGCGGGGCCGGACTCCTCGCCGCGCTCGGGGCAGTGGCCACCGACTCGGCCGGAGCTCCGGTTCCGCTCGACGAAGGACCCGCCGGATTCGGCCGTATCGCGCGACTGGAGGTGTCCGCGCCGCTGCGCCTGCTGGCCGGTCGCGAACTGATCGTTGCCACGGACGTGGACAATCCGCTGTACGGCCCCGACGGCGCAAGTCGCATGTTCGCCGGGCAGAAAGGTGCCACCCGGGCCGAGATCGACGAACTCGATGCTGCGTTGAGGCACTGGGCGCAGATCTGCGCGGAAGCCGGGGTTCCCCGCGAACTGGCCTCGGCCCGGGGCGCCGGGGCGGCCGGCGGGCTGGGCTTCGCACTTCTCGCGCTGGGGGGCGAATGCCGTTCGGGGATCGACCTTGTGGTGACCGCCACGGGCGCAGCGGCCCGGTTCCGGGACGCCGATCTGGTGATCACGGGAGAAGGGTCGTTCGACGCTCAGTCGCTGCACGGCAAGGTGGTCATGGGCGTGGTCCGGGCCGCCGGCAGTACCCCCGTGGTCGTGGTCGCCGGTCGTAGCGACCTGGCCCCGGCCGTGGTGCGGGCTGCGGGGGTCCGACAGGTTCTCACGGCAGCGGAACGCGCCCCGTCGATCGACGATGCGATCGCCCGAGGCGCGTTCTATGTGACCGAGATGGGCCGTCAACTGGCCCTGGAGGTCAGTGCTTGCTGACGCCGTCGCGCGCGTCCGTGACATCGACGGTGGCGTTCCGCGCCTTGAGCAGGTCGCGGATCTCGCGCAGCAGTTCGGTCTCCTCGGCGAGTTCTTCTTCGGCGTTCGTGAAACGATCCTTCGCCGCGTTCATGGGCGCAACGAAGATGAAGTAGACCACGGCAGCGGTGATGACGAACGTGATGATCGCGGTGAGGATCAGACCCAGGTCCAGAGTCTGCCCTTCGGGAAGCGCGATGGTGCCGCCGATCCCCTCCGAACCGATCCCGAGCAGACCGAAGACCATGTTGATCACGGGTTGGATGAGTCCGGCGGTCACAGCACCGATCAGCGCGGTGAACGCAGCGCCGATGACCACGGCGACGGCAAGGTCGATGACGTTGCCGCGCAGGATGAAGTCTTTGAAACCTTTGAGCACTGGTACCCCATGTGAGTCGAAACGTATGTCTCGCCCTGATTGCCCGACCAGACGGCCGCGAAACCCCGACATCCGGGGCAGTGACGAACACCACCCCGACCGACGTCGTACCGGCCGAGTGCTCTAATAGGTGCCCTGATGACTGCCACGACCGACGCGCGCCAAGTGCACTTCGCCCGGGTGGGTCATGGTCTCTACCCGATGATCGCCATGCTGTTCGTGGGGCTGTTGATCATCTCCAACATCGGGGCCACCAAACTGATCGCGGTCGGGCCGCTGATCACCGATGGCGGCGCATTCCTGTTCCCACTGGTCTACCTCACCGGTGATGTCCTGAGTGAGGTCTACGGCTTCCGGGCCACCCGTCGGGTCATCTTCATGGGGTTCGGCATGTCCGTCCTGGCGGCGGTCACCTTCCTCGCCGTCCAGTACTCGCCCCCCGCCGACGCCTGGCCCAATCAGGAGGCCTTCGAGGCCGTGCTCGGCTTCGTCCCCCGGATCGTGGTGGCGAGCTTGGCCGGATTCCTCGTCGGGCAACTGCTGAACGCCTACGTGTTGGTCTGGATCAAGGAACGAACTCGGGAGAAGGCGCTATGGCTGCGCCTGATCGGCTCGACCGCAGTGGGCGAACTGGCTGACACCGTGGTCTTCTGCACCATCGCCTTCTACGGGGTGATCACCGGCGGGGAGTTCCTGAACTATGTGATCGTCGGGTACTTGTACAAGACCTTGCTCGAGGTCATCCTCCTGCCGGTGAGTTATCCGGTGATCGCCGCGGTGAAACGTCACGAGCCGACCTACACCGAGCCGGCCGACACCGAGGCAGCGCCCCTGCCTCGATAACGGCCCAGGAAGTCATCGCGAAACGCCACGAACGTCCCGTCGATGATGCTGTCGCGGATCCGGTCGACCAGGCGCACGACGAACCGCTCGTTGTGAATCGTCACCAACGTCGACGCCAGCATCTCCCTGGCCTTGAACAGATGATGCAGATACGCCCGGCTGTAGTGCGCACACGTGTAGCAGTCGCACTCGTCGTCCAGTGGCTCGAAGGACCGTCGGTGGGCGGCGGCCACGATGTTGAACCGGCCGGTGTGGTGATAGGCCGAGGCGTTGCGGGCGACCCGTGACGCGGCGACGCAGTCGAACGTGTCGGCCCCGGCTGCGATGGCGGGGAAGAAGTCCTCCGGTTCGCCGATTCCCAACAGATGGCGCGGTTTGTCGTCGGGCAGCTCGTCGGTGACCCAGCCGACGATCTCACCGAGCCGGGCCTTGTCGATCGCACCCCCGATGCCGAACCCGGCCAGATCCAGGGTCGCTAGATCCCGGGCCGCCAGCCGACGCAGATCCTCGTACTGGGCCCCTTGGACCACGCCGAACAACTGCTGCGGCGGGCGGTCCCGGCGGTCCCCGTCCAGTCGCCGGTGCTCGGCGACGCAGCGCTCGGCCCAGCGCTGGGTCCGTGCCACCGACCGTTCCTGGTACTCCCGGGTGTTCATCAGCGTGGTCAGCTCGTCGAACGCGAAGATGATGTCGGCTCCGATCAGGTGCTGGACCTGCACGGACACCTCGGGCGTGAAGCGGTGGGTGCTGCCGTCCAGGTGAGACCGAAAGGTGACGCCGTCCTCATCCACCCGCGCCAATCGGTCCTTCCCCGCGGCGATGACGTCGTCGGAGCGGACCTCCGGATCCATCGCCAACGTCTTCTTGAAGCCGACGCCCAAAGACATCACCTGGAAGCCGCCGCTGTCGGTCATGGTGGGACCGGGCCAGTTCATGAACGCGCCCAGCCCGCCCGCCTCGGCGATGAGGTCGGCACCCGGTTGTAGGTACAGGTGGTAGGCATTGGCGAGTACGGCCTGTGCCCCCAGCGCGCTCAGGGACTCCGGGAGCACCGACTTCACGGTCGCCTTGGTGCCCACCGGGATGAACGCCGGCGTGCGGATCGGACCGTGGGGAGTGTCGAGCACCCCGGCGCGCCCGGCACTGTCCAGACCGACCGTGTCGGCCATCGTCGCGGCGACCGTGAACCGGTCAGTCACGGCAGTGCCCGTGATGGGTCAGCGGACGTCGAGCAGGTCGATGACGAAGATCAGGGTCCGGCCGGACAAGCGGTGCCCACCGCCGGCAGGGCCGTAGGCCAGTTCCGGCGGAATCACCAGTTCGCGCCGGCCGCCCACCCGCATGCCCGGGATCCCGTCCTGCCATCCCTGGATGAGCCCCCGCAACGGGAACTCGATGGACTCGCCCCGGTTCCAGGAGGAGTCGAACTCTTCGCCGGTGCCGAAGTCGACGCCCACGTAGTGCACCTCGACGGTGGCGCCGGGGACGGCTTCGGCGCCGTCGCCCACGACGATGTCGCGCACGACGAGTTCGGTCGGGGCGTCGCCGCCGGGGAATTCGATCTCAGGCTTCTCCATGCCGCCGATCCTCTCATCCGCGGGGGCCGGAGGTCAGCCGACCCCGCTGGCGGCCGGGTGAATGGCCGGGGAGCGCCTCGATCGGTGGATGGGTCCGGGACACCCAGGCGCCGTAGCGGGCGGCCAGTGGCGACGCCGAGATCCCGTGAGCGACCACGCTCAGCAGGACCGTGATCGCGATGGTGCCCACCACGTCCGGGATCAGGGGGTCTTCCAACCCGAGGTCCTCGATGGTCAGGAGTGCGAAGATGACCGACGCCAGTCCGCGGGGGCCGAACCAGCCGAGGAACCCGACCGTCTGCCAGCGGAAACCCGTGCCCAGCAGGCTCACCGCTACCGGGACCAGGCGCAGGACCGTCAGTGCCGCAACCGCGAGCACGACCCACTGCCACTTGAAGCCCACGTCGAACACGACCAGCAGCAGACCGCCGGCCAGGAACCACACTCCGAGGCTCAGCAGGTCGGCGATGGTCTCGAGCAGGGACGTGGCCTCGGGTTCCGAGCGCAGCGAGGTGGCGCCGCCGCCGACCACCAACCCGCCGACGAAGGCGGCGATGAACGCGTTGCCCCCGGTCACCTCCGACAGACCCAACAGCAGCACCGGCGTCATGAAGAGAACGATCTGACGGCCTTCGACCGTGCTCCAGTTGTGACTCACGGAGCGGTCCAGCAGCCACGACAGGACCAACCCCACGGCCACCGCAAGAGCCACGGCGATGAGCAGTGGCTTCACCCCGATGTCGAGGAATGGCTGCTCCGACGCGGGGGCGGCGGCGGCCGCGAGACCGGACAGCGCCAGCAGCACGATGGGCGTGGCGAGACCGTCGTTCAGTCCACTCTCCACGTTCAGCGCCCGGCGCACCCGGATCGGGACCACCGGGTTGAGCACCGTCGGCGCCCCGAGTCCGGCGTCGGTGGGGGTAAGGGCAGCAGCCAGCAGAAGGGCCCCCAGACCGCCCAGCGACGGCAGCAGGGCCCAGGCGGCCCCCCAGGTGGCGGCCACGGCCAAGGGGAAACCCACGGCCAGCAGTCGCACTGGTAGTGCCCAGTCGCGGCGCAGGTCGGCCAGTCGCACCGTGGCGGCGTCGTGGAACAGCACCAGGACCAGCGTGACCTCGGCCAGCAGGTGAACGGCCGCCAGATCGATCGCATCACGCCCGGCGAAGTGGAAGACCACCAGTCCCGCGATCATGGCCAGCATGGGGGCGGACAGGTTCCAGCCGAGGGTCCGCCGCCCGAACACCGCATAGATCACGATGAGACCCGCCATCAGGCTGATGCCGGCGCCGGTCATGACTGACCCTCCGGCACGCGGTGTGGCGGGGTCGGGTCAGTCACTCCGTACCCGATCCGGCGCCACCGGCGCCACAGGCGGCGCAGCAGCCCGTCGACCGGAAGGCCTTCGCGCTTGCGGCGTTCCCGGCGGAACCATCGGAAGCGCTGGGACCCGAACCAGATGAACGTGAGCAGTACGTCGAACACCACCAAGCCCCACCAGTAGGTGTCGAACAGGTCGACCGGCAGTCCGTCCCAGACCCGCGCGAAGGCGTCCGCGCCCGCGAACCCTCCGCCGATGATGATGAAGCCCAGGATGGCGATCGGCACGGTCTTGGCCAGTTCGTGCGCGATCTCCTCCTTCAGGTGGGCCAGAAGCCGGGCCCCGCCGATGACCGCCGTGCCCGCCACCAGCACCTCTGACGGCGTGCGTTCGTCGGCTGCAGCCGACAGCAGTAAAAGGATCACCAGGAACCAGAACGCCACCATGAATGGGGTCGTCGCCAGGTAGCGGAGCACCCCCGGCCACGTGATCGCCGGCGCGCGGTCGGCGGTGCGGACGACGGGGAGCCGCGGACGCTGCATGGTGCGGTAGACCATCCACAGCAAGACCGCCAGGATCGCCATCCCGGCGGCGATGAAGAAGACGTCGAACACGTTGCCGGCGAGGGTCAGCACGGTCTCGCCCTCGGACAGCTCCAGCGGATCGGAGTCGGACATGGGGGCAGTCTGCCGTGTCCCAGCCCTCCGGAAGGGGACGCGCGGCGGTAGCGTGGCTGGATGCTGGACATCACCTATCCGCCGATCATCGCCAGCGGCTACGGCTTCTTCCGGCTGCTCAACCTGAAGTTCGATGTCGTCGGCGGTGAGCACCTGCCACGCAAGGGCGGAGCTGTGCTGGCCAGTAACCACGTGTCGTACCTGGACTTCATCTTCTGCGGGTTCGCCGCCCGCCCCTCGAAGCGCCTGGTCCGATTCATGGCCAAGAAGTCCACCTTCGACCACCGAGTCTCAGGACCGCTGATGCGGTCCATGCACCACATCCCCGTCGATCGCAGTGCCGGCGCCCACGCCTTCGACCACGCCGTGACGTCGCTGCGCGACGGCGAGATCGTCGGGGTCTTTCCCGAGGCGACCATCAGCCAGTCGTTCGAACTGAAGGACTTCAAGACCGGCGCCGTGCGGATGGCCGCCGACGCCGGCGTCCCCGTCGTGCCCATGATCACTTTCGGGGGGCAACGGCTGTGGACCAAAGGCCATAAACGCGACATGGAACGGGGAGCGACGATCGCATTGACCGTCGGGGAACCGCTGACGTTCACGACCGCTGACGATCCGGTCGCAGCCACGGCCACCCTGAAGTCCGCGATGCAGGCGCTGTACGACGACACCATCGAGCGGTACCCCGACCCGCCGGTGCCCGGCACCTGGTGGTGGCCGGCCCGCTTCGGTGGTGGTGCCCCGACCTTGACGGAGATGAGGGAGCGGGAAGAGTCGGAACGCAAGAAGCGCGAGTCGAGCTGAACGGGTCCGAAGGAGCAGAGGATGGACGAGCCGGCCGAGATCCTGGCCGACGCGGTGGCGGTCTTCGGACCCCCTGCCGACGGGGCCGCGCCGTTGGTGGTCCGGTCGCCCGGGCGGGTGAACCTGATCGGCGACCACATCGACTACAGCGGTGGCCTGGTCCTCCCCATGGCTTTGGACCGTGGCACCTGGGCGGTCCTGATGCCGCGCGCAGACACTCGGCTCCGGGGATTCTCGGCGAACTTCGCCGACGCCGGGCTCCTCACCGCCGACCTGTCCGACACCCACCACGACTCGTCCCACGGGTGGTTCTCCTACCCCTTGGGGGTGGTGCATGTGGCGGCGGCACGCGGGATCTCGCTGGACCGGGGCTTCGACCTGTACCTGAGCGGCGACATCCCCGAGGGCGGCGGGCTGTCGAGTTCCGCGAGCGTCGAGATGGCGATGGCGAGTGGGATCGAGGTCCTCACCGGTGCCGGCCTGACGCCGGTGGAGTGGGCCGTCCTGTGTCGCGCCGTCGAGAACGACTACATCGGAGTGTCCTCCGGGATCATGGATCAGCTGGCGATCGCCGAGGGTCGGGCCGGTCATGCCCTGCTGATGGACTGTGAACAGTTGTCGTGCACGCCAGTACCGATGCCCACCGACCGGTGCACGGTCGTCATCGCCAACACCAACCAGCCCCGCACCCTGGCGGGTTCTGCGTACAACGAACGTCGGGCGGCGGTGTCCCGGGCCCACGAGGTGGTCAACTCCATCATGGGTCCGGTCCCGACGCTGGTCGGCTTGGGCGCCGCCGACCTGGAGCGCTGCCGTGGGGAACTGGAGGAGGCCGGCGTGTGGGCGGAAGCGCGGCACACGGTGACCGAGCAGGCCCGTGTCGTCGCGGCGGCGGCTGCCCTGGATTCGGGCGATCTGCCCACGGTCGGTCGGCTCATGCGCGAGTCCCATGAGTCACTGCGGGACGACTTCCGCGTGACCGGACCGGCCCTGGATGCGCTGGCCCAAGCGGCCTGGGACACCCCCGGGGTCTTCGGCGCGCGCATGACGGGTGCTGGGTTCGGCGGGTGCACCGTCAACCTGGTCGAGCCCTCCCAGGTCGATCGGGTCATGGCGGACATCGCGGCTCGCTACACGGAGTCGACCGGGATCACGCCGGACCTGTTCTCGGTGGTGCCGTCGGATGGTGCCGCGGTCATCGCCGGGCGGTAGTTACCGACGGTCAGAGCATCCCGCCCCAGGGACCCCAGCCCTCGGAAGCCAGCAGTTTGGCGGCGGCACGGGCGTTCCAGCGGGTGCGCAAGGCGTCGGTGCCCGGCTCACCGCCGACGTACTGCAGGGTGCCCCCATCGTTCAGCTGGAACAGGCCCCAGTCCTTGGTGCCATTGGTGTTGCGGTTGTTGACCACATTGGGCAGGAGCCGACTTTCGCGCCACGAGATCCGCAGGGCGCTGCGGTAGGCGGCGTTTCCGAACTTCCCGCGGAACGCGCGCCGGATCTGCAGGGCGGACACCTGCTGCACCGGCATGAGCGAGTCCTGATCCATCTCGTCGTTCAAGATGACCATCGCCCGCTCCGTGACCGCCGGTAGTTTGGCGCGGGCGCCACTGCCCAGTTGCTCAGGCGTGGCTTTGGGGGGCAACGGATAGGTGATGAGGGTGTGGGGGGCGGCCGCAGTATGGGTCCGCGCGTGAGCGGTAGGAACCACACCCAGAGCCGCTACTCCTAGTGCCGCAATAGTCACGATTCGGATTGGTCGAGACACGCCGATGAGTCTTGCGTGATTTTCGCCGCCACGCCTGCCTAACATTGAAATTTCTCCCACAATCCATCACTGGTGCGTGATCTGTGTCGACCCGCGAGCGTGGGAACTTTACTGAGATTGCCCCATCTTGACCAGTCGGCCCGTGCTCAGTGCGGCAACGGGGTGCGGCAACGAGGCTTCGCGAGCATCGAGCGAGGCGCTGACGACGGTTACGCTGACGGTATGGACGACGAAGAACTCGCCAAGTTGATGCGCGAGATCGACGCCATGGACGGCAAAGCGCCCGCCCCGGCGCCGAGTGCGGCGTCGGTCCCGGCGGTCACCGGATCCTCCGAAGTGGCGAGGCAGGAGTCAGGCGGCAAAGGCCGCTGGGTCGTCGTGGCCGCCGTCGGGGGTGGCGTCATCGGCTTCGTCCTCGGATCGGTCCTGTGGTTCGTGCCGGGCGTCAGCGGCATCTCCACCGGCATCGGCGCCGCTCTCGGTGGGGCGCTCGTGGCCCTCTTCGGGCGGCCGCCGCGCTGGCTCGAGTAGCCGCCGGCCCCCTCCCCCGTGGGGGGCCTTGCTGACTGCTTGTTACCCGATCGTGACCTGCGGCAAACCCGGGCGACCTGGGGGACTCGGCTCGCATGTGTGGCCGCGGCGCGACAGGATCGGGGGATGGTGGACCGCGACGAGAATCAGACGCGTCACGCCGACGACATCACCCCGAAACCGACGGCCGATACTCCTGGTCTCATGCCCAGCATCGCCGGCGTCACCGAAGCGGCCACCCCGGTCATCCCGTTCGACGAGATGTACGAGGCCGAGGAGCGGCCGCGAGAGACCCACTCCGACCTCCTGCGGGCGCTGGAGCGCCTCGGTCCTGACGGACTGATCGAGCGCGGCCGGCTCCGCGATGCCTACCTGGATCAGCAGGGCATCACGTTCACGTTGTCCGGGCGGGAACGGCCGTTGCCGTTGGACCTGGTCCCGCGCATCATCACCGCCGAGGACTGGACGCAGGTCGAGGCCGGCGTCAAACAACGGATTCGTGCGCTCGAGGCCTTTCTGGCCGACCTGTACGGGCCCCAAGAGGTCTTGACTGACGGCATCGTCCCGCGGCGGCTGATCATGTCCAGCACCCACTTCCACCGGGCCGCCGCCGGGGTGGACCCACCCAACGGCGTCCGCATCCATGTCGCCGGGATCGACCTGATCCGCGACGAGGTCGGTCAGTTCCGGGTTCTGGAGGACAACCTGCGCAACCCCTCCGGAGTCTCCTACGTGTTGGAGAATCGGCGCGCCCTGGCCCATGTGCTGCCGGAAGTGTTCGGCGGGCACCGCGTCCGCCCGGTCGAGGAGTACCCCGAGCAACTGGTCAATGCCCTGCAGGCCGCAGCCCCGCGGGGCGTTGACGAGCCCGTCGTGGTTGTGCTCACCCCCGGGGTGCACAACTCCGCGCACTACGAGCACGCCTTCCTGGCGCGCCGCATGGGAGTCGAACTCGTCGAGGGCCGCGATCTGTACTGTCGCGACGGTTTCGTCTGGATGCGCACCACGTCGGGGCCGCAGCGGGTCCACGTCGTGTACCGGCGTATCGATGACGAGTTCCTCGACCCGTTGCACTTCCGGTTCGACTCGGTGTTGGGCGTCCCGGGAATCCTGAACGCCGCCCGGTCGGGCCACGTGACGATCGCCAACGCAGTGGGCAACGGCGTGGCCGACGACAAAGCCGTCTACCCCTATGTCCCGGACCTGATCGAGTACTACCTCGACGAGACACCGATCCTGCCCAACGTCGACACGTACGATCTGCAGGACCCCGACCAGCGGGCTTTTGTGCTGGACCGGATGGACCGGATGGTGCTGAAACCGTCGGATGCCTCGGGCGGCTACGGCCTGCTGATCGGCACCAAGGCGTCCGCCGAGGAACTGGACACGACCCGCGAGAAGGTGCTGGAGGATCCCCGGGGCTGGATCGCACAGCCGGTGGTGACGTTCTCGACGGCACCGACTGCGGTGGACGATGGTCGGCTGGGTCCGCGCCACGTCGATCTGCGGCCGTTCGCCGTCAACGACGGCGAGGATGTGTTCGTGCTCCCCGGCGGGCTCACCCGGGTCGCATTGCCCGAGGGGTCGCTGGTCGTCAACTCGTCGCAGGGTGGCGGTTCCAAGGACACCTGGGTGTTGGAGGACGACGAACTGTCCGAGGGGCGGCCCGCGCCGCGCCCCGTGCGTCGGGTGCGCCGCACGCCCTCCAGCGGGATCGCCCGGTCCCATGCACCCCGGCCGCACGACGATCGCCAGCGCCAGCAGGAAGGCCAGCAACAGCAGATGGGGGAGGGGCCGTGTTGAGCCGGATCGCCGAGTCCTTCTTCTGGATCGGCCGTTACATCGAACGGGCCGAAGCCACGGCCCGACTGCTGGCCGAGCACCATCAGTTGCTGATCGAGGACCGTACGGTCCCCGAAGGTGTGGCGTGCGCGATCCTGTTGGACTCGCTGTCCTTGCCCAGCGTGCCGGTCGACGATGCCCCGGCTCTGGTGGGAGCGGTCATCGGGACCACGCAGGACTCGTCGACGATCGTGGGGGCGATCGCGGCCGCGCGGGAGAACGCCCGCAGCATCCGCGACCAGTTGTCCGGCGAAGTGTTCGAAGCACTGAATGCCACCCACATCGCCCTGAGCCGGGGCATGGTCTTCGCTGCGAGCCCGGGCGTCGCCCTCCAACGGGTGATGGAGCGACTGCTCGTGGTCAACGGCGTCATCGAATGGACCATGTCGCGGGACGAGGGGTACCTGTTCCTCGCCCTCGGTCGATCCCTCGAACGGATCGACATGACGTCTCGACTGCTCGGGGTGCGCCACGACCAGTTGTGGCCGGAGAGCGGGCCGGTGGCCACGTTACGCGCGGCGGGGGCACTCAGCGCCTTCCTGCGCACCAGACATCCCATCGACGGCGATTCGGTGCGGCGCTATCTGGTGCTGGACGACGCCTTCCCGCGGTCGATGCGGGAATGTGCCGAATCCGCCGAGGCGGCGGTGCGCGGGCTTGAGCAGATCGATGCCAGCGACGGGGGCGACCTGTTGCGCGAGGTGGGCATGCTGCGGTCGCAACTGGAGTACGCCGTCGATCCGTCTCCCGCGGAAGTCGACGTTCTGGCGGGCCGCTCCCAGCTCGCCGCGCTGCGCGCCAGCGACTGTGCCACCCGCGGCTTCTTCCATCAGGCCGGCACGATCGTGTGGAGTCACTGATGGCCGGGCGGCGACTGCGGATCACCCACCGATCGGGCTACCGGTACGTGACTGACGTCCACGCGTCGTTCAACGAGGTGCGCATGACCCCGGCCGAAGTGGGCGGACAGCTGCTGCTCAACCACGAGCTCCAGATCGATCCTCGTGGGGTGGTGTACGCCTACCAGGACTACTGGGGAGCGTCGGTCGAGGCGTTCGACATCCACGCCCCGCACCGGGTCCTGGAGGTCGTGGCGGTGTCCACGGTCGAGACCCCGGCCGGTCATCCCTCGGCTCCGGGGGTCGCCTGGGATGAGTTGCGGGTGACGGCGGTGGCCGATCGTTTCTGTGAGTTCCTCACCCCCTCGCCCTTCGTTGACGATGCGTGGGACGACCCAAGCCGGGTGCCCCTGTTGGAGGAACTGCACGCGCTCTCGACTCCTGGCGAGGCCATCGATGCGGTGGTCGCAGCGGTCCACGAGCGGATCCGGTACACGCCCGGCGTCACGTCGGTGTCGACCACCGCCAGCGAGGCCTGGCTGTCGGCCGCAGGGGTGTGCCAGGACTTCTCGCACGCATCGCTGTCGTTGTTGCGTTCGCTCGGCATCCCGGCGCGGTACGTGAGTGGCTATCTGCACACCGAGGAGGAGGCGGTCGGGGAGTCCGTGACGGGAGAGAGTCACGCCTGGATCGAGGCCTGGAACGGGGGCTGGGAGGCGTTCGACCCCACTAACGACCGTCGCGTCGCATCGGCACATGTCAAGGTGGCCAGCGGCCGGGACTACCGGGATGTGCCGCCGCTGAAGGGTCTCTACGCAGGCGGGGGCTCCGAGGACCTAGGGGTCTCGGTGGAGATCACCCAGCTTCCCGGTGACACGGGCCGAAGTCATCGTTGGTGAACCGCGCGTCACAAGCCGAGGAAATCCGAGATCCGGTCCAACTCGCCGTCGAAGAAGGCGCTGCGGGGCGCTCGTTCGTCGGCGATGACGTTGTGGACATGACCGAAGAGTTCGAACGAGACCGCCCCGATGATCAAGGTCCACGCCATGATTCCGCGCAGCATGGACTCCGGCGGGATGTCCAGGCCGGCCGAAGCCAGGTGTGCCGCCATCGGGGCCAGTGATCGCCGCTCTGCCGGGGT
>CAZVYU010000007.1:41116-42844 GCA_964631645.1 uncultured Actinomycetes bacterium
ATCAAGGCGGTGAGCAGGGCGTCTCGGCTGGGGAAGTAGCGGTAGACCGCGGAGGACGCCATCCCCAGGTCGCGCGCAATGGCGCGCAACGACAGCGCGGCCGCACCCGAGGCGGCCAGTTGCGCCCGCGCCTCGGCGAGGATGGCCGCGGTCAGTTCGGCCCGGTTGCGTTCCCGGATTCCTACTGCTGTGGTCATGCGCCGACTGTAATGCGCGCAGTGCTGGTGTGCGAGCGGTGCGCCAAAACAAGAGCGGTGCTCTTGACACCTTGCCAGTGATGGGGCACTCTCATCAAACGAGAGCAGTGCTCTCGGAGGTTCGGTGGACGATCACGAAGGAGCGGATCATGACGAGGTGGACGGTATTCGGAGCCGGACCGATCGGGCGCGCCATCGCCCTCTTGGCCGGGCAGAGTGGTGAGGTCACGCTGGTCTCGCGCAGCGGCAGTGGCCCGGACGTGCCGGGGGTCGTCCGGGTGGCGGCGGACGCCTCGGACGTTGAGCAGGTGGGGGCAGCGGCCCGCTCGGCCGACGTCATCGTCAACGCGCTCAATCCGGCCTACGACCGCTGGCCCCAGGACTGGCCGCCGATGGCGCACGCGCTGCTGAGTGCCGCCGAGGCGTCGGGGGCTCTGTTGGTCACGGTGTCGAACCTGTACGGCTACGGTCCTGTGGTCGCGCCACTGAACGAAGGGATGGCGCTGGCTGCCACGGGGTCCAAAGGGCGGGTGCGCGCGCGGATGTTCGAGGACGCTCTGGCCGCCCACGAGGCCGACCGGCTCCGGATGGTCGAGGTGCGGGCAAGCGACTACATCGGGCCAGGCGCGGAGAGTCACATGGGCGACCGCATCGTGCCGCGCATCCTTCACCACAAGCGCTCCGTGAAAGTCATGGGCCGGACGGATCAGCCCCACACGTGGACGTACACCGAGGATGTGGCTCGACTGGCGATCGCCGTGGCGGCGGACCCGAGCTCGTGGGGCCGAGCGTGGCATGTTCCCTCGGTGGGGCCACGCACCCAGCAGGAGGTGGTCGCCGACCTGGCCGCAACCGCCAGCGCCCCGACTCCGCGGGTGAGTCCGTACTCACCAGGGATGTTGTGGGCGGCCGGCGTGTTCAGTCCCACGATCCGGGAACTGCGTGAGACCGGCTATCAGTTCGACCGGCCGTTCGTGATGGATTCGACCGCGGCCCAGGACCATTTCGGGATGCAGCCGACGCCGTGGGAGGTAACCCTTCGCGAGACCGTGGCGTCGTACCAGACGGCCGAGGCGTTGGTCAGTTCGTGACGATGACGGTGCGTTGGGCCCGCAGGGACATGACCAGTGCAACGATCCACCCGACGACCGTCCAGCCGAGCAGCAGGTTGACCCAGAAGACGCTCCAGTGCGGGACGTCGCGGACGGCGGCGATGGCCCACGGCAGCATGTAGCCGGCGGTCAGGATCGCCACGACGACCGCCACCACCTTGGTGGTGGTCCACGAGCGCTTCTCCGGTTCCACGTACATCTGACCCATGGCCTAAGCCTACGGCAGCGGTCCGACCGGCGCCGATCTGCAACGGCACTACCCTGGGACCCGTGACCCCCGCAGCTGTCGCTCAGGCCGTAGCCGAAGCCGTATCCGCCGCCGCAGCCGCCAACGGCTACGACCTCGGTGAGATCCCCGAGGTCCGGGTGGACCGACCCCGGCAGCGGGAGCACGGGGACTACGCCACCAACGTCGCGCT
>CAZVYU010000007.1:42944-45684 GCA_964631645.1 uncultured Actinomycetes bacterium
GTCGGTGACGCCATCGCCCGGGTCCTTGCGGCTGCCGGTGCGACCGTCGCCCGTGAGTTCTACATCAACGACCGCGGCGTACAGATGGACAAGTTCGGCGACAGCATCGCGGCGGCGGCGGCCGGTGCGAAGGCTCCCGAGGACGGCTATCACGGCGCATACATCACCGACCTGGCCGCCCGGATCCTGGCGGAACACCCGGAGTTCGCGGAGCTGACCGGCTCCGCCCGCACCGAAGCGTTCCGGGAAGCCGGCTACGTCATCCAACTGCAGCAGCAGAAGGACGTGCTCGACCTGTTCCGGACCCACTTCGACGTGTGGGCCTCCGAACGGGCGCTGCATGAGTCGGGGGCGGTCGAACGTGGCCTGGCCAGACTGCGGCAGCAGGGTCATGTGTACGAGGCAGACGGTGCCATCTGGCTGCGGACCACCGATTTCGGCGACGACAAGGACCGCGTGCTGGTCAAGGCCGACGGGGAAGGCACCTACTTCCTGAGCGACACGGCGTACTACATCGACAAGCGGGCGCGCGGTTTCGACATCTGCTTGTACCTCCTGGGTGCGGACCACCACGGTTACGTGGGACGCCTGCGGGCGGTCGCGGCCTGCGCCGGCGATGATCCCGGGTACAACATCGAGATCCCGATCGGGCAACTGGTCAAGATGGTCAAGGGCGGCGAGGAGGTCCGGCTCTCCAAGCGAGCCGGCAACATGATCACCCTGGAGGACCTGGTCGACGAGGTGGGCGTCGACGCGGCGCGGTACTCGCTCATCCGGTACCCCGTCGATTCCCCGTTGACGCTCGATCTGGATCTGCTCATCAAGCGTTCCAACGACAACCCCGTCTACTACGTGCAGTACGCCCATGCCCGGATCTCCTCGGTCCTGCGTAATGCGGCCGACGCGGGAATCGCCTGGCACGAGGCCGACTTCGACCCCGGTCTCTTGGATCACGAACAGGAATCGTTGCTGCTCGGTGCCCTGGCCGAGTTCCCGCGAGTGGTGGCATCGGCGGCCGAACTGCGCGAGCCTCACCGGATCGCGCGGTACCTCGAGGATCTGGCCACCGCGTATCACAAGTTCTATGACTCGTGCCGGGTCCTGCCGCGCGGCGACGATGAGGTGGAACCGATCACGATCGCGCGGTTGTGGCTGTGCTCGGCCACGCGTCAGGTGCTGGCCAACGGCCTGGACCTGCTCGGCGTCTCCGCCCCGGACCGTATGTAACCTCGACCATGCCCGCTCACCCCGCCGGACCACGTCACGGTGACGTCATCGAGGTCCATGGCGCACCGCCGCGCCCCGCCGACCCGGATGCCCTGGCGTCGCTCGACCCGGCGATCTGGCCGACGAGTGCGGACCGCAACACCGATGGGCTCATGCGGATCGGGGGTGTCGCTGTGACCGCGATCGTGGCCGAGGCCGGAAGTCCGGTCGTGGTGCTCGACCGCCAGCAGCTGAGCGCAGCCGCTCGCGACTATGTCGCGGCCTATGCCGCGACCGGCGCCGACACCACCGTTTACTACGCCGGCAAGGCGTTCCTCGCCACCGCCGTGGCCCGGTGGCTGGATGCCGAAGGGATGGGCATCGACGTCTGTACCCAGGGCGAACTCGAGATCGCCGTGCGGGCCGGAGTGCCGGGGGAGCGAATCCTTTTCCACGGCAACAACAAGAGCGAAGCGGAGATCGCGAGAGCGCTCGAGGTGGGCGTCGGGCGGTACGTGATCGATTCGTTCGCCGAGATCGCCCGGCTGGGCATGCTCGCGCAGGAAGCCGGGGTCGTGGCGCAGTGTCTGGTGCGCGTCACGGTCGGGGTCGAGGCGCACACCCACGAGTTCATCGCGACGGCACATGAGGACCAGAAGTTCGGACTCGCGTTGGCCGACGGGGTCGCCGCCGAAGCGGTGCGTCGGGTGGCCGCACTGCCGAGCCTCGAGTTGCGCGGGCTGCACTCCCACATCGGATCCCAGATCTTCGACCCGGCCGGTTTTGATGTGGCGGCCCGTCGGCTGGTCGGCTTCGCCACCGAGTTGGCGCAGGAGGGCATCGGCATCGAGGAGCTCAACCTCGGTGGCGGAATGGGCATCGCCTACACGGCCGCCGATGATCCCCTCGACGTCGGGCAGATGGCGGCCACATTGGTGGACATCGTGCGACGCGAATGTGATCAGGCGGGACTGCCCCTGCCGCGGCTGAGTGTGGAACCGGGGCGCGCCATCGTCGGTCCTGCAGGGGTGACCTTGTACACGGTGGGAACGATCAAGACGGTCGACCTCGGCAACGGCATGAGCCGGACGTTCGTGTCGGTCGATGGCGGCATGAGTGACAACATCCGGACCGCGCTGTACGACGCGGACTACACGGTGGTGCTCGCCAACCGTGCCTCGACCGCCGACGCGATGCTGTGCCGGGTGGTCGGCAAACACTGTGAGAGCGGGGACATCGTGGTGCGCGACTGCTGGTTACCCGCCGACCTGGCCCCCGGCGACCTGCTGGCCGTGGCCGCCACGGGGGCGTACTGCCGGTCCATGGCGTCCAACTACAACCAGGTGCCCCGCCCGGGGGTCATGGCAGTCGCCGACGGTCATCTGACGACCGTGGTCCGCCGCGAGACCTTGGCGGACCTTCTGGCGCTCGATCCGGGAGCGTGAGTCTCGGTTGCGGGTCGGCGGCCCTCATCTGGGAGGATTGGACCCGCAGGACCGCCCCGGCCTGCACCCAGGAGGTCAGCCGTGTCGGA
>CAZVYU010000008.1:0-12264 GCA_964631645.1 uncultured Actinomycetes bacterium
GACCTCAACTCCAAGAGCCGCCGGATCGATCCCCACCCCCACCCCGGCGCAGCGGGAACAACCAGGGGCAGCATCGACGAGGTTCACTCGGCGGTGGTCACGCCCAGGGTCTGGCCGGAGTAGTTGGGGAACACGGTCTGGATCTGCGGAACCGTGGCGCCGGTGCGGTTGGCCAGGACATCGGCCAGGACGGCCCGATAGTCCGTGGTCACCGTCAGATCGCCGTCGGTCAGCCGGTCGGCGGCCAGCGTCGGCCAGGTGCCGTGGACACCGGTCACGACGTGACCGCCCAGCACGAACATGCAGTTGCCCCAGCCGTGGTCCACCCCGCCCGACTCGTTCTCCTCGACCCGGCGACCGAACTCGCTCATCGTCACCAAAGTGACGTGGTCCAGCGCCGCGCCCAGGTCCGTAGCGAACGCCGCCAGGGAACCGCCGAGGTCGGTCAGTTTGTCGTGCATCCAGCCGTTGTCGGTGCGGCCCAAGTCGGCGTGCATGTCCCAGTCGCCCTCGTCGATCGTGATCACACGGACTCCGATGTCGGCCCGGATCAGGCGGGCCGCGTCGTGCAACGCACCGCCCAGGGACGAGTCCGGGTATTCGGCGCCGTTGTGGGCCGCCAGGTCACCCTCGTTGAGCGCCGCGGCCGTGTCCAGGGCGGCCAACGTCCCCGTCGCTGAAGCTGCGAGCCCCGTGGGCGCGTCGGAATACAGCGACGTCAGCGCTGTCCGCCACTGAGCCCGGTCGGTGGCGGAATCGGCGCCGTTGAGCGAGAAGTCACGTAGGGACGCCATCCCCAACTCCGGCTGCGGTCCACGCAGGGAGAACGGGATCGACGACGATCCCAACTGCACCGCCCCGAACGGACCGCCCGCGTCGTGGATCCCCAAGGTCCGGTCCAGCCAACCGGTGCGGGCGCCGGTTCCCGGCGCGGCCCGTTCGATCTCGTCCATCGCCGAGAAGTGGCTGCGGTTGGGGTTGCTGAGACCCGTGGCATGGACAACCGCCAGATCACCCGCATCCCACAGCGGCGACAAGGCACTCAGCGACGGATGAAGTCCGAAGGTGCGGTCCAAGGCGATGGAGGTCCCACTCGGCACGGCGATCCCCGGGCGCCATGCCGCGTAGGTCGGGTCGCCGACGGGTGCCACTGCTGACAACCCGTCGAACCCACCACGCAGGAACAGCACGACCACGGTGTCGCCCGCCCATCCGGCGTCCGCCCCGAACGCCACTCGGGTGTCGACCAGTGACGACGTGGCCAGGGCAGCACCGCCCACCCCGAGTGCCCGCAGCAACGTCCGCCGGCTGACGGCGATCCGCTCGCCCATGCGCCGAGCCTCCGGACACGATCGGTCGGTGATGGTGTCGTTCATGACAACTCCTAGCGCAGCGCCTGGTAGGGCGAGTCGAGCATCAGCGCGACCAGGTACGGCAACCGCCAATTGATCGCCGCGGAGTCCGCTCGCAGGACGTCGCCGGCAGAGCGGTTGAGGAAGGTGAGCAAGGCACTGCGGTGGGCAGCGGCCACCGGCGCCCCGAACAGGGTGGTCGCCACCGTGTCGACCAGCGCCCCATGTGTCGCCGGCAACGTGTCGGCCCCCACCGCATGCCGCAATGTCGGCCGGTCGAACGCGGTGGGCCACCAGCCGGCCGCGATGTTCAGCGAGGCGTTCCACCGGTTCAACGTGCTCGACGTGGACAGCCACGCGGCCGCCACATCGGGGTAGCCGGTCGGGAAGGGTGCCCCGAACGGGTTGTGGCCCGCCTCCTCGGCCAGCCACACCAGGCCCATGGGCCCTTCCACGCCGTCCGTGTCAGGACGCAGGCCGAGCAGCCGGGCGACCGACACCAACTGTTCGAAAGGACGCCACATCTTGGCCCCGATCGAACCGGCGAACTCCGCCGATGCGAACAGTTCGCGGAGGACCGGAGCGATCTGCGTGTCCTGAGCCAGATAGGTGGCGGCCAATCGGCTCACCAGAGCGGGGGGCGGATCGTCGGACACGAACCGGCGCGCCAGGATCCCGGCGACGCGCTGGGCCGTGGCCGGGTGATGGGCGAGATGGTCCAGGTAGGCCAAGGCCACCGCCTCACCGCCGACTTCCGTCGCGTTGGCGTGCTGGAAGTCCAGGACTCGCACGGCCCCCACCCAGTGCCGCCACGGTTTGAACTCGTACTCACCGGATTCCCAATCCACGCTCAGTCCGGTGAGGATCCGGGCGGAGTTCAGTACGTCGGTCTCGGTGTACCCGGCGGCCAGACCGACCGTGTGCAGCTCGAGTAGTTCCCGGCCTTGGTTCTCGTTGGGGTGTTCGTCGTCGGAGTCGCGATTGTTGAGATAGGTCAACATCGCGGGATGGGTGCTGACCGCCCGCAGCAGATCCGCGAACCGCCCCAGCGCGTGGCGCCGGATCGTCCACGCGTAGTGGGCTCGAGATTCGCTGATGTTGTCGCCCGGGCAGGTGACGTTGAAGTGGTTGCCCCACAGGTCCTCCAGCACGACCTGCAGCTGGCGCTTGCTCCACAGCGCTCGGGCGGTGAACCCGGCGAGGACCGACATCTGCTGCTCCCACCCACTGCGCCGGTCGGTGTCCAACAGATCGCGGACCTTCCAGATGGGTTCGGACTGGTCCGGCAGCCGGTCCAGCACGTGCTGACACTCGCTGTCGTCGATCGCTGCCGGAGTCAACTGCCGCTCGATCCACGACGCCACCCCCCGGTTGCGCACATCGGCCAGGTCCGCTGCAGTGACCCCGAAGCCGGCGCGCCGCAGGACGTGCCGGGCCGGATCGACCCCTATGTAAGGGGTCACGGACGCATAGGTCACGGTGGGCGTGGGCGTGGGCGTCGGCGTGGAACTGGCGGTGGGGCTCGGGGTCGGACTCGGGCTGGGGGTCGGTTTCGGTTTCAGCGCCGCCAGTAACTGCAGATGCCGGTAGCGGCTGTAGACCAGCGCCTTGGTGGCCGGTGACCACTCGTACGGCACGCGGACCCACACGCCGGCCCGGTTGCGCAGTTGGACCCACCCGTTGGCGATGAACCGGGCGCGTACTGTCCGGGTGGTGAAGCGAGTGACCCGGGTGACCCGGGTGGCGGCATCGTAGGTCCATCGAACGGCCACCCGTTGGGTGACCGAGCGAGTGGTGACCGCAGCGTGGGCGGGGACCGTGGCTGCCACTCCGGCGGCCGCCACCCCACCGGCCCCGACTGCCAGCAGACTGCGCCGACTGATCGTGGTCATGGCCTGCCTCCTCGGTCCGGCACGCGATCCCTGCGCCCGACCCGCTCGGCGCCACGAGAGATGTATCGGCATCCGCGCAGTGCCGATTGAGGCCAGGTCGGCACCGATCCCGGGTCCGCGCACCCCGTTGCCGATCACGTGACTACCGTGGCGGGATGAAGGAACAGACGACCGCCGTGACCAATGCCGGGCCGGTGCCCGGATACCTCGCCGTTCCGCGCGGGGACGGCCCGTGGCCCGGCGTCGTGGTCATCCACGAAGCATTCGGGCTCAATGACGACATCCGCACGATCACTGATCGGTTCGCAGCTGCCGGGTATCTGTCGTTCGCACCCGATCTGCTGGCCCGAGGGAACCGGATCGCCTGCCTGGTCTCCGTGGCCCGCTCGATGTCCTCGGGTGAAGGTCCGGCCGCCGATCAGATCCTGGGAGTGCGGGACTGGTTGGCGCAGCGCGCCGATTGCACCGGCCGGGTCGGAATCGCCGGCTTCTGCCTCGGCGGAGGGTTCGCGATCGTCCTGGCCAACCGGGGTTTCGACGTGTCAGCGGTCCAGTACGGGCGTCTGCCCAAGAACTTGGCGGCGGCCATGCGGGGCAGCTGTCCGATGGTCGCCTCCTACGGCGGCAAGGACTCATCACTGAAGGGTGTGGCCGACAAGCTGGAGACCGCGCTCGCTGCCGAAGGAGTGGAGCACGATGTGAAGGAGTACCCCGAAGCCGGTCACTCCTTCCTGAACCACTCCGAGTCACCCTGGTGGGCCCAGCCGTTCTCCAAGGGGATGCACGTCGGCTACGTCGACACCGCCGCATCGGATGCGTGGCAGCGCATCATGACCCTGTTCGAGTCGTCATTGAAGTCACCGTTAGGCTGACCGGACCGACGAAGGGAAACCCATGCAGCTCCGCACACCCGCAGCACTCGCGGTCACATCCGTCCTGCTGCTCGGCGGAGTCGCCGCATGCTCCAGTTCGACCTCCACGTCCACTGAATCACCGACGAGCGTCGCACCGAGCGCCGAGGCGACCCCCAACGGCGTGCAGAAGGAGTCGGCGGACAAGATCCTCGAGTCCGCCAAGGCGGCAGCGAAGGAAGCCACCAGCGTCAAACTCGCAGTAGTGACCGACAGCGATGGCACCGAGGTGCGCACGGATCTGTCGATCAGCGATGCGGGATCGCAGGGCACGCTCGGCCAGCCGGACGGCGCGTCGGTCGAGGTCGTGAGCACCCCCGACACCATCTACGTGAAGGGCGACGCGTTCGCCCAGAGCCTCGGCGGCGAGGCCGCTGCCCAGACCCAGGGCAAGTGGGTCTCGATCCCCACCGACAATCCTGCCGCCCAATCGTTCACCGGGCTCAACTCGATCGACAGTTTTGTGGACAACGTGCTCACCACTCCGAAGAGCCTCACCAAGGGCGACCAGAAGGACCTCAACGGCACCCCCGCGATCGCGCTCAAGAGCGATCAGGGAACGCTGTGGGTGGCCACCACCGGCGAGCCGTACCCGCTTCAGATCGATGCCCCGGAGGGCACCAAAGGCCAGTTGACGCTGACCGACTGGAACGTGCCGGTGAGCATCTCCGTCCCGCCGGCTGATCAGGTCGTGGACATCACCAGCATCGCCAGCGCCGCTCCGTCGCCCGCACCCAGCGCCAGTTGACCCAACTGACCCGCTGACCCACTGATCCGCTGACCCGCTGACCGTCAGGTGACCGGGCCCGCCAGGTAGTCGGTCATGGCGGCGCTGACCCGTTCGGCCTCCCGCTGGATCGCCGCGGCATTGAGTTCTGTGGCGACCTCGGCGGCGGCCATCGATCCGGCGGTTGACTCCAATTCCTGGCACAGTTCTGCCATCCGCGCCGCTCCGAGCATGGCTGACGTCGACTTGAGGCCGTGGGCAGCTTCCTTGGCGCCGGTCGCGTCTCCGGCGCCACACGCCTGCGCCAGCGTCCGTACCCGAGCCGGGAGTTCGTCCAGGTAGGTCTGCACGGTGTCCGCCACGAGCTCGGCATCACCCAGATCAGCCACCAGCCGCGCCAGCGTGGACAGGTCCAGGGCAGCCGGACCCGCACCAACGCTCATCAGCAGGGCGTGCAGTTGCGCCAGCGTCATCGGTTTGGGAAGTGAGCCGCTGAACTGTGCGTCCTCGACCGGTTGGTTCCACCCCGTGCTGCCGGTCATGGACACGATGGGGATCGGCGCCTGGTTCCCTTCCTTCCGACGCTGGTGTACGGCGGCGGCGGTCTGGACCCCGTCGATACCGGGCAGGTGAATATCCATGAGGATCAGGTCGAAGTGATCGGTGGTGGCCAGGCCGAGTGCCTCCACCCCGTCGGGGGCCGCTACCGCTACCGCGCCCAGGACCTCGACCATCCGCGTGATAAGAGTGCGGTTGGTGTCATCGTCCTCGACGACGAGCACCCGCAACTCTCTGCTCAGCGGCGGCAACGGGCCGCCAGTCAGTGACGCCACATCCACATCGAGCACCGCGGCGCACAGGTCCCGGGCCGACACGGGCGCGGCCAACGTGCCCCGATCGGCCACCGGCGTCCGGAACGGTTCCCGAGCCGCGAGGATGACACATCGCTGAGACACGTCGTCGGGCACCGGACCTCCGACGACGACCACCACCTGAGGGTCGACGGGGTCGATGGTGGCGCCGTGGCGGGTCAACGTCAGGGCCGCAGCGGCCGCTGCCGCCTCCGGTCCGACGACCCCCACCCGGACCACGTCGAGTTCCTTGTCGGTGACCGCCTCGGGCACGGCCACCAGCGGAAGCTCGAACCGGAAGGTGGACCCGGTGACCCCCGTCTCGGCGACAGCCAGACTGCCTCCCATCGCCGCCGCTAGTCGGGAGGCGATCGACAACCCCAGTCCGGCGCCCGTCGCTGTCCGCCGTCCCTCCTGCGGTCCCTGCACAAAAGCAGTGAAGACTTCGTCCGGCGACAGGTCCCCGAGGCCGGGGCCGGTGTCCTCACACGCGACCACCAGGCGATCGCCGTCCGAATCCTGCCGCACGGTGGCGATCAGCAGGACATGACCGGCGCTGGCGAACTTGACCGCGTTCGAGACCAGATTGAGCAGCACCTGGCGCACCCGGCCGATGTCGAGCCGGACCGCGGCGGGCACCTCGGGGGCAACCGCCGATTGCAGCAGCAACCCCTTGGCCCGGGCGATCGGCGCGACCATGTCCGTCACGGACTCCAGCAGCGATTCCGGGTTCGCCTCCTCGGCTCGGATGTCCAGGCGGCCCGCGTCGGCCCGCGCGGCATCCATGAAGTCGTCCAGCATGGTGGTCAGACTCGCCGCCGACTGGCGCACGCTGTCCACCATCTGCCGCGTTCGTTCGTCGATCGGCTGGGTGCGCAACAGTTCCACCAGTCCCACGATCCCGGTCACGGGGGTCCGGACGTCATGGCTGATCGCCGACAGCAGGTCGGCGTACTGCTGCGCCTCGTCGGTGGCTGCCACATGCCGGTTCTCCCACTCCGTGACATCGCGGTAGACCCAGGCGACCTCACGGGTCCCGTCCGAGTGGGTCACGGGAAGGAAGTCCCGTTCCAGCAGGCGCCCGTCGGTCAGCGGGATGTGTTCTCCCACGACCGTCGCCCAGGCGTCGATGAGTTCATCGACACGTGCCAGGAACGGATCGACGTCCCCCAGGAGGGGACCCAACGACCGGGCGGCCTCGACACAGTCGCCACCCAGTAACGCCTCCGGTGGCGCCGGGATGAGGAACAGGTCGCAGAACGCCTGGTTGATGTGGGCCACCCGCCGGTCGGCGGTCTCCATGAGCACGCCTTCGCTGAGGTGCTCCACGAGCGCCACCAGCCGACCACTGTCCACCGATGGCTTGGCGGCGGTGCCATCGACGCTCACCCTGCTTGGATACCTGAATTCGGGCGGTCAAGCCACTCGTGGCGGACCGACGCAAAACCGGACGAAACTGGACAGGACAGCGGCCGCACGGTGTGTCACCGTGAAGGGGCGATGTCCCAGCCCGCCTTGAATACTTCGGCCGGCCTCCTGGTGTCGGGGGGCGATATCGGCCTGTACCGAGAACTGCTGGAACTGTTCGTCACCGAGTTGCGCGAAGTCAGCGCCGAGTTGCCGTCGGTCCACGACCAGGCCCGCTCCGAACTGGCGCATCGACTGAAGGGCGCCGCTGCCGCGGTCGGGGCGGAGACGGTCCGGGACGAGTCGTCTCGGGTCGAACTCACCCCCCGATCCGACCTGGGTCCACTTCTGACCGCCGTCGCCGCAGCCGCGCAGGACGCACGACAGTTGGTCGACGACCTTCGTCCGAGTCGCATGATCGCCGAACGTGACCCCGGCTCCGCGGCGCCATCGATGCCGGGCGACGCCGCCCGCGTCCTGGTGGTCGACGACGACCCCGTCGACGTCGCCGTCATGCGCGCCGCACTCTCCGACAGCCACGAGGTGACCACGACCATGGACCCCGTCAGGGCACTGACGCTCCTGACTGAGGACGAGGTGGATCTGGTTCTGGCGGATGTCAGCATGCCCGGCGTCGGGGGGTTCGAACTGTGCCGCCGCATCAAGAGGGACCCGGCGACTCGCGACATCCCGGTGATCCTGATCTCGTCAGGGCTGGCACCGGAGTTGGAAGCCGAGGGGTTGGGGCTGGGGGCCGCCGACTTCGTGCACAAACCGGTGAACCCGGCGCTGCTACGGGCCCGGGTCCGGATCCATCTGACGCTGAAGAAGCAGACCGACCTGCTGCGGGTGGCGTCTCACACCGACGTCCTCACGGGAGTCGGCAACCGACGACAGGGAACCGCGGCCATGGACAACGAATGGTCACGCCACCAGCGCAGTGGGTTCCCTCTGTCCGTCCTCATGATCGATCTGGATCATTTCAAGTCGTTCAACGACAGCGCCGGCCACCCGGCCGGTGACCGATGTCTGGCCCGGGTGGCCGCAGCCTTGAACGAGTCCCTGCGCCGGCCGACCGATCAACTCGCCCGCTGGGGTGGTGAGGAGTTCCTGGCGGCACTGCCGGACACACCGGCCGCCGGTGCCCGCACCGTCGCCCTGGGCATGCGCGAACGAGTCGCGGCTCTGGGAATCACCCACCCAGCCACCGGACGACCAGTCACAGTGAGCATCGGCGGCGCGACCCGGTCACGGACGGACGTCACATGGGCCGATCTGGTCGCGCGGGCGGACCTGTCCTTGTATCGCGCGAAGTCACACGGACGCGATCGCTTCGAAGGGGACCGATCTTGACTGCTGCCGGATCCCGACTTGAGCAGATCTTGATCTTGATCCGGTTCACTGTTGCTACGCCTCGGGTTCCGGCGTAGTGCTGCCGCCGGGACCCGAGCGTTCCAACTGGGAGAGCGTGCTGGGCCAGCCGCCTGTCGCCGCTGTTCCCTACCTACTGGGTGCCCTCCTGCGAACCGACGGCGTGGCGGTCCGAATCGTCGAAGTCGAGGCCTACGGCGGGCACGGGGCGGACGCCGCCTCGCACGCACACCGGGGACCGACCGACCGCTCCGCCCCCATGTTCGGCCCACCCGGCCACATCTACGTCTACCTCAGTTACGGCATCCACCGGTGCGTCAACATCGTTGCCCATGTCCCCGGCGCCTCCGGTGGCGTGCTGCTACGAGCAGCGGAGATCGTCGCCGGGGAGGAACTCGCACGGCTGCGACGCGGTGGCGCACCTGCCGGTCCCCAACTGGCGAGCGGGCCGGGCCGGTTGGGTCAGGTGCTCGGGGTGCACCTCGCCGACAGCGGTTCCTCGTTGGTGTCGGGGCCGGTCCGGCTGCCCGACCCGCCGCGTCGCATGGCCGCACGACTTATCCATAGCGGTCCGCGCGTCGGGATCAGCAAGAACCGTGATCTTCCCTGGCGCTTCTGGGTGGCCGGGAACCCCGCGGTCAGCCGGGCTCGCCCACGAGGGGCAGATCCGGATTCGGCCGCAGAGTGACCTTGACGGCGCCCGCCCCCGGGCCGCGGTCGGCGGTGTTCAGCGCGGTCGTCCAGTCCGACAGGTCGTAGGTGTGGGTTACCAGACCATCGACCCGGTAGGCCGGGTCCGCCAGCCAATCGGCGACCTGCGCCATGGTCGTGCGTCCCGCGAACTGTGGTTCGGGGGCGTAGAAGGCCGCCCCGTGGATCGACAGCTCCCGATGCCACACCAAGGACCAGTCGGCGTCCTGGCTGCCGGCGGCGCCGACGAGGACCAGCGACCCGCGCGGACGCAGCAGATGCAGCCCCAGATCGATCGTGTCGGAATGCCCGACACAGTCGAACACCGCGTCCACCCCTTGCTCAAGGATGGGCGTGCGGGTCATCCGGGGGCGCAGCACTCGCCCGCCGTCGGTGTCGGCGAGTGCCTGCACTGCGGCCGGCCCGGCCGGAAGGATCCGGTCGGCCCCGGCGGCGAGCGCCTTCTGGCTGCCGAACTCCCCCGGGCTCACCATCAAGATGTCCAGATCCGGATGCAGCATCCGTAGTGCCGCAGTGACCAACAGTCCGATGGTCCCCGGTCCGATCACGACCACCCGGTCGCCGGCGCGTTCCCACCGCAGCGCTGCGTGGAGCCCGATCGACGCGGGTTCGGCCAGGACCGCCCGCCGCGATGACAGGTCGCCGATGCGGAAGCAATGGGACTCGTGCGCCACCAGTTCCTGCCCCCACCCCCCTCCCACGACGTCGGAGAACCCGATGGCAGGCGCCACACACGCCACGATTCCCGGCTGGTCGAACCGTTCGCACAGGTGCGGCTGATCGGCGGCGCACCGGGCGCACAGGTCGAGGCCCTTGACGGCACATCCGATCACGGGATCGACGACAACTCGGTCACCCTCGGCCAGGGTGGTCACCCCGGGGCCGGTCTCGGTCACCACCGCCACGATCTCGTGGCCGGGGATCATCCGGTCGGACTGATAGAAGGCGCTCAGCACGAACGAGAGCTTGGCGTGGGCGAGCCCCAGATCGCTGCCGCAGACGCCGGAGAGCTCGGGCCGCAGTTTCACCCAACCGGGTGCCGCCGGCAGCGTCGGGGCGGGGGTGTCATCGGATAACCCCAGGATGCCGCCGGGTCCCCACCCCGCGTCACGTTTGATCCGCCCGGCCGAGGCGGTCCACAGATAGCGCGGGGTAGTCGTTCTGGCGACAACGGCGCGCATCAGGCCACTCCTTCTTCGGGCAGGCGGGCCGCCCGGTCGTTGCTGTCCCATGCCCGGCGGTAGGCAGCGGTGCGCCATCGGCCCAATCGCGACTCCTGCGCCGGACCGCTGATCCGCTCGGTCCACCGCAGTTCCGCGGCGGCCGTGCGCGCGAAGGCCGTGCCCGTTGCGGCGGCCCGGTCGGCCGCCGGCGCCTCGGCGGTGGGAACCACCGCGACGAACTCCTGCTGCAGCTGATCGCGGTCGTCGCGGTAGGCGGCGAGGCGGCGGGGGTAGTCGGCCAACGTGGCGCGGTGCAGCAGTTCGTGACGCCACCACAGGGTGCGCGCATCGAACCACCCACGCGGCCGAGGACCCAGGTCGGGCAGCCCGGTGTCCACCCAGACCGGCTTGAAGGTCGATGTACAGGGGGCGGCGGTGCCGGTCACCCAGGCGGTGGCCCCGTCGGAACCCAGGCGCACCACGAGGGACCCTGTCGTCTGGCTGGAGCGCACTGGGCCGTACCCGGCGTGCATACAGACGTCCTGGCCGATGACCGGATAGGCGGGCGACCAGTCCGGGGACTGGCTGCGGTGGCTGCGCAGCACGTCGAACGCGTGCCTGACGGTCACCTCGCCGGGGGTCTCGGCCAGGGCCTCCTGGGTCGCACACTGTCGTTGGCCCGCGTCGGCGAAGCGCGTGAACACGGGTTCCGTCCACCGGCGCGCCACATCGGTTCCATCGGTGACTCCTGCGGAGGCCAGGTCCCAGGTCTTCCGGGTGGTCAGCCCGTTCGAGATCGACCCGAGATCGGTGACCCGGCGGGCCACCCAGTCGCGGCCCATGGTTTCGAGGATCCACGATTCGTCGGCGTCAGCGATCAGAAAACTGTTGTCGTAGGTGAAGTCATGGACATGACCGGCTTGGCCTGCCTGACCGTGTTCCGCCAGGAGGGCGCTGATCACCGTCACCGCCTCGGCCGATGTGGCCGCCCGCTCCAGGGCCAAGCGCAGCAGGTCCATCCCGATCAGTCCGGGGAGGTCCTCCCCCGTGCCTTTGTTGAACAGGGCCTCGTTGCCGATCACAACGCCCGCATCGTTGAGTCCCATCTCGGCGCCCCAGATCCAATAGGGGCGAGCGAGCAGCACGCGACGGGTGCGCCGGACCTGGTCGATCGCGATGTGAGTGCAGCGCACCGTGGCACCGCGGTCATGCTCCTGCTGCGGCACCACCAGGAGTTCGTGTGCTTCGTTCGGCTCGCGGTCGCTGTTCTTGCCGAAGATCACCGAGCCGTCACTGGTGGCCGATCCCCGCGCCACGAACGTGTCACACATGTTGCTCCCGCCTCTGCGTGTGGCGATTATCCCCCGAGAGGTGCCGTTGGTCCTGCCTGTCCGGGACTTCCGGCCGAATCCCAGAGTCCTCCGGCAGTAGTGCCTCATCTCCGCGCTGCCTAGCCTGGAGGTGGAGGGTATGGACAGCGCAGGAGGTGCATGATGTCCCAGCCGATCGTCGTTGGTTATGACGGTTCACCGGCCTCGGATCTCGCCTTGGAGTGGGCAGCGCAGGCGGCCGTGGACCGGGGTCATCCACTCAAGGTGGTGGTGGCGTGGAACCTGCCCGCAGTCAACTTCGGAGCAGGTGCCGGAACCACCTACGAGGCGGCACTCGTCGACGAGATGCGGTCCGATGCAGACGTGGCACTGGAGAAAGCACTCACCGCCGCTCAGGCCGTGAACGCGGATCTTGAGGTCAGTGGCGAAGTGATGGTCAATCCGCCGGCAGCAGCGTTGGTGGAACAGTCACATCACGCGGCCATGATCGTCCTCGGGTCGCACGGGTACGGCGGATTCACGGGCTTGTTGCTGGGTAGCGTCTCGCG
>CAZVYU010000008.1:12364-44189 GCA_964631645.1 uncultured Actinomycetes bacterium
GGCAACGAGATGCGTACGACTGCCGAGGTGCTCGCCGGACATCGCGACCGCTATCCCGACGTCCGGGTGGTCCAGGATGTTCAGCGCGGATCTCCGGTCCAGGTGCTCACTGAGTTGTCCGAACACTCGGCATTGGTCGTGGTCGGGTCCCGCGGCCGCGGCGGGTTCGTCGGGCTGCTGCTCGGCTCCGTGAGCCACGGGGTCGTCCATCACGCCCATTGCCCCGTGGCGGTCGTTCACTGAGTGGTGGTCGGTGACGTCGGGGGTCGCGGCTATCGTTGCGGCATGACGCAGGACAGCCCGACTCCCGACCCCGGATCGGTGGCGGGTGCCGCCGAGCCGAGCGCACCTGGCGCGCCGGGCCGGACCCCGCGCGCGGATCAACGCATCGTGTGGATCGATTGTGAGATGACCGGCCTAGATCTGACGCGCGATGCGTTGGTCGAGATCGCGTGTGTCGTCACCGAGTCCGATCTGACGTTGGTCGACCAAGGGATGACCGTGGTCATCAAGCCGCCGGACGAGCCGTTGCAACAGATGGATCCGGTCGTGGTCGAGATGCACAACAACTCCGGGCTGATCCATGAGATTCCGCACGGCGTCACCCTCACCGAGGCGACCCAGCAGGTTCTGGCGTACGTCCAACGTCATGTGCCGGAAGCCCGGCGGGCGCCGCTGGGCGGTTCGACGGTCTATGTCGATCGTGGTTTCCTCGCCCGCGACATGCCGGCGGTGGACGCCCACCTTCACTACCGCCTGGTCGATGTGTCGAGCCTCAAGGAACTCATCAAGCGGTGGTACCCGTCGGTGTACTACTCGGCTCCCGAAAAGACCGGGAACCATCGTGCCCTCGGCGACATCCTCGACTCGATCGCCGAACTGCAGTACTACCGCAATGCCGTCATCGCGCCGGTGGAGTCGGCGGTCCCGGAGCCCGCCGACCCCCCAACTGCGAGCGCCGGCGCTGACTGAGCGGACGCTACAATGACTTCGCCGTGCTGCGTGCGCGGCGCATGGTGGGTGTAGCTCAGCTGGTAGAGCACCTGGTTGTGGTCCAGGTGGTCGCGGGTTCAAGTCCCGTCACTCACCCCATCCCCGGCGCCGGTCCCGGTCGTCGCATCGGCGGCGCATTCGTATCGTGCGGCGGTTCCAGACCAGAGATACTGACGTCGTGGCGATCGATCTCAACGCCGACCTCGGCGAGATGCCCGGCGCCACCGGCGTCGACCTCGATGCGGCGCTGTTGTCCGTCGTCAGCAGCGCGAACGTCGCCACCGGTGGCCATGCTGGTGACCTCGACAGCATGCTTCGGGTCTGCCGCGAGGCCGTGCGCAGCGGGGTGCAGGTGGGAGCTCATGTGTCCTACCCCGATCGTGCTGCCTTCGGCCGTCGCAGCATGGCGCTGGCTCCTCCGGAGTTGCGCGCCACGGTGACCGAGCAGATCGTGCAGCTGCGCAAGGCCGCGGACGCCACCGGCGCTCGGGTCGGCTACCTCAAACCACACGGCGCGCTGTACCACGACGCAGCCATCGACCCGGCCCTCGCCGATGTCCTGCTCGAGATCGCCGATCGGGCGGGCGTGGCGGTCCTGACCCTTCCCGGCAAGACGCTCCACGTGCGCGGCGCAGCCGCTGGGACGCAGGTGTTCACCGAGGGTTTCGCCGATCGGGCGTACCGCGCCGACGGCACCCTGCAGCCCCGGGACCGACCCGACGCACTGATCCACGATCCCACCACCGTACGGGCGCGCGTCGTCGCGCTCGCCCGACGGCTGCCGTTCGACGCCGTCGATGGACAGTTGTCGTTGGCGGTCGACAGCATCTGCCTGCACGGCGACACCCCGGGCGCAGTGGAACTGGCTCGGCACGTCGCCGAGAGCCTGACGCAGGCCGGAATCTCCATCAGACCGTTCGTCCGGTCATGACGATCCAACGCTGGTTCCCACTGGGAGACGACGCGGTCCTCGTCGAGTTCAGGAACCCGGCGGACCGATGGCAGGTGCGGTGCCCGCCGGCACTGGAGACGGTGGTGGGCGCGACCACCGTTCTGCTCCGGTTCGACCCGGACAGGCACTCGCCTTCCGCAGTCGTCGACGCTGTCACGCTGGTGCCAGTGACGGACACCGGGACGCGGGAACACGTGATCGACGTCGCCTACGACGGGCCGGACCTGGGCGTCGTGGCGGATCGGTCGGGGCTGACGGTCACTGAGGTGATCAGACGTCACTCGGAGCAGCCGTACCTCTGCGAGTTCTGCGGCTTCGCTCCAGGCTTCGCCTACCTGTCCGGCATCGATCAGGCGTTGATCGGTCCCCGACGCGACACCCCCCGGCCACAGGTACCGGCTGGTTCGGTGGGCATTGCCGGGCCCTTCACCGCCATCTATCCCATGGCCAGTCCGGGCGGGTGGTTCCTGTTGGGCACCACCACCTCGCCATTGTTCCAACCTGACCGGGACCCACCCGCGCTCATCGCCCCCGGTGACCGCGTCCGATTCCGGGCGCTGTCGTGATCACCGTGGTGGCATCCGGGGCGGCCACGTTCGTCGAGGACGGTGGTCGCCGCGGATTCGCTGGGATCGGAGTGTCCCCCAGCGGCTTCTTCGATCGTGGCGCCGCCGCTGCGGCCAACCGGTTGGTGGGCAACGACCCCGCCACAGCCGCCCTGGAGGCGCTTGGCGGTGGGCTGTGCCTGCGGTCAGCGGCTGCGATGGTGGTCGCGGTGACCGGCGCTCAGGGGCCCGTGCGGGTCGCGGGTGAACCGGTGGCCCGCAACAGCACCGTGATCGTTCCCCCGGACGCCGATCTCGAGCTGGGTCACCCGACCCGCGGCGCCAGGTCCTACGTCGCAGTGCGGGGCGGAATCGCGGCGCGGCCGGTCCTGTCCTCCCGCTCATGGGACACCTTGGGGCGACTGGGCCCGGGACCTCTGACCGTCGGCGACCTGTTGCCGACGGGCCCGGCCATCCGGCCATTGCCGCCGGTTGATCACATCCCGACTCGGGTGTCTTCCGGGCCCTTGGCGGTGACGCCGGGGCCGAGACTCGACTGGTTCGCCGCCGACTCGTGGGACCGATTGACGACAACGGGGTACACCGTCGCGTCCGATAGCGACCGGGTCGGGATCCGACTGACCGGGGACCCGTTGACCCGGTCGCGCGGCGGCGAACTGCCACCGGAAGGCCTGGTCCGTGGTGCCATCCAGGTACCCCCGGACGGTCAGCCGATCCTCCTCGGACCCGATCACCCGGCCACCGGCGGATACCCGGTGATCGGGGTGCTCACAGCAGCGGCGGCGGACCGCTGTGCCCAGTTGCTCCCCGGTGACCGCATCCGCCTTTCTGCTATCCTCGTCGCGGGTCGCTAGCTCAATTGGCAGAGCAGCGGACTCTTAATCCGCGGGTTCGGGGTTCAAGTCCCCGGCGGCCTACCACCGACGTCCCGGTCACCAGCTCTGGCGACCGGGACGTTCCTTTTCCTTACTCGGCCAGGTGCGGGAGATCAACGAAGAGGTCGAGGACCTCGGCATTGGCCAGGCCTTCGGTGTTGCGCACCTCGCGACCGTGGACCACGTCCGCCACCGCCAGTTCCGCAAGCTTGCCGGACCTGGTGCGCGGCAGATCCGCGACCAGCATGATCCGGGCGGGCACGTGCCGCGGTGAACACTCTGCCCGCAGTCGGCGCCGGATCTGATCGGCCAACTCCCCCGGAGCCGGACGCGGCCCTTCTGCCGCCAACGCCGCGTCGGTCGGACGGACGAACAGGACGATGCGGGTGTCGCCATCCCACTCCTGCCCGATGGCCAGGGCTTCGGCCACCTGCGCCAACTGTTCGACCTGTCGATAGATCTCGGCGGTGCCGATCCGCACCCCACCCGCATTCAAGGTGGCGTCGGACCGCCCGTGGATCACCAGACCACCGTGGTCGGTCCAGGACGCGAAGTCGCCGTGCGCCCACATGCCCGGGAATCGGTCGAAGTAAGCGGCCCGATAGCGTGACCCATCGTCGTCACCGGCGAACCGCAGCGGCATCGACGGGAACGACGAGCGGCAGACCAGTTCGCCCCGTACTCCCGGCCGATCGGCCAAGGACGTTCCGGTTTCATCGACCACATCGACATCGGTTCCCAGCGCAGGCCCTTGGATCTCCCCGGCATACACGGGGCGGGTCGGGTCACCGATGACGAAGCAGCCACAGAGGTCGGTTCCCCCGCTGATGGATGCGAGATGTAGGTCGGGGGCGACATCGCGATACACGAAGTCGAACCCTTCGGCCGACAGCGGGGATCCCGTGGACGTGATCGTACGCAGCGCGGACAGGTCGTGGGTCGTGCCCGGAGTCACGCCCGCCTTCAGCGACGAGTCCAGGAACTTGGCGCTCGTCCCGAACAGAGTGACCTGTTCCGCCGCCACGATGTCCCACAGCGCCTCCGGTCCCGGATGGAACGGAGAGCCGTCGAACAGCACGATCGTGGCACCCGACGCCAGCGCGGTCACCAGCCAGTTCCACATCATCCAACCGCAGGTCGTGAAGTAGAACACGCGGTCACCGGGCCGGATGTCGCAATGCAGTTGGTGTTCGGTCAGCTGTTTGAGCAACACCCCACCGGCCGAATGCACGATGCACTTGGGCCTACCTGTGGTGCCGGACGAGTACAGGACGAACCCCGCCGTCGCCAAGGGGGTGCGCGATGTCACCACCGGCCCGGTCGCCGCCCAACCGTCGTCCCACACCACGACCGGGACCTCCAGCGTCGGCAGCGGGGCGCCGATCTCGTCGATCACCGCCACCGCACGCACGCTGGGCAACTGCGCCACCACATCGGCCAGGAGTGCGGCCCGGTCGTGCACGCGACCGGCGTAGTGATAGCCGTTCGCCGCCACCAGGATCACCGGGTCGACCTGACTGAACCGGTCCACGACACCGGCGACCCCGAAGTCCGGGCTGGTCGAGGTGAACACTCCTCCCAGCCCGATGGTGGCCAGCATCGCGACGACGGTCTCGGGGATGTTCGGCATCCACGCCGCGACATGATCGCCGGGGCCGACGCCTTGAGAGCGCAGCCACTCCTGGCAGCGGGCGGTCGCGGCGCCGAGTTCCGCCCAGGTCATCGACGAACGGCGCCCGTCCTCTCGCACGGCCACGATCGCCTCAGTCCCGGCTCCGGGTCGACGACCCCCGGCCAGCAGGTTCTCGGCGTAATCCAGCGTGGCCGACGGGAAGTAGTGGTCGTCCCGGAGCGTCTCACCACGAGCGACTGCGGGCCCGGCGCCGCGGTCGCCGACCACGCCACATTCACGCCAGACCAGGTCCCAGAAGTCATCCGGGTGGGCCACGGACCACGCGTGCAGTGCGATCGAGTCCGGCACTCCCGCCAGGCGGCAGAACTGGGCCATCAGCGAGTCTGAATCACCTGACTGCCACAGCAGCTGCCCCATGTCCGCCATCGACATCCCCCGTCAGAGGTACAGCCCGGTTCCGGTATCGGAATGACGGTCCGAGGCCACCGCGTGAACGTCGCGCTCGCGCAGCAGCACATACTCGACGCCTTGAAGTTCCACGTTGGCCCGGTCCTCGGGTTCGAACAGGACGCGATCGCCACCCGCGATCGTCCGCACGTTGGGACCGGTCGCCACCACCTGCGCCCACGCCAGCCGTTTGCCGACCTGAGCAGTGGCGGGGATCAGGATCCCGCCGGTGGAAGTACGTTCCCCGTCCGGGCCGTCGCCTCGCACCAGGACCCGATCGTGCAGCAACTTGATCGGGAGCGGTTCGAGCGGATCGGTCATCCAGCGCTCGGCAGCGCGGGCGCCAGCTCACGTGCGTCGCGGGCCATGACGGCGTACTCGGAGTTGACACTGGCGCGCGGCACCGGCACCCACACGACCTCGCTGAGGCGCTTGAGTTCACGACGCCGGGCACGGGACTTGAGCCCCTTGCGCACAACGATCACGCCCACCACGACACCCACGACGGCAGCGACCCGTTCCCGCCGGATCTCACCGGTGGC
This sequence comes from uncultured Actinomycetes bacterium, assembly GCA_964631645.1. Taxonomy (GTDB): domain Bacteria; phylum Actinomycetota; class Actinomycetes; order S36-B12; genus CAIWTL01. Next base: position 18,373 of record CAZVYU010000008.1, read on the forward strand.
CGGGTCCACGAAGACCCCGGTCACCTTGGCCTTGGCCTTGGCCGCCAGTGCCTGGGGGGTGGTCTCGGCCTTCAACTGCTCCAGGTTGTCGGCCAACCGTTGCCGGGTGGCGTCCATCTCGGCCTGGATCTCCTCGGGAGACCGGGACCTGCTCGTCTCGTTGTCGGACAACGCACTGCCTTCCGTCGCTTCGCTGGCAGCCTACGCGGTCGTACGCAGGGGGTCGAACCCATAGGGCAGTTCGAGCCGGTGTCGCGCCAACAGCTCGGAATCGGCCAAGAGATCGCGGGTGGGGCCGTCCGCCACGATGCGGCCGGCGCTCAGGATGACACTGCGCGGACACAGTTGCAGGGCGTACGGGAGGTCGTGCGTGACCATCACTGTTGTGCGGTTCAGTTCGAGCACCAGTTCCGCGATCTCCCGGCGGCTGGTGGGGTCGAGGTTGGACGACGGTTCATCCAGCACCAGGACGTCCGGGTTCATGGACAGCACCGTGGCGACGGCGACCCGGCGCCGCTGTCCCAGCGACAGGTGATGGGGCGGGCGGTCGGCCGCTTCGGTCATGGACACCACAGCCAGGGCTTGCTCCACGCGGGACGCGACGACGTCGTCGGACAGCCCCTGGTTGCTCGGGCCGAACGCCACGTCGGCACGCACCGTGGGCATGAACAGTTGATCATCGGGGTCTTGGAACACCAGTCCCACCCGACCGCGGATCGCTTTCACCGTGTCGTCGTCGACCTCCGCCCCGGCGATGCGCACCCGCCCGGAGGTCGGCCGCAGAAGTCCGTTCAACTGCAGCATCAGCGTCGTCTTGCCGGCTCCGTTGGGCCCGAGGACCGCGATCCGCTCGCCCGGTTGGACAGTCAACGAGACCCCGACGAGAGCCGTCGTCCCGTCCGGGTAGGAGTAGTGGACATCGTCGATCGCGACGGCGGCGGTCATCGTGCCACCACCAGCGCGGCGAAACAGATGAGGCAGGCGAGACCCGGCACGAGCGCTGCCGACGCCACGGGGGCCGTCGCTTCTCGGGACTGAACCGGTGGCAGTTGTCCGGAGTAGCCGCGGCTGAGCATCGCCAGGTGAACTCGCTCCCCGCGCTCATACGAGCGGATGAACAAGGTGCCAGCGCTGTGCGCCAGCACCGGCCAGGACCGCGGCCCTCGTGCGGTGAACCCACGTGCGGCCCGCGCCCGCGCCATGCGGCGCCACTCGTCGGTCACCACGTGGACGTAGCGGACCATCGAGGCGACGATCTGCACCAGTACCGCGGGAAGACGAAGCCGCTGGAGGCCGTCGATGAGGTCGCGGGTGGGGGTGGTGGCGGCCAGGACGATGGACACCACGATCCCGGCGGTGGCTTTGGCGATGATGCCCCACGCGGCCCACAGGCCCGGCTCCGAGAGTTCCAGCGGACCCACCGCCACCCGGGGGTCCCGCCCGACGAACGGCAGTAGAACCGCGAACGCGATGAACGGCACCTCGATCACCAGCCGGGGAAGGACATCTCGAGCCGTCAGTCCAGCGGCCAGCACCAGGCCGAGCAGCAGCACCGCGTAACACCCGAAGGCCCACACCGCCGTGGGCGGAGTGAGCACGACAGCAAGCACGGTGACGAAGGCGGCGACGATCTTGGTGTGGGCGGGGAGCCGATGCACCGCCGAGTCGCCGGGGACGTACAACCGCTCTCCGGGATCGTGGCCGTGGCGGTGGTCACCCATGCGGCTCGGTCACCCCGGGATGCTCGCGCTCCGTGGGGCGCCGCCTCGCCCCCAACAGGAGGAACAATCCGAAGCCCAGCAGCGCGGTGACGCCGACGCCGACCACGCCGGCCAGTCCGGCGGACATCCTCTCGTCGGAGACCCCCTGGACGCCGTAGCCGGCCAACGGCGAGTCCTCGGTCGCGGACTCCTGGGCCGATTCGGAGAACCCCTCTTGCTCGGCCACGTGTTCCAGTCCGTCGGGATGGGTGCTGGCGTAGTACGAGACGATCCCCGCCAAGCCGACGGACAGGACCATCCCGATGATCAGGACGACGGCGATGGCGCGGCGGGCACCAGGATCGCGCATCACGTCGCGACCGGCTCGGGCTGAGGTGCGACGGGTCGCCGAACTCCCTGCAACCCGACGACGAGGTCCGGCCGGGTGGTGGCCACCGACCACACAATCAGCGCCGTGATCACACCTTCGATGGCTCCGATGACGACATGGACCGACAGCATGGCCGCCACGACGGAACCGAGGTCCACCGCGGTGGTCCCACCGAGGGAGAACTCCACCAGGAACCCGGTCACCGCACCCAGCACGGACAGCAGCCCTGCCAACCAGGCGCCGGCGAACACCGAGGTTCGGCCAGGGCCGAACGTTCGCACGACGCCGCGGAAGACGAACCACGCCACCACCGTGCCGATGATCGCCATGTTCACGATGTTCAGACCGAGGGCCGTGAGGCCGCCGTCCGCGAACAGGAGGGCCTGCACCAGAAGCACGACAGTCAGCGCCAGAGCGGCGGCGTAGGGCCCCACCAGGATGGCCGCGAGCGCAGCGCCGATGAGGTGTCCCGATGTGCCGGCTCCGACCGGGAAGTTGATCATCTGAGCCGCGAAGAGGAACACCGCGACCAAACCGGCCAAGGGGGCGGTGCGATCGTCCAGAGTGCGCCGCGCGCCCCGGACCGCCACAGTGACACCGGCGACGGCCACCACGGCAGCGCCGACAGCCACCGGCGCGGAGATGAACCCGTCGGGTACGTGCACGCGATTCTCCCGATGCTTATTGCGAACGTCTTGCAATAAGGTACCGCGAGTCATCATCGCCAGACAGTCGGCGGACTGACTCACGGCACTCGGCAAGGTTCTCCTGCCCGATCTGGCCGGAGACCGGAAGCCTGCGGCCGGTGCTCGTCCATGCGGCCGCGGACTGAGGCGCCTCTACTCACAGTTGGAGAACTGTCGCCGCATTCAGATAGGCGGTCCACACACCTTCGGGGTCGTGGACATCACCGGGTTCGGTCAAGGCCATCTGAGAACGGGCGCGAATGGCGGCGCCAGGATCGGCAGTGATGAGGTCGGCGCACAGTCCGGCGACGACGGCGTCGGTGTCGTGATCGTCCAGCCCGTCGAGGACGAGGCCGTTGTGTAGCAGAGTCGCAGCCTCATGGAACACCTCACGGGCCATATCGGGATCGACTTCGGGGCGCTGCTCCGCGACCGCGACGGCAGTCGCCATGAACTGTTCGAATGCTGGTCCCAGTGATGCTGACATCCCGTGAGAGTGTCAGCGTCGCCCCGCCAAGGCAAGCACGTAACCCGTCCCGAACACGTGCTCGACTCCGGCTCACCCCGACTGTCGAGCGACGCGCCACAATCCAGTCTCGGGGCACCGTCCATCGGTCGAATTCGGGTCGGCGTGGAGCTTGCGCATGACTCGAACATATGTTCGAATAGGTCATGAACCCAGAACCCGGCGGCGGAACCAACGGTGAACCGCGGCCGGCCCGGCATCCCGAGGCAGATGATCCGGTGCTTGTGGATCACGTCCTCAGCGGCGCCTCCCACTGCCCGCCTGAAGTGCGCCGTCTGATCGAGTCACTCGCCGCGGTGACGGCCACGGAGCTGGTGTCGGATCTCGCCGGGGGTGCCGCTCTCACTGATCGTGTTACAGCGCTTGCGCGACTGCATACGATCATCGACGCCGAGCTCGGTCGCACCATCGCCGCGGCCGTCACCGCCGACGCGCTGCCGCACTCCCCTGTCACCCACCTGGAGCGCTCGGCTGCGTGGTCGCGGGCAGGAGCGTCGCGCACGGTGACCGCCACTCGGTTCACTGCCCGACACCGCGAGATCGGGCAGATGTGGCGCCGCGGGGCAGTCTCCACGGAAGTGGTGGCCGCGCTGGCGCGGGGGTTGCAGCAGCTGCCCTTCGACATCGAGCAGCAGATCGTGGCCGCCGTCACCCCCGAGCTGAAGCGGATGTCCGTGGCGGAAGTGAAGGAACTCGTGAGTCGAGCGCTGGACCTGCTGCCCTCGCAGGATCGCGACGCGGCCGAGCAGCATGACTACGACCGCCGCGGCGTCTGGTGGACCACCCATGGCGGCATGACCATGATCAAAGCGGACCTGCCGGATGTCGATGGGACAGCAGTCACGGCAGCGTTGACCGCCCTGGCCGAATCATTGCGGGTGGAAGGCGACGGACTCACCAGTGGACAGCGACGCGCTGATGCCCTCACGACCATCGTCAACTCTGCCGCCGCGCACGGCGACCTACCGGCCAGTGCGGCCGGACTGCCCGTGGCTGCCACCATTACGATCGGCGCCGCCGAGGCCGACCGAGTCGCCGGCGGAGCGTCGCGCGAGACCGTCACCGACCTGACCGCTCTGGTCCGCAATGGCGCCGACCCGGCACGGCTGGCCGTGACCCCCACCCACGGCGACAATGCCACCCTGGGCGACGCTGCCGCCCGATTCGCTCTCTGCGCCGGGACCTGGACCGGTGCGCTGGTCGACGATCGGGGCCGACGATCGTTCCCCATCTCGCAGGCTTTGGGGCGCACCCGAAGCCAGCCGCTCGCCTTGGGGCGCTCGACCCGACTGGCGAGCACCGGCCAGCGCATCGCCCTGGCGTTGCGTGATGGTGGCTGCATCCTCTGTGACAGACCGGCAGGCGAGTGCCAGACCCACCACGTGACGCCCTGGTCGGAGGGCGGTACGACCGATGTCGACGAGATGTGCCTGTTGTGCTGGTCGCACCACCGGCAAGTGGATCTTGGTCGATGGAAGATCCTGCGCAACAGCGACCCCGGCCCGGGAGCGCCCTATTGGACCGTGGCCCCGGTTCCCCGTCACCAGTGGCGGCAAGCACGGCACACAGCGGCCTGAACCCTTGCACCCAGGGCTGCGCGCAGATCCAGTGTCATCTGTGCGGGTGGAGAGACTTGAACTCTCACGTCCGAAGACACAGGAACCTAAATCCTGCGCGTCTGCCAGTTCCGCCACACCCGCGTGGGACCTATTGTGGCAGTCCCGTCAGAGCCCCAGCTCGCCGCGCAGTTTGGCGACATGGCCCTTGGCCCGGACGTTGTACATGGCCTTGTCGATGGTGCCGTCGGGGTTGACGACGAAGGTCGAACGGATCACCCCGGTGACCGTCTTGCCGTACATCTTCTTCTCACCGAAGGCGCCGTACTCGGTGAGCACCGCCTTGTCGGGATCCGACACCAGCGGGAACGTCAGACCGTCCTTCTCGCGGAACTTGGCCAACTTCTCGGGCGAATCCGGTGAGATCCCGATGACCTGGATCCCCGCCGCCTGCAAGGCAGATAACGAGTCCCGGAAGTCGCACGCCTGTGTGGTGCAGCCAGGGGTCATCGCCGCCGGGTAGGCGTACAGGACGACGGTCGAACCGGCGAAATCCGACAACGACACGTCGTTGCCATGGTCGTCGGTCAGAGTGAATGCGGGGGCTTGGTCCCCGGGTGCCAGTCGATCGGTCACGACGCCTCCATCAGGTCAAAGTCCGAGCCTACGACCTAGGGTGCGTCGGCACTGCGCCGCCCACTCAGTCCGCCGACTCGGGATCGACCTCCACGTCCGCGCTGGAATCCGTCGCAGCAGGACGTGGCGGCGGGGCAGACGGCTTCGCCGGGATGACGATGGTCATCGGTCGGGTGCGGTCGGTCCACCCATGCCCGTCCCAGAACCGTTCCTGCGGGATCCCCTGGGGATCGGGGTACCACCCGGGATCGATGGCTCCGATGTGTTGACTCATGACTCACTCACGCGATCCACCTTGCCACAGTCTGTCCGGGACATGCTGCTGCGGCGGGCCCGGTGGGGGACCCGCCGCAGCAGCACCGGCTATGCGATCAGCGGGAGGCTTCGGTCTTCACCGTCTCGGCCGACTCCGCCACATCCTCCTTCACTGTGGCGGCGGCGCTCTGCGCCTCGTCCGCCACATGCGCCGCACCAGCCTGTGCTTCCTCGCCGACCGTCTGAGCCGCGGTACGTGCCGTGTCCGCGATCGCGCCGCTGCCTTCCCGGGCACTGTCACGCAGGTCTGCCACCACGTCCTGTTTCACCGAGCCCAGTTGATCGCTGAGCGGATCCACCACCTGCTGCTGCAGCAACCGCTTCTGATCGGACTCCATCCGGCTCAGCGGGATCAGCGAGGCGGCCAGCGCCCCCAGCCCGAACGCCACCAATCCGGCGGCCAAGGGGTTGCCCTGGGTCCGTTCACCGACCCGTTGCGGCGCCTGTGCGATCGCCGTCCCGGCCGCCTCGCCGGTCTGCGCGATGGAGTGCCCGGCAGCGGCCACCGCCTCGCGGCCGGACTCGCCCACCGAACCGACGGCCGATGACGCGGAGTCGGAGAACTCCTCCGCCGACCCCATCACCCGATCACGCAGGTCCGACATCCCGGTCTTCGCCCGCTCCATGCGGCGCCGCGCCATCTGCTTGGGACTCACCTTGTCGCCGATGGCACCCAGGGTCTGGCCCAGATCCTCCCGGGCACTCTCGATCTCGTCTCTCAGTTCGTCGGGTGTTTGGCCCATTGCACGTCCTCCTTCAGTGTTTCGATGGTCTGTTCCGGTGCGGGAGAGAAGTTCGCCATCTCCCGCTTGGCCCGTCGGTAGGCGATGAACGCGGCCACGCCGTACACCACGCCCACGATCGCGAAGGCCCAGCCCGCAGGCATGATCGAGGCCAGCCCCCACGCCGCCGCGAACGACAGCATGAGCAGGGTGAGGTAGGCGAGCGCGCCGGCTGTGCCGAACAACACCCCGCCCCGCTTGGCCTGGTTGAGGTCGGTGGTCAACTCCGCCTTCGCCAGTTCCACCTCTTTGCGCATCAGCGTGGTGAGATCGGCCGTCGCCTGCGCGACCAGTTCGCCCAAGGGCTGCGTCTCGGTCAAGTCCACCACTTCGGACTCATCCCGCTGGGTCATGTCCGACATGGCGTCAGAGCCTCCGATCGGGGGACTCCGGCCCGGCGATCGTGGGATCGCGCTGGATCGGATCCTCGGGCAGTAGATCGGTGAGGGCCGACTCCGTCGCCTCCTGCGGAGCGGTGCCGGTCAGCGGATCGCCCGCCGGGAAACCGGCCGGCGGATAGCCGACGACGGCCGGATCAGTGGTCATCGGTTCCACGATGTCCACCACCGGCACGGCCGCCCCTCCGGGCGGAAGTTGACCCATGGGCGCCGGGTCGGGCTCCCGCGTCGTCCGTAGGATGCGGGCGGCGGCAAAGCCGGCGGTCGCGCAGCCGAGCAGGAACAGGCCCGGACGACGCCGTGCAAAGCGTCGGACATCGTCGATCACGCCGTCGACGCCGCGCTGCTCCAACCCGTCGGCCAACGAGTTGATCCGGCTGCTGCCGTCCTGCAGACGCTTCACCAGATTCGGCGCATCCTCGGGCCGCCCCTCGACCAAGGCCTGGACCTCGGCGTCGTAGGACCGCAGCATGTCGGCGGCCTTCTGGGTCTGCGTCTCGGCCTGGGCCTTCACCTGGCTCGTGGCCTGGTCCGCCATCATGCTCGCCTGGCTCTTCACCTCGTCGGCAACGGTGCCCAACTGCTCCTTCGCGGTCTCCGCGACGTGTTGTGCCTCCTGCTGCGCGGTCGAAGCGACCGACTTGGTCTCCTCGGCCACCGTCTCGGTCACCTGCTGTGCCTGGTCCTTGGTCGCCTCGGCTGTGGGGTTCGCCATCTGTGCCTCCTGACTGCTCGTGGGTGCCAGCCCGAAGTTACGGTCGGCCGGAAGCAGGAGGAAGCGACAACCGGCTCCGAGGGCCGAATCCGCCCAACTGCCGCGTTTTGTCGAACGGGGTGTACCGACATCCGGCATTCGCCGCCGGTCCGGCCCCGGCCGGCGGCGAATCAGGCAGTGGGTGACCGGAGCAGATCCACCTGACGTTGCGGCGGTACGGGAGCCCGGCGGCTCAGCCACTGGTCCAGTTCAGCGGCGGGAAGTGGCGGGCACAGGTGAAACCCCTGACCCAGGTCGCAGCCCAGCTCGGTCACCACCGCCAGATCCTCTTCGTTTTCGATCCCCTCCGCGACCAGAACAAGATCCAATCCGTGCGCGAGCAAAGCCGTGGCGCGGACGATCGTCTGCAGGTCCGGTCGGTGCGCCGCCCCGTGGATGAAACTGGAATCCAGCTTGAGCTCCTCGGTCGCCACTGTCCGCACCCGGTGCAGCGCGCTGAAGCCCGTCCCGTAGTCGTCCACCGACAGCCTCACTCCCAGCCGGGTCAAGTCACCGATGACTTGGGCCGCCCGCTCGGCATCCCCCACAAAGACCGATTCCGTGACCTCGACCATCAGGCGGTCGGGCGGGACCGCATGCCGAGCGAGGAGCCGGGCCATCTCCTGCGGGAGGCTCGGATCCAACAGGTTCGTGGCGGACAGATTGACCGACACGGTCCAGTCGCGGCCGCCGCAGCGCCAGCGGGCGCTCTGGGCCAACGCGAGGTCCAAGACGTGCAGGGTCAATGGACGGATCAGCGCCGTGCGTTCGACCAACGGAAGGAACCAGGCGGGAGGAACGTCTCCGAGTTCGGGATGGTGCCATCGAAGGAGTGCTTCGACGCCCACGACCTGCCCCGAGCGAAGATCGATCTTCGGTTGATACACACAAGCGAGGCGATCGTCGTCGAGCGCCACTCGCAGGTCCTGGATGCACCGCAGTTGGTCTGACCCGTCGGCCTCCCACTCCGGCTGGTAGACGCAGCAACCGGTCCTTGATCGTTTGGCGTGGTACATCGCGGTGTCGGCGGCCTTGAGCAGGGCTTCCAGGGTCCCCCCATGTCGAGGGGCGAGGGCGACCCCGACGCTGATGTCGACGCGAATCTCCAGGCCGCTGACCGCCAACGGCTTCGCGCTGACGTCGCGCAACCGCTCTGCCGTGGCTGCGGGAGGCTCGTCACTGGCGGACCGGAAGACGACGAACTCGTCGCCGCCGATCCGGGCGACCATGTCCGTCGGGCCGACGGCGTCGCGGATCCGCAGGGCCACGGCCCGCAGCACCTGATCGCCTGCCGCGTGACCCAGGGAGTCGTTGATCTGTTTGAAGCCGTCGACATCCACCAACAGCAACACCCCTGGTGGAACGTCGCCGTGGCCTAGTTCCGCTGTCAGCGCCCGACGGTTCGCCACGCCGGTCAGTTCGTCGCGATGAGCTTGGACTCGCGCCTGCCGGTAGGCCGAGGCGTCCTTGAGCATCTGCCCACCGCGCCACACCCCGATCACGACTGCCCCGGCGGCCAGAGCCACGGACAGCAGCGGCAATCGCGTCTGCGTGCCGTAGATCAGCAGACAGAAACTGGCGGCTGCCGCCACCACGCTGACCGCCGACCATGCGTGCTCAGTCACCTCCACGCCGAGCCTCGCGGGGCGCCACGCCGCCGCCGCGAAGAGTGCGAACGCCAGGAGCCAGCCGACGTCCAGCACCGTGCCGACGCGGTAGTCGTCAGCCATCACTCCGATCAACCACAACGAATCCGTGGCCCACAGGACCGCCGCGGCGGCGAACAGCGACCACCACATCGACCCCGCCCGGCGCCCCAGCAGGCCCACGACTCCCGCCAGACCCGACACCAGGAGCAGATCGCTGACCGGGGTGGCGAAACCAAGGAACACCGACCAGGTCGATTCCGGCAGTTCCTGGGTGATCGCCGGGGCGCCCAGCGAAAGGAACGCGCCCGCGGCCAACGCGACCAGCAACCCGTCCAGCCATACGCCCACCGCCTTGGCTCCGACCCGACGGACGACCAGCAGCCCCACCGCCGTGTAAGCGAACGGGAAGAACACCAGGTAGCCCACGTCGGCGGCGGTGGGGAAGGGTTGCATCTGGGGAGCGACCACGGCGGTGTACCAGGCATCCGCCAGCGTCCAGATGGCCAGACCGATCCCCAGCAGCAGCCACGCGCCTCGATCCTGCTCGACGGTGACACCTCGCAGGATCACGAGCGCCGTACAGCCCATGAGAAGAGCGGTGAAGCCGATCAGGTCGCGCGTGGTCAACGTGCCCACCGGTCCCACGACGAGCCACGCGAGATACCCGGCCGTGCCGATGGCTACTGCCGTGCCGAGCCTGGTTGCCGCCCGAGAGCGGCAGGATGGTGCGATGGCATCCCCCTCAAGGTCTTGAGAAGGCCATCGGCGTCCGGGATCGGTTCCTGAAGTGTCCACAGCCCGCTGTCCGCTGAGCAGCGCGCCGTACGGGCGGCAACCGGAGGGGCCCGCTCTACAACCAGGGGGTGATGGTGCGGGCCAACTCGCGCAACGCCCGCCCTCGGTGGCTGATGCGGTCCTTGTCCGCCGCGGACATCTGGGCGGTCGTGCGCGAGTCACCATCGGGGACGAAGATCGGGTCGTAGCCGAACCCCTGATCGCCCCGCGGTTCGCGGAGCAACTGTCCGCGCACCTCCCCTTCACATACCGCCACCTCCGGGTCATCGCCCGGCCGGAAGGCAGCAGCGGCACACGTGAAACCCGCGGTGCGCCGTTCGTCGGGAACATCGCGCAGTTGGTCCAGGACCAGCTGGAGGTTCGTGGCGTCATCACCGTGGCTGCCGCTCCAGCGCGCAGACAAAACTCCCGGCATACCGTTCAGGGCATCGACACACAGGCCGGAATCGTCGGCGACGGCGATCAGACCCGTGTGCTCGGCGACCACCTTGGCCTTGTGAGCGGCATTCTCTGCGAACGTCGCCCCCGTCTCGGGGATGTCGCCGAGGTCGCTGAACGCCTCGGCGCCGACCACCGTCGCTGGCAGGTGAGCCGCGACGAGGATCCGCTGGAGTTCGGCGATCTTGCCCGGGTTCCGCGACGCGAGGACGATCCGGGTCATGCCAGGGCCTGCTGCTGCAGCCGGGTCAGCTGACCACACCCCGATGCCGCCAGATCCAGCAGTTGATCGAGGAGCGCCCGGTCGAAGGGTTCCTGCTCCGCAGTCCCCTGGACCTCGACGTAGCGACCGTCGCCCGTCATCACGATGTTCATGTCCGTGTCGGCGTTGACGTCGTCGTCGTAGTGCAGATCGAGGCGCGGCGATCCTTCCACGATCCCCACGGACACCGCCGAGACCGATCCGATCAGCGGGTCGGCGCCGGGTGCCACCAGGCCGTGTTCGCGGGCCCACGCCACGGCGTCAGCCAGCGCGACATAGGCCCCCGTGATGGCCGCGGTCCGGGTTCCGCCGTCGGCCTGCAGGACGTCGCAGTCGAGGTGGACGGTGTTCTCGCCCAAGGCTTTGTCGTCGATCACCGCGCGCAGCGAACGGCCGATGAGCCGGGAGATCTCATGGGTCCGGCCCCCGATTCTTCCCTTGACGCTTTCCCGCGCCCCGCGGGTGTTGGTGGAGCGTGGCAACATGGCGTACTCGGCGGTCACCCAGCCTTCGCCCGAGCCCTTGCGCCAGCGCGGCACCCCCGCTTCGAACGACGCGGCACACAACACCCGGGTACGCCCGAAGGAGACCAACACGGATCCCTCGGCGTGATCCAGCCAGTTGCGCTCAAAGGAAATCGGTCGCAGTTCGTCATCGGCACGGCCGTCAGTTCTGGTCACCGGCACACCCTATCCGCCCGTCCATCGGGGACGGATGAACGATCAGGACAGGTCGATGGTCAACCCGGGCTGCGCCAACTCCACATCAGAGCGGACGGCGGCCGCCTCGGCGCGGACCCGTTCCGTGTCATTCCAAGGGACCAGATGGGTCAGCAGGACCCGCGCCGCTCCCGCCCGACCGGCCAGCCCCGCGGCCTCGGCACCGGTCAGATGCAGATCCGGTGGATTGTCGCCGTCGGACACGAACGAGGCTTCGAACAGAGCCAGATCGGTTCCCCGGGCCAACTCGGCCAGGCGTGGGGTGGGTCCGGTGTCCCCGGAGTAGGTGAGGCTACGGCCACCGGCGGCCACCCGGATGGCATAGGACTCCACCGGGTGCTGCATCCGGGTCGTGGTCACCGTGAACGGGCCGACCGTGAAGTCCGGTGCCAGCGCCCGAATGTCGAGTTCCCCGTCCATGTCGGAGCGCGGGTCCAGCCCGTACGCCGACAGGAGTCGATCGCGGGTGTCCTGCGGACCCCACACCGGCACCCGGGCGCCCGGACCATCGGGGCGGTACTTCAGTGCCACGTAGTAGGAGCACAGATCGATGAAGTGATCGACATGCAGATGACTGAGGATCACTGCATCCACCGAGTAGATGTCGGTGTACCGCTGCAGGTGGCCGAGCGATCCGTTGCCCATGTCCAGGACGATGCGCGTCCCCTCGAATTCCAGCAGGTAGCACGACGCCGGCGAGTCAGGGCCGGGGAAGGACCCGGAACAGCCGACGACGGTGAGATGCACCCTTCAGATTATGCGGGTGCCAGTCGCCGGGAAGGCGCCTGCGGACACATGACCTACGTCACCGATCTCGGGTCCCAGGAACCGTCGCCCGAGCCGCTCGAACGGCTCTGGGTCGCCCGTGGCCAGGAACCGGTGCACCGGCGGTGGCGCGGAGTCCGAACGCAGCCGCTCCGTTGCGGCGAGCACCCGGTACACGTCCTTCGCCGTCTCCTCGGCGGAACTGACCAGCGTCACCGAGTCGCCCATGACGTAGGACACGACCCCGGTCAACAACGGATAGTGGGTGCAGCCCAGGACGAGGGTGTCGACGTCCGCCGCCTGGAGGGGTTCGAGGTACTCGTGGGTGACCGCCAACAACTCCGGCCCCCCCGTGACACCCGCTTCGACGAACTCCACGAACCGCGGACAGGCGCGCGACACCAGCTCCAGATGGGTGGCAGCAGCGAACGCATCGTCGTACGCCTGTGACGTGATGGTGGCGTCGGTGCCGATGACACCCACGCGGTCGTTGCGGGTGGCCTGCACCGCGCGCCGCACGGCCGGTTGGATCACCTCGACGACCGGCACGTCGTAGCGCTCCCGAGCGTCGCGCAGGACGGCGGCCGACGCCGAATTACAGGCGATGACCAGGATCTTCACCCCTTCCGCCACCAGGTGGTCCATGACCTCCAGTGCGAACTCCCGGACCTGCGCCAAGGGCCGTGGCCCGTAGGGTCCTCGGGCGGTGTCCCCGACGTAGACGACGGGTTCGTGCGGCAACTGATCCAATACCGCTCGAGCCACCGTCAACCCACCGACACCGGAGTCGAAGATCCCGATCGGTGCGTCCACGTCAGGCCCAGATCTGGTCGGCCAGTGCCCGCTCGGCGTCTTCCACGGTCCCTTCATAGGCCCCGGTGGACAGGTACTTCCATCCGCCGTCGCAGACGATGAAGGCGATGTCAGCACTGTGTCCGTCCCGAACCGCCCGACCGGCCACGGCCAGAGCGGCATGCAGGATCGCACCGGTGGAGATGCCGGCCCAGATCCCTTCGGCGTCCATGAGTTCGCGGGTGCGACGCACCGCGTCCGCCGGGCCGACGGACACCCGCCCGGTCAGTAGTTCAGGATCGTAGAGTTCGGGGACGAAGCCTTCGTCCATGTTGCGCAAGCCGTAAACCAGTTCCCCGTACCGCGGCTCGGCCGCGATGATTCCCACGCCCGGTTTGTTCTCGCGCAGGTAGCGCCCGGCCCCCATGAGGGTCCCCGAGGTTCCCAACCCGGCGACGAAGTGCGTGATCTCCGGCAAATCCGCCAACAGTTCCGGTCCGGTCGTGCGGTAATGCGCCTCGGCGTTGGCGGCGTTGCCGTACTGGTACAACATCACGTGGTCCGGTCGTTCCGCCGCCAACTCCTTGGCCCGGCGCACCGCTTCGTTGGAGCCGCCGACCGGATCGGAGTAGATGATCTCCGCGCCCCACATGCGCAGCAGATCGGTGCGTTCACGTGACGTGTTCTCGGGCATGACCACAACCAGGCGATAGCCCTTGAGTCGCGCGGCCATCGCCAGGGAGATGCCGGTATTGCCACTCGTGGGTTCCAGCAGGACCGCCCCCGGGGTCAACGTTCCGTCCGCCTCGGCCGCTTCGATCATGGCCAGCGCCGGCCGATCCTTCACCGAGCCGGTCGGGTTGCGGTCCTCGAGCTTGGCCCACAGCCGGACGTCGGATGCCGGTGACAACGACGGCAACCCCACCAGTGGGGTGTGACCGACCGAGGCCAACAACGAATCGAACCGCACGATCAGCCGCCGGCGACCGCAGGCAGGATCGTGACGACGTCCCCATCGCGCAGCGGCGTGGCCAACCCCTCAAGGAACCGGACATCCTCGTCATTGAGGTAGACGTTCACGAATCGACGCAACCGGCCGTCCTCGAGCAGTCGGTCCGCCAGACCGCTGTGCCGGGAATCCAGGTCGCTGATCAACTGCGACAGGTCCGTCCCCTCTGCGGCCACCTGCCGCTCCCCCGCCGTGTAGGGACGCAGCACAGTCGGGATCTCGACCTGCACAGACATGACACTCCTCGCATGGGTCTCCGGTGCACACTCTCGCGCATTGGGTGCAACCGTTCGATTATGGCGGCCATTCCGACCGTCAGCAGAACTCCACCGGCTCCTCGGTGATCTCACCGTCGACGATCCGGTACGAGCGGAACTCCGCCGGTCCGTCATCCGGACCGCAGTCCCGAGTGCTGACCAGCACGTAGTGCGCGTTCGGCTCCGAGGCATACGACACATCCGTACGCGACGGATACGCTTCCGTCGCCGTGTGAGAGTGGTAGATCACGACGGGCTCTTCGTCCCTGGCATCCATGTCTCGGTACAGCCGCAGCAGGTCGAGGGAGTCGAACTCATAGAAGGTGCTCGACCGGGCGGCGTTGAGCATCGGGATGAAACGGGTCGGTTCGTCGCTGCCGGCCGGCCCCGCCACCACGCCGCAGGCCTCGTCCGGATGGTCGCGCCGGGCGTGGGCGATGATGTCGTCGGCGATGGACCGGCTGATGCGCAGCATCACGAACTCCCCAAGGCGTCGAGCAGGCCCGCCTGCAACCAGGTGAGCCACTGGTAGGCGGCGAAACTCACCAGCCGGGGATCGTCGTCGTCCCAGTCCTCGGTGACATCCTGATCGTCCGCCACGATGCCCAGCCGTACTCCCAGGACCAGTCGTACATCGTTCAGGGCGCCCAGCATCGCGTCCGCCTGCTCCGCCGTGACGGCCACGGCGCTGCCCCGATCGTCGATCCGGTCCAGCACCGCAATAGCCGAGCGGACCCGCTCCCCTTTGACCTCGCGCAGACCGCGTTGGGTGAACCGGCGGAAATCCCCGGCGGCTTCGTCGTCGTCCAGGTAGCCGTCGGGGAACAGCCGCAGGAGCGCCGGATCGGTGGGCCGTTGCCCCGTGTCGGTGCCCAGCAGTTCCCCCAGTGGATCGTCTGCGGCGGTCGCGGACTCGTCGGAGTCGGAGACCAACTCGTCCACCTGGCTGAGCATCTGCACCAGGACATCGGCCTCATTGCGGTCCAGGCGCAGACTGATTCCCTGCCGGCCCGCCGAGAAGCCGCGCCGCGCTCCGAAGATCATCGCCGCATGTCCTAGTCGTCCTTCACCAAAGTGGCCCACAACCCGTAACCGTGCATCGCTTCCACGTCGCGTTCCATCGCCTCCCGGGTCCCACTGCTCACAGCGGCCCGGCCCTCGTTGTGGACGTCCATCATGAGCGCGGTCGCCTTCTCGCGGGTGTATCCGAAGTGGGACATGAACACGTGAGTGACGTACTCCATCAGGTTGACCGGGTCGTTCCACACGACCGTCACCCACGGGCGGTCCGGCACTGTTTCGGTGTCGACCTCCTCGCGCGAATCAAGGTCGGGCACGGCGGTCACGGGACACCATGGTGCCATGCCCCGGGGCCCGCGCGGTTGCCCCGCGTCCGTCGCCGCGGCGTCCTAGGCTGACGACATGTCCGATCCGCACATCCCCCCGGCGAGCGACGATCTGCCGGACTCGCCCCTGGTGCACCAGGTCCGGGCCGCGGTGATCGGTGATGACGTGGTCATGCCCGGACCGTTCGGACCCCGACGGATCACCTACGCCGATTACACCGCCAGCGGGCGGGCCCTCAGCTTCATCGAGGACATCATTCGCACCCAGGTCCTGCCCGCCTACGCCAACACCCACACCGAGAGCAGTGGCACCGGGCTGCAGACCACGCGACTACGCGAAGAGTCCCGCTCCCTGATCAAGCAGGCGGTCGGCGCGAACGACGACTACGCCCTCCTGTTTACAGGGTCCGGGTCGACGGCTGCTGTGGACCGGCTCATCGCGTGCCTCAATCTTCGGCTGCCGGCAGACCTCGATCGTCGCTATCACCTGCGGGAGCATGTCACCGAACGCCCGGTGGTCTTCATCGGACCGTATGAGCATCACAGCAATGAACTGCCCTGGCGGGAGTCCATCGCCGACGTTGTCACGATCCCGGAGAACACGTCCGGCCACATCGACCTCGATGCGCTGCGAACCGCATTGCGCGAACATGCGGGCCGGCCACTGATCGGATCGTTCAGCGCGGCGAGCAACGTCACCGGGATCCTCACTGACTGCGACACGATCTCCGAACTGCTCCACGAACACGGTGGTCTGGCGTTCTGGGACTTCGCTGCGGCCGCTCCCTATGTCACGATCCGCGCAGGCGCGCCCCCGGGGCGACCGCTGGCCTACAAGGACGCCATCTTCCTGTCCCCGCACAAGTTCATCGGTGGCCCGGGCACTCCGGGGATCCTGGTGGGTCGCCGCGAGCTGTTCGCGAACAGCGTCCCGGCCGTGGTGGGGGGCGGCACCGTCAGCTACGTGAACCCCGCCGAGCACGCCTACCTCACCGACATCGAACACCGCGAAGAAGCGGGCACTCCCGCGATCGTCGAATCCATCCGCGCCGGGCTGGTCTTCTCGCTCAAGAACGCCGTCGGCGCCTCGGTCATCGAGACCCTGGAAGCGGATCTGGTCAGGCGGGCCATCACGACCTGGCAGGACGAGCCGGGGATCGAGATCCTCGGCAACACCGAGGCGGATCGGCTGTCCATCGTGTCCTTCGTCGTACGGCGGCCGCAGGGCCGGTACCTGCACCACAACTTCGTCGTCGCGGTACTCAATGACCTCTTCGGGATCCAGTCCCGGGGCGGGTGTTCGTGCGCGGGCCCGTACGGGCATCGCCTCCTGGGGATCGATCTGGCGACCAGTCACGAGTTCGAGCGGGAGATCTCGCTCGGTTGTGAGGGGATCAAACCCGGGTGGACCCGGGTCAACTTCAACTATTTCCTCACCGACGAGGTGTTCCGCTACATCGTCTCGGCGGTGGTGCTGGTGGCTCGTTGGGGCCAACGGCTTCTTCCGCAGTACCGCTTCGAACCCACGACCGGGCTGTGGCGGCACCGATCGGCCCCCGCCGAGCCGCCGCTGTCGCTCCAGCAGATGGACTTCACGAGTGTGCCGCCCCACCTACCGGGCACCCTCGACACAGCACCCGTCGCTGCCCTTCAGGGCTACCTGGCCGACGCCCGCGCACTCCTGGCGGGTCTTCCGGAACCCGTGACGTCTCAGACCAGCGGGTTGTCGCCGGACTTCGAGGAACTGCGCTGGTTCGAGATGGCCTGAGGCCGCCCTCACCGAGCGGCGATGATTCGCTGGGTGCGCTTCTTCCCGGACGGCTTCTTCCTGTTCTTGTTCGCCGCTTTCGTGGGCAGGTAGGGGCGCACGGCGGGGAAGAACCGGCCGTCGAGGGACGCGAGGTTCCACACCGCGATGCCGCCGATGCGGTAGCGCCGAACCAGCTGCATCCGGCCGGCCGCGGTCGCGGCACCCCCGAACCAGACCTGCTTGCGCACCTGGCACTCCCGGTTTCGGCGCCGGTCCTTGGAGTTGTACCAATGCCCGTTCACCGTCTTGGTATAGGTGAACGTGAACTCCCGCGAGGTCCGGTCGAACCGCGGTCGTTGGCCGTAGGAGCGGGCCACGGAACGCGCCTCGGTCGGGCTCAACGCGACGGCATCGGCTTCGTCCGGCACCCAGCGGTCGTCGCACTTCCCCACGGTGACGTAGTCGTCAGCCGAGTCGCGCAGATACCACGATTTGCCGTACTGGTGCAGACCCACATAGATCTTCTTCCGCTGCGCCCGACCCAACTGGGCCACCGCGCTGCGCACGACTCGGCCGGCCCAATCGTTGGGGCCGATGGGACCTGGCCGGTCCCACGAGTAGTCGTAGGTCATGAGCCGGAGCCGGTCGATGTGGGGCGCCAACGCCTTCCAGTCGTACACGGAGTACCCGCCGCCCATCTTGGGTGTGCCGTTGTCGGAGAACGGCTCGTATCCGCCGGGGACCGTGACCGACAGGCGCAACTTGTGGGCATGGAGCTTCTTGCCCAACCGACGCACGGTGTCGGTCAGTCGCGGCCGGGTCCGCCGCCAACTGGCGGCACCGTCGTTGAACGCGAAGTTCTCCCAGTCCAGGTCGACCCCGTCGACCCCCGCTCGCACCGCCCACCCGGTCAACCGCTGCGCGATGGTCCGCCGGTTGCGCGGGGTGGCCAAGTAGTCCGACAGGCTCCCGGCCATCGCCGAGTCCAGATCGGTGTGGGTCGCGTAAACGAGCACGCCCCGGCGCTGCAGCCCCCGAGCCGTGCGCAGCAGATCGCTGGAGGCCCACGGGGTCGCGGACGTGGTGGGGCACCCGAGCGTCGAGGTGCACACGGTGGCCCCCTGCCCCCGGTACTCCCACCAGAAGATGTTGGCTTCGCCCAACGCGGTGCCGCCGCGCCGGGCGACACTCAAGACGTCCGAGGTCGACGTCCAGTAGCCGAACCATCCGGAAACGGCGCGCGAGCGGCCCGCGGCCTGGGCCTCCGGTGCCTGGCAGAGCCCCAGCACCACGGCCAGAGCCACCGCGACGACCGACACGACGGGAGCGGCGGCCCACCGCCCCCGAGTCCTGGCTGTGTTCATCGGCTCATCCTTGTTCACTGGGGGACCTCCCGTGCAGCATCGGCACAGGTCGGCGATAACTTCGTCCGCTAACGGGACGATTCCGGGAATTTGTTTGAGCGTGAGTTACGACACGCCGACAGGAAACGGGCTTGCCCGACCTGTGACCCGAACCCGAGAGGTAGTTTCCGTCCGTGATCGCGCGTCGACTGCTGATTTCTGCCGCCGCCTGTTGTGGCGTGGCCGCCCTCATGACTCCTGCCACGGCCGCCCAGGCGAAGGTGCCGCCCTGGCCGACCGTGGCCGCGGCGTTGCCCGCCTCGCTGGCCCATCCCGCGACGACGTCCACGCCGGTCTACCTGGAGCGAATGCGCACCCGGTTGGCCAAGCGGGTCCGGGCTGCCGCGCTCGGGTCCCGGGTGTCGGTGCGCGTCGAGGACCTGGCCACCGGAAGCCCCGTCTTCGGGTTCAAGGCGCTGCGACCTCGCGTGCCGGCCTCGACCATGAAGACCGCGACGGCGCTGGCAGCTCTGTCGGCTGCCGGACCCGCTCATCGCATGCCCACCCGGGTCATGCGCAGCCCCGACGGGCTGACTCTCACCCTCGTCGGCGGTGGCGATCCGCTGCTCAGTTCCGCTGATCTGGATCGGCTGGCCCAAGCAGTGGTCACCCGGCTGCGGCTGACGGGCCTTCCGGCGGCGCGGATCGCGGTCCGATACGACGCGTCGCTCTTTGCTCCGGCGGTCCGCCCCTCGGGGTGGTACTCGTCCTACTTCTGGGACTACGCCACGATGCCCGCGGCGCTCAGCCGCGATCTGCGCCGTTCGTCCCGGCCCGGCCGCGATGCCGCGTTGTACTTCCGCTCCCGCCTGAAGAAGGCCGGCGTCCGCGTCGTGGGCGGCACAGCACCCAGCACTGCGGCGGCGGGGTCGGTGCGCGTCGGGAGGCTGCGCGGACACACGATCGCCGAGGCCATCTGGCCGATGCTGCAGTACTCGGACAACTCCATCGCCGAGAACCTCATCCGGCATGTGGCTTTGGCCCGACGCACCGCCACCACCGCCGAGGGTTCCGCCGCGGCGGTCTCGACCGAACTCCAGCGGCTGGGGATCCCGCTGGCGACCGCGCGCTTCGTTGACGGCAGTGGTCTGTCCCGCGTCAACCGGCTGAGTGCAGCGAATCTGGTGGCGATCACCCGGGCGGCCGTGAACCCGCGGGACCTCCGCCTGTCCACGGGCTTCCGGACGTCGGCGTTCCCGCTGGCAGGCGTCTCCGGGACACTGAGTGGCCGGTTCGACGCACGGTCGACCTCGTGTGCCCGGGGCCGGATCATGGCCAAGACCGGCAGCCTCAGCGACACGCTCGCGCTGTCCGGTGTCGCCAATTCGACCGACGGCCGGATGAGGGCGTTTTCGATCGTCGTGAACGACAAGCCCTCGTCGTCGTCGTGGGACGCTGCTCAGTTCCGGGTCGACCGCATCGCCACAGCCATCACGGGCTGCCGCTGACCGTCAGCGCAGAGCCCGGCTGATGTCGTTGGACGCCGCGACCACCTTCGGCCCGACCAGTGCCGTGTCGAGTTCGGTCATCGACACCACTCCGACGGACGCTTCGAAACCGACCACCCCGATCAGCGGGGCCGCGACCGCGTAACCGCCGTGCGCCGGGTCGCCCCCCGAGATGACCCAGCCCGGTTCGAGCGGTTTGCCCTCGGCCCGGGTCGCGATGGCGGCACGTCCCGCGACGCCCCGGTCCAGCGGCGTCCGTGCGCCCACCCGGAACGCCACATGCAAGTCCGAGCGGGAGGGTTCGACGACCGCGACCGCCAGCGCTTCGGCACCGTCCACCAATGTCAGGTGAGCCGTGGCGTTGACCTGCTCAGCCAGGCGGCGCAGCGATGGAACGGCCGCGTCCCGCACCATGGGCTGGATCTGCCGCGCCAACGACAGCGCCGCCACACCGAGCCGGCAGCGACCGTCGTGGGCACGACGGACGAATCCGTGTTGCTCGAGGGTCACGACCAAGCGATAGACGATGGTGCGCGACACTCCCAGCGCGTGAGCCAACTCGGTCACTGTCATCCCTGATGGGTGGTCGGACAGCACTTCCAGCACACGCAATCCCCGGTCCAGCGTCTGGCTGGTCTCGGCGGGCATGGTCACCACTCCTCACACGATCGGACAGGTGCCCCTACCCTGCCGGTCGGTGCTGCCAACGGCCAAGTCGCACTCTCCGTGCGCACAGATTGGGAGGCAATCCACCACATACTGCGACATTCTGTCCGGACCAGGCGATGTCCGGATCAGGCGTCGTCGCCCTTGCCTTGGGGAAGTCCCTCGTAGATCTTCTGACAGTCCGGGCAGACGGGGTAACGCGACGGATCGCGACCCGGGGTCCAGATCTTGCCGCACAAGGCACGCACCGGTTCGCCGGTGACGGCGCTCTCGACGATCTTGTCCTTGGGGACGTAATGGGCGAACCGCTCGTGGTCGCCCCCGTCCGTCGTCCGGGTTTCGGGTTCAGCGAGCAGCGTGTCGCCCAGGGACGGTGAGTCCAGCGGATCCATGCGGCCACTGTAGACGGCCCCGCCCGGCCGCGTCAGCCGTCACGACGGAGCGCCGCTCTGGGCCCATCGGGCCCAGGTCAGTTGCGGTCGGCTGCCGGCGGCAGGGTCGCCCACAACCGGATCACGCCGGGCTGACGGCGCAGCACCTTCGCCCACACCTTCTCGGGGTCGGTGGCCAGCACGTCGAAGGGGTCCGACGACACCACGAGCCAGTCGTGCCGGGCCAGTTCCGACTCCAGTTGGCCCGCGCCCCAGCCTGCATATCCCACGAACAGTTGCAGCGGCTGGAACGGTTCTGCGTCCGCCACCCCGTCGAGGTCGACGACGCAGATCCCGGGCCCCACTGATCGACACAGGTGGGCGGGTGCGGTCGCGCGGTCGGCCAGCGCC
Source organism: uncultured Actinomycetes bacterium (assembly GCA_964631645.1). GTDB lineage: Bacteria > Actinomycetota > Actinomycetes > S36-B12 > CAIWTL01. Next base: position 40,198 of record CAZVYU010000008.1, read on the forward strand.
AACAACGAGTCCTCCGCCACCGGTCCGCCTTCGTGGACCACGGCGCCATCGAGCAGCCACTGCGGCAGGTCGGTGCCGGACAGGTCGCCACCGTATCGGCGGCTGAGGACCACCCCGGCCGAACCCTCGTCGTCGTTCTGGAGGAGGTAGATGACGGCACGCCGGAACCGGGGATCAGTCATCCCCGGTGCGGCGATGAGCAGATCACCGGCCCGGGGACTGCGGGGACCGGGCCGGTCGAGTCGCGGAACGGCCAACGGGTCCATACGGGCCATTATCCGGCGTCAATGGAACATCCGCGCAAGTCCCACGGTTGAGTAGGTCAGACATCCGACGACCCGAGGAGTCCCCGTGCCGACCGTCGCCCTCGACGAGACCACCTTCGCCGACACCGTCCAGAACAACGATCTGGTCCTGATCGACTTCTGGGCGGAGTGGTGCGGCCCGTGCCGCATGTTCGGACCGGTGTACGACACGGTGAGCCAGGACTTCCCCGACGTGGTCTTCGCGAAGGTGGACACCGAGGCCGAGCCCGGCTTGGGTCAAGCCTTCAACATCTCGTCCATTCCTACGCTCATGGCAATCCGCGAAGGTGTGGTGTTGTACAGCCAGGCCGGAGCGCTGCCCGAAAAGGACCTGCGGTCGCTGGTCGCAGCTGTCCAAGACATCGACATGGACGAGGTCCGGGCCAAGATCGCCGAAGACCAGTCGGCCGGAGAATGACAGAACCCCCGCGGCTGAACGGCGGGGGTTCTGGTACGTCAGGTACTGATCAGGCGATGCCGAGCGCGCCGGGCGAGACGGCCTCGGCGATGTCGCCGGCGCACATGGTCGCGCCTTCGCCGCGGGCGCGGGGATAGTCCGCGATGGCGATGCGGGCGTAGATCCGTTCGCGATCCTCTTCGGTCAGTCCGCCCCAGACGCCGTAAGGCTCGCGGGACCGGATGGAGTAGTCAGCACATTCGACCCGTACGGGGCAGCGGGCGCAGACGGCCTTGGCGGCCCGATCCCGTCGGATCCGGGCGAGGCCCCGTTCGTTCGGCGGATGGAAGAACAGCGTGTCGTCGACTTCGCGGCACGCGCCGTGGTCCTGCCATTGCCACGTGGCATCGGTGGGTACTTGGGCCAAAGGCTGCTGGGGCATTGCGACCTCCCGTGCGGTGCATCTCTCACTTGAAAGTAACGAAGGGCTAACGCCCTGTCACCACTTTCTGTGATCCAAGTGTGACAGCGGGTACATATTCACCCTATGGGCGCAAAGTCCGAAGTCTGATTCGTCACACTTGTGCGCTACGACCCAATGTGGGACGCACCCAGCGGGTGCGCCCCACCCGTGATCAGCTGACCGAGCCGCCGATCGCGGACACCGAACCGAACGCCAGGAACGCACAGACCAGGACGAACAAGATCAGCAGCAGCGGCCACACGAACCGCAGGTAGCGGTCGTATCCGACCTTGGCCAGGGTCAGACCACCCATGACGATCGCGGAGGTGGGCGTGAACAGGTTCACCCACCCGCTCGCCGACTGGTAGGCGGTCACGACGATCGCGCGAGACACTCCGGCGAAGTCCCCCAGGGGCGCCATGATCGGCATGGCGAGGGTCGCATGACCGGATGACGACGGGACCAGGAACGCCAGCGGGATGTTCACGATGAACATCACCATGCCGAACAGCGGTCCCGACAGGTTGCTCACGATACCTTCGAGCGCGTTCAGGACCGTGTCGGTGATCCCCGCGTTGTTCATGATGACCGTCACACCGCGTGCCAGCGCGATGATCAGGGCAGCACCCATGAAGTCACCCATGCCGCTGACGATGCTGTTGACCATGCCCTCTTCGCCCAGCCGACCGATGAGGCCGATGATGATCGCCGCCACCAGGAAGAGCGCCGCGAGTTCGGGGAAGTACCAACCGAGGGTGAAGTTCTCCCAGCCCGGGTTGAAGTCCGCCCACGGGATCACGGAGAAGATCATGAGCACGAAGGTCAGCATGAAGATCCAGATGACGATCTTCTGGCGGCCGGTCATCTCCGGCGGGTTCGCCTCGTCAGCAGTCAACTGATCGTCACCGGCGACCGGAGCGGCCAGGGACTTGCTGGGATCCTTCTTGACCTTGTTCGCGTAGCGCAGCACGAACAGGATCGTGACGATCGTCAGGACGACGTACATGAGCGCGCGCAACACAATGCCGTCGCCCAGTTCGATCGAAGCTCCGGCCGAGGCCACGCCCGTTGCGAACGGGTTGACCGTCGAGGCCAGCGTCCCGACACCCGCCCCGAGCAAGATCACCGTGGCGCCGACTATTCGGTCGTAACCGAGCGCTACGAAGATCGGCACAATCAATGCGTAGAAACCCAACGTCTCCTCGGCCATGCCGTAGGTGGTGCCACCCAAGGAAAAGACCACCATCAGGATGACGATCAGGACGGTGCCCTGTTTTCGATAGCGGTGGGTCAGTCGCCCGATCCCGGCGTCCAACGCTCCCGTCGCCATGGTGACGGTGATGAACGCACCGATGGCCAGCACGAAGAAGAAGACCTGAACGGCGCCGAAGAGATTGCCGTTCTCATAGGGACCGATGGGCTGTTTGGGCCCCAGGATCACCAGGGAGTCCTCATCCACCTCGCCGTCGGCGGTCTCCGGCAGGTTCACCCGCCGCTCCAACTCGGTGGCCAGCTCCTTCTCCTGCGCCGGCGTGATGTCGGCAGCGGTGACGTCGGCCAGGGCCTCGGGCAGGAATCCGCAGGCCGACAGGGCCGCGAACGGCGTGGCCGTGTTCGCCTCGGCCTCGACCTCCTGGTCCGGCTGGATGCCATACAGGCCGTTGACCGGGGCGAGCCACAGGTCGTACAGCTTGTCCTTGAAGGTCTGATCGACCTCGATCGGGTGGTAGGACTCGGGGATCGGCTTGGGGTCGTCGGACCCGCAGGCGATGTAGTCATAGGCCCCTGGCTTGATGACGAAGCTGAGCGCCCAGACGATGAGCAGGACGAAGAACAGCACCGTGAAGGCGGTGGGGAACTTGAACCCCTTCTTCGGCTCGGGCGCGTCGGTGGCGGGCGCCTCGGGGGTCGGGGTGTCAGTGGCCATGGACCTCTCCCGTTGTCACGGCGGCGTTCGCTGCCGCTGGACGCCCCGCGTGGGCGCCATAGTCAGGTCCTAGCGGATTTCGAGTCCGATTCACAGGGAAATCACCGGACTCACCCCAATTCTTCGGGCCGAAAGTCCCGAATCCGACAGGTCCGCTGACTCCCGGTAACCGGGCTCACCCGTTCGGTGAACTTCCTGCGTCCGAGTGGCGAAGGCCGCAGATGGAGACGAAGATCACTGTCATGGGCGGGGTCTCCTGCCGCACGAGGGACGGGCATCCCGCCCGGAACTGATCTTCAGAAAGGGATCGCAGATGACGCTTCACGTCGACTCAGAAGTCGGCCAGCTCAAGCAGGTCATGCTCCATGAGCCAGGCCTGGAACTGGACCGCCTCACCCCGCAGAACTGCGAAGAGTTGCTGTTCGACGATGTCATGTGGGCACGCAAGGCCCGTGAGGAGCACCGCGCATTCGCCGACGGCCTCACCCAGCGTGGCGTGACCGTCCACATGTTCCGCGACAAGTTGGGCGAGGCGCTGGAGATCCCCGAGGCCCGCGAGTTCCTGCTCGAGCGTGTGGCCAGCCCGCAGTCGGTGGGTCCGCAGTTGGTGCAGCCGCTGCGCGAGCTCGCCGAGGGTGTGTCGGGGTCGGATCTGGCGTCGTTCATGATCGGCGGGATCCTGAAGAAGGACCTTCAGCTGCCGGAGTACAGCAACCTGCTGTGGACCTACCTCGAGGACTACGACTTCGTCCTCACCCCGCTGCCGAACCACCTGTTCCAACGGGACAACACGGCGTTCGCCTACAACGGCCTGTCGGTGAACCCGATGGCCAAGCCGGCCCGTCAGCGCGAAACGCTGCACAGCCGGGTCATCTGGAACTTCCACCCGGAGTTCAAGGA
>CAZVYU010000009.1:0-2894 GCA_964631645.1 uncultured Actinomycetes bacterium
CTCATCATCTCGTACAGGCGGTGCACCCCCGTCGTGGTCTCCTCGGTCACGCCGATGATTCCCTCGGCGACCTCGGTCCAGCGACCGGGCTGGTGCTCCATGGTCTTGCGCAGCAACTCAAGAACGACCGTGTACTCCTCGTTGTCCCCAGGCCCGGGAACCGGAACGGCGCCGGCGCGTTCGAACTCGACGCCCTTGTGGATCAACAGCGTGGCGTCGCCACCGTCGTCGAGCAGCATGTTCGGGCCACCGTCGGGCCACAGCAGTGCCTGCTCGGTGCACCACCAGTACTCGGGCAGCGTCTCGCCCTTCCAGGCGAACACCGGGACCCCTTGGGGACGCGCCGGCGTGCCCTTCGGTCCCACTACGACCGCTGCGGCGGCATGGTCCTGGGTGGAGTAGATGTTGCACGATGCCCATCGCACCTCGGCCCCGAGCGCGGTGAGCGTCTCGATCAGCACGGCCGTCTGGACCGTCATGTGCAGCGATCCGGTGATCTTGGCGCCGGCGAGCGGCTGCGCGGCGCCGTACTGCTCGCGCATGGCCATGAGGCCGGGCATCTCGTGCTCGGCCAGGGTGATCTCGCGGCGGCCGAAGTCGGCCAGGGACAGGTCGGCAACGCGGAACTCGGTGACGGTCATCTGCTCATCCTCGTGAGACGTCGGGTCAGGAAAACGAACGTCACGAGGCTTCGTTGGTCCGCACCGATAGTGTGCCATGACCTCCCACCGGCCGCCGGGAACGGCCGCTCCGCCCGATCAGGACGGGGGCGCCGATCGATGATCGGCCTCGTAGAGGTCGGGCTCCAGGTAGATGACGCAGGTCTTGTCGGGAACCGCCGTTCGAATCTGCACCTCGGCCGCGTCGATGACATCGGCCACCGCTGCCGCAGTGGCCGTGGCAGGGACCGCGATCTTGGCTGCCACCAGCAGTTCGTCCGGGCCGATGTGCAGCGTGCGCTGATGAATCACCCGCTCCACCCCGTCGGTGGACTCGATGGCCGCAGTGATGGCGGCGTCCTCCTCAGGCAGCGCCGCCTCGCCGGTGAGCATGGACGTCATCTCCATGGCGAGGAAGATCGCGATGACCACGAGCAGCGTGCCGACCGCCATGGCGCCGATACCGTCGAATGCCCCGTTGCCGGTGACGACGGCCAGCGTGATGCCGACCAGGGCGAACACCAGGCCGAGCAGGGCGCCGGTGTCCTCAAGCAGGATCACCGGGAGTTCCGGGTTGCGGGTGTCGCGGATGAAACGCGGCAAGGACCGGTGCCCCCGGGCCTTGTTGGACTCCTTCAGCGCCGTGCGCAGGGAGAAGCCCTCCAGCACGATGGCGATGATCAGCACCCCGAACGCGATCTGGGGGTCGTTCAGAGGTTCCGGATGCTGGACCTTGTGGATCCCCTCGTAGAGCGAGAACAACCCGCCCACGAGGAACAGGACGATCGCGACGATGAAGCCGTAGATGTAGCGGCGCCGGCCGTAGCCGAACTGGTGCGTCTGGGTCCGCACCTTCTGACTGCGCTTGTTCCCGATCAGGAGCAGCACCTGGTTGCCGGAGTCCGCCAACGAATGGATGGATTCCGCCAGCATCGACGACGACTGGGTGACCAGAAAGGCGATGAACTTGGCGATCGCGATGCCGAGGTTCGCGGCCAGGGCGGCGACGACCGCCTTCATCCCTCCCTCGGTGCTCATGACCGGCCCCCGGTGGCCCGCACGATGACCGCATCGTCGGCGGTGATCAGCGCATCCGTGGAGCCGGCCGCCAGGGCAACAGCCTGACCCGGGGTGGCGTGCACGGTCACGTCATCCGCAGTCACGGTCGCGGTTCCGGCGAGGCACACGACGAGCCGATACACCCCCGTCGGCTCCTTCCGTTGCCCGCCCCGCTGGGCGTGGACGGCGAACGGCGCCCCGGCCGGCGCGTAGTCCCCGTCGACCGGGCGCCGGATGATCGCCGCGGTGCGATCGGGGCGCAGCGCCGCCAAGGTATGGCCGACGCTCATGGGTTTGGCGGTCAACCCCATCCGGAGGACGTTGTCGCTGGAGTTCATGATCTCGAAGCCGAGGCCCGTGACATACGCATGCGGGACCCCGGCGGGGACATAGACCGCGTCGCCCGGTTGCAGCAGGTCGGCGGCGAGCAATGCGGCGACCGCGACCCCCGGGTCTGCCCCGAACCGGGCGACGACTGCCGCCATGGCTCGGCGGTCGATGTCGCTCCCGCCGGCCTCCGTCAGTGCCGCGTCCCACGCGTCGGCGGCAGCGGACACGGGGTGGTCGCCCAGCAACAGGCGGACGGCTGCCGCGTGGTCGGCCAGCACCAGGGCCGCCAGTACCGGCTCGGACGCTCCTACGGCCGCAAGCAGCGTGCGGGCCTGCTCCGCGGGGCGCCACCCCGCCAGCACCAGGAAGGGATCCAGCGCCACCAACATCTCGGTCTTCTCGGACTGATCGGCCAGGAGGGCGCGGGCTTCGCCATCGGACCACCAGCGCACGGCGGTGTCGGCATCGGGGTGGACCTGCAGGGACAGCGGGGAGCCGGCCGCCAACAACTTGGCCAGCAGTGGCACCGATCCGTCGCCCCAGACGTCCAGCAGGGTGCCGGAACCGTCCGCGGTGGGTGAGGGGGCGCCGGGATGGGCGCCGAACCACAGCTCAGCTTCCGGGCCCCCCGTGGCCCTGCACCACGCCGACAACCCATCCACGACGCCCCAGTCATAGTCGCGCAGGGAGCCCGAGATCAGTTGCGGACCGGTCACCCGGCACCGCCTGCGGCGGGCTCAGCCTCGTCGATCAACATGACGGGAATCCCGTCACGCACCGGGAACCGGAGCCCACATTCGGTACAGATGAGGGTGTCGTCCTCCATCCGCAGGACCGCATGGTGGG
>CAZVYU010000009.1:2994-4885 GCA_964631645.1 uncultured Actinomycetes bacterium
AACGGCGCGACTGGTGATCAGGTTGTGGATGATGGTGGCGCCCGGTTCCTGTGCCAGGACCTGCTCCGCGATCAGCGCGGTGATCGCCGACGGCGACACGGGCTCGCCTCTCTCGTCCACCACAAAACATCGGTCCGCATCCCCGTCGAAAGCCAGACCCAGGTCGGCCCCCAGTTGGACTACCCGGGCACTCAGGTCCACCAGGTTGGCCGGATCGATCGGATTGGCCTCGTGGTTGGGGAAGGTGCCATCGAGTTCGAAGTACATCGGACTGATGGTGAGCGGCAGTTCGGGAAGACCCGCCTGAGTGCCCAGTACTGCGGGAACCGTGAAACCGCCCATCCCGTTGCCGGCATCCACCACGACGCGCAACGGTCGGATGGTCGACAGATCGACCAACGACCGCAAGAACCGGGCGTAGTCGGCCAACATGTCGCGGTTCCGGATCGTGCCCGCGGGACCGTCGCTGTCGACGATCGGACCCTGTCGCACCGCCTCACGGATCTCGGCCAGTCCGGTGTCCTCACCGACCGGGGCCGCTCCCGGACGGCACAGCTTGATGCCGTTGTACTGCGCCGGGTTGTGACTGGCGGTGAACATCGCACCGGGCAGGCCCAGGCGACCGGAGGCGAAGTACAGGCCATCGGTCGAACACAGTCCGATCCGGATCACGTCACAGCCCTGACCGGTCACACCGTCGGCGAAGGCCGCCACCAGGTCGGGACCGCTCGCGCGCATGTCGTGCCCCACCACCACTGCGCCGGCTCCCCCCGACGCGGGATCCGCCCCCACGACACGCACGAAGGCCGCCCCGATGTCGCGGGCCAGGTCGGCATCCAATTGGTCCGGGACGGTGCCCCGGACGTCATACGCCTTGATGATGGCGTCAAGATCACGCACGCAGGCGAGCGTAGCGAAGGATCAGCTGTCCGCGTCGCGCAGCATCCGAAGATGGCCCCGCCTGGTGACCTCGCGAGTTCCGGCCGGGACCGCGGGTTCCACCGGAGCGGGGGCCTCCCGCAAGCGACCCGCTTCGCGGACGGCTTCCGCCAGGGTCTCCAGATCGTCGCTGCTGGGTTTGAGCGCATCCGGATCCGGCTGCAGTCGCACAACCTCCCAGCCCCGCGGTGCGGTGAGCCGTTCGCTGTGGGCCTGGCACAGGTCGTAGCAATGGGGTTCGGCGTAGGTCGCCAGCGGACCGAGGACCGCCGTGCAGTCGGCGTACACATAGGTCAGGGTCGCCACCGCCGGACGGGTGCACGACGGCTTGCTGCAACGTCGAGCCATACTCACCAGGTGAAGATACCGCGCGGGGCCGACACTCCCGCGCATTGACTCAGTTGCCGTACACCGGTTGCGCCCGATCGACCGGGGTCCACACCTGTAGGGGATGCAGCGCGTACCCGGTCAGGCTGCGCCCGTCGGCGAGCTGGACGTGGCCGACGTGCACCTGACCGGGGCCGGACAGGCGCGTGACGATGGCGCTGTACGTGTCCGACGGGCCGGACAGCGGGACCGCCACCGTGGACCCGTCCGGGATCTCGACGGCGCGGACCTTGCGTGGCCTGGCTCCGGACTGTGCCGCCGGGAGCACCGACAGGTTCACCCGGGCGGCTCCGTCGGTGCTGCTCAGCAGCAGGGTGGCGTCCAGGGAACGCTGCAGCCCGGTGACTGCCGTGCTTTCGGGGATCGACGGGGCCGGACCGAACCAAGCCAGGTCCTCCCCCGGATCGATCGCATTGGCCGTCTCGGCCCGCTCGAGGGTCGCCTGCGCCTCGCTGCGGGCAGCGTCGCCCTTGGCCTGTTTGAGTGCCCGTTCGGCGGCGGCGACCGCAGCGGCGCGGCGCGCCTTGATGGACTCGTCGACCGCAGTCGTCGCCAGCGCCCCGGC
>CAZVYU010000009.1:4985-6147 GCA_964631645.1 uncultured Actinomycetes bacterium
ACCGACCGCTGGCCGGCGGCCGCGCCGCCGCCGATGAACCACGATTCCGCCGCCGGGTCGGCACACGGTGCGCTGGCCAGGCCCTTGCCCTCGCCGCGGCGGTCGGTCACGACCTGGGCGGACACCAGTCCCGGCGCCAGGCCCCCTTCGGCGGCTATGCGGGTCCCGCCCTTGGTGGTGTGGGCGGTGGCGCCGGGTACGGCGATGCGGGTCAGGGGTTTGCCGTCCGACCCGTTGATCACCACGGTCCCGGGCACATCCTGTCCGGGGGTCCCGGGGATGGAGGCGGCGGCGACGACGGGCTCGTCGTCGCCGGCGGTGACCATCGGGCAGGACAGCCGAGCGGCCCGGAGGAAGTCGCGAACCGCCGCGGAGTCAGCGGCGACAGCGCCGGTGTCGGTGGTGGACTGTGCGACGGTGGCGACCGCCACGGCACCACCACAGAGTCCGACCACAGCGACGGCGGAGACCAGGTTGCGCCAACTCATCGGTTCTCCTTGCGCGCAGTGCCCGTGGGGCGCATCGCCGCCACGACCAGCAGCAGAGCGGCGACGGCGGGGACGATGAGCGAGAGCAGTCGAGAGGTCGGGTCGACCGAGACCGCCACGTCCCCGGTGACGTCGGCGGGGATCGTGAACGCCTGCCAACTCCCGTCGATCCGTTCGAGTTCCGCCCCAGCCAGGGTGGCGCGCCACACCGGGTCCGGCGCCTCGGCGAGGGTCAGGCTGTTCGCGGACCCGGGGACCGGACCTCGGGCAACCGGACTGGCCCCCGTCACGTCAGTCGGGATGCCGACCGGGCCTTCCGCGGTGATGGCCCGAGTCCGCGGCAGCGGTGTCGCCACCTCCCACAGTCCTTGCCCGGCCAGCGTCGAGACGCGCCGGATCCCGGGAACCGCGTCGAGTTGCCGGGCCAGCGGTCGGTCGATCGTCACGTCCACCGTGAGGAATCGCACCGATGCGGCCGCGAGCTCGGCCACTGCCTGCGGTGAGCCGGCGGTGGCCCGCGACACGGCGGATCCGAAGTCCACCAATCCAGCGGCATCTGGTGCGGTCTCGGCGTCGCCCAGTCGTGGTCCCGACCCGCTCAACAGTTGATACGTCACCGAACCGTCCGGTCGCTGATGGAGTTCCAGACTCCGTGGCGCGTCGGGCCCGAGCGA
>CAZVYU010000009.1:6247-15587 GCA_964631645.1 uncultured Actinomycetes bacterium
AGCACCCCGCGCAGTGACAGGAAGAGCGCGAGCCCAGCCAACGCGGGGGCCAGGAGCAGCAGGATCTGCAGGGCAGCGGTGGCCGAGCCGAGGAAGACCGGTGTCACGGCAGCGACCAGGACGGTGTAGGGCGCTGCTGCCACGGGGGAACCGAGTCCGACCTCGTGCCAGGGCGAGAGGAACCGTGCCAGGAGATCCAGCCCGGTGTCCGGGGCAGGTTGCAGGGCTCCGCCGAGCAGGCGGCCGTCGCCGAACCACAGACCCCAGGTGGCCAGGAGGCACACGAGCGCAAGACCACCGACCAGCAGGAGCGTGGTGCGCAGGGCGTGCCCGGTGCGGACCGCCGACGCCGAACGGGGGGCGTGCGGACGCAGGAACGTCTCCTGCCAGCCGGCCGCTCGCTGACCCCAGGTGGGACGGAGGTGGCGCAGTTCGCGCGACCGGACGGTGCTGACGGAACCAACGGCCCGCCGACCTGCCGCGACGGACCGCCACGAGAACAGCGCCACGATGGTGCCGCTCAGGTCGTCCCAGGCGCGGCGCGGGGCCAGGCTGAGCAGGGCGAGGACACAACGCAGCACTCCACCAAGGGCGGCGCGCAGGGCGGTGAACGGGAGGCGCCACAGCGGCGCGTGGATCAAGGCGGTGGTCACCGCGGTACGTCGGTGCTGATACCGCGGGGTGCCGCGCAGTTGGGCCGGCGCCCGCAGCCCGGCCCCGGCCGCACGACGGTGGTCGATGAGCGCCCGAGGTGCGACGACCACCCGTTCCCCGGCCCGCCGCGCCCGCCAGCAGAAGTCGGTGTCCGCCCCTTCGCCCGGGAACAGGGCGGCGAACCCACCCAGCCGGTCCCACAGGTCGCGACGGACGAGCATTCCCGCTGACGACACGGCCATGACGTCGACCGAACCGTCCCGCTGACCTTGGTCGACCTCGCCATGCCCGATCCCCATCTCCGGCCGCCCGGTCGTGGACACGGCGATGCCACACTCGAGGAGCACGTCCGGGCGCCGCCAGGAGCGCACCTTGGGGCCGACCACCGCAGCGCTGGGCATGCGGTCGGCCTGAGCGAGCAGTTGTTCCAAAGTGTCGGGCCGGACCGCGCAGTCGTCGTGCAACAACCAGACCCAGTCGACTGTCTCGGACGACGAGGAGCGGGAGTCCCGCAGGTCGATGACCGACTCGCCGGCGGCCGCCAGACCCGCCGCGACAGCCGCCCCGAAGGTGGTGCCTCGCTGGGCGACCACCACCTCGTCCACCGCGTCGCTACTCTCCAGCAGTTCCGCACTGTCGTCGGTGGATCCCGTGTCGACCCCGACCACCACCTCCGGCCGGCGCCGGGAATCGGTCAGCGCGGCCAGCGCCCGTGGGAGCCACCGGCCGCCGTCGTGCGCCACCAGGACAGCAGTCACGCGATGATCCCGGGTACCGGCTCGAGGCTGTGCCACGGCCGAGATGTCAGCCAGTGAAGTCATGGATCCCTACTGCACGCGGCCCCCACGGCTCGCGCGCCCTGCCACGATAAGCGACGAATCAGGCGAGATCGCCGCAATTCGTCGGGCGGGTCAGACGGCGCGGGTCAGACGGCGGCCTTCTTGAGCCGACGTCGTTCCCGTTCGCTGAGCCCGCCCCAGATCCCGAAGCGTTCGTCATTGGCCAGCGCGTACTCCAGACAATCGGAACGCACGTCGCAGGACAGACAGACGCGCTTCGCCTCACGGGTGCTGCCACCCTTCTCCGGGAAGAAAGCCTCAGGATCGGTCTGCGCACACAGCGCCCGCTCCTGCCAACCCATCTCCTCGTCCTCGGTCATCGGCAGACTCACCATTTCGCCCACGGGGTTCCTCCCTTTGTCGTTCCCCAGCCACTGCGTCACAGTTCGATCACCCGGGTACCCCTACCCGTTTGTGGTGGGCGATCAGCGCTCTGACGTGGTTGTAATTACATGCATGTGACTCGGGGTCGTCAAGCCCGTATGGCACATCTGTGGATGACTTCGCGGAATTAATCCACATGTTGGGTCAAGTCGGGCATGTGCCCACCCGTCATCCACAGCCGGACGGGTGACGGGAGGGGGATCAGCCGACGGGAAGGCGGTCGTACGCGGTGGTCCGCTGCACCGCCGGACGTCCGATACCGGCGGCGATGGCGCGCAGATCCGCGACGGTGAGCGAACTGCCGTGGTCGGATCCGGCCATTCGCGAGATCGTCTCCTCCATCAGCGTGCCGCCGAGATCGTCGGCCCCACCGGTGAGCATCACCTGACACCCGCGCGGGCCGAGTTTCACCCAGGAGCATTGGATGTGGTCGATGGCTCCGTGCAGCATCAACCGGGCCATGGCGTGCACCGCGCGGTTGTCGCGAGCGGTGGGTCCGGGACGCGAGACCCCGGCGAGGTACAGGGGAGCCTGCTGATGGACGAACGGCAGGGGAACGAACTCCGTGAAGCCGCCGGTCTCCTCCTGCAGCCCACGGATCGTCCGGATGTGGCCGACCCAGTGGTCCGGCCGGTCGACGTGGCCGAACATCATGGTGGCGCTGGTCGGCAGCCCCACCCCATGGGCCGTACGGATCACCTCGATCCACTGGTCGGCCGGAAGTTTGCCCTTGGTCAGGATCCAGCGCACTTCGTCGTCCAGGATCTCGGCCGCTGTCCCGGGCAGGGAATCCACGCCGGCCTCGCGCGCGGTCACCAGCCAGTCGTGCAGGGACAGCCCGCTGCGCTGAGCCCCGTTGACGACCTCCATCGGACTGAACGCGTGCAGATGCAGTCCGGGGCCACGGCGCTTGACCTCGCGCGCCAGGTCGAAGTAGGCGGTGCCCGGCAGCTCCGGATGGATGCCGCCCTGCATACAGATCTCGGTGGCACCGGCGGTGATCGCCTCGTCCACCCGCTCCCCCACCTGCGCCAGCGACAGCGTGAACGCATCGGGATCGTCGGCTCGTTGGGCGAAGGCGCAGAACCGGCAGCCGGTGTAACAGACGTTGGTGAAGTTCAGGTTCCGGTTGACCACATAGGTGACGTCCGGACCCACAGTCGCGGCCCGGACGTCGTCGGCCAGCCGGGTCAGCGCCTCGAGGGCGGCGCCGTCACAGGACATGAGCGCCACGGCCGCGTCGTGGTGACCGGAGTCGGCCAAGGACGCCGGATCCTGCTCGGCGAGCGCCAGTGCCTCTCTGACATCGGCCGACAACCGTTCAGGCGCCGAGACCCGCCGGGCGCGGTCGGCGATACCGTCCCAATCGCCGAACACCGACGCCATATCGGAACGGGAGTCGGCCCGGCGCCCGGTCAGGTCGATGGTGTCCGCCAGGTCGGTCCGACCCCCGGACTCGTGGGCGGCGAACTCGTCATATCCCGGGTCGGCCTCCTGCCAGGGGTGGCCCCGCGGCCGGATCGGGAGCGCCGCCAGTCCCGAGTCCGGGTCGGCAAGGGCCGCGACGTGAGGGCGGATCCGCGGATCGGTCCACGCCGGACCAGTGACGTACTGCGGGTGCAGGGTGAGTCGCGGCCGCAACTGTAGGCCGACTGAACCGACCACCTGCTCCAGCGCAGCGACGTTGGGCCACGGACGCTCAGGGTTGACGTGATCGGGCGTCACCGGGCTGATCCCGCCCAGGTCGTCGGCGCCCGCCCGCAGCAGGTCAGCCACCACGTGGGGTTCGCTCAGATTGGGAGGGACCTGCACCCGCATGGCGGGGCCGACCAGGACCCGGGTGGTGGCGACCGCGGCGACGTAGGCGTCCGCCGCCAGATCGTCACGGCGGCGCGCCGCGGTGTCGGGCTTCGCCCGGAAGTTCTGGATCAGCAACTCCTGCACGTGCCCGTACTCCCGACCCACGCGCCGCAGAACGTCCACGGAATCGACGAACTCGCCCGGCGTCTCACCGATCCCCACGAGCAGGCCGGTGGTGAACGGGATCGACAATCGGCCGGCCGCCTCGATCATGCGCAGCCGAACTGCTGGGTCCTTGTCCGGGGAACCGTGGTGCACCTGGCCCGGTTCCGTGAGCCGGGGACTGGCCGACTCCAGCATCAGCCCCATCGACCCCGCCACTGGTCGCAGCCGGCGCAGATCCGCCCAGGACAGTACCCCCGGATTGAGGTGGGGTACCAGACCGGTCTCTTCGAGCACGGCGATTGCCGCCGCCCGCAGGTAGGACGCGGTGTCGTCGTACCCCGCCTCGTCCAGCCAGCGGCGCGCGGCCGGCCAGCGGGTCTCAGGAGTGTCCCCCAGGGTGAACAGCGCCTCGGCGCAGCCCGCGGCGGCCCCGGCCCGGGCGATCGCCACCACCTCGGTCAGGCTCAGGTACGGCTCCTGGCCCGAGCGGCGCAGGGTCGCAGGGTCGGTCGCGAAAGTGCAGTAGTGGCAGCGGTCACGGCACAGCCGGGTCAACGGGATGAACACCTTGGGCGAAAAGGTCACCACGCCGGGACGGCCCGCCTCGCGCAGTCCGGCGTCGCGGATCCGACCGGCGATGTGCTGCAGTTCGGTCAGTTCGTCGCCGCGGGCGGCCAGCAGCGCGATCGCCTCGGCCCGGTTGATGCTGGCTCCCCGGTCGGCCCGGCGGATCGCCCGCGCGATCTCGCGCCCGGTGGACATGCCCCCACGGTACGCGGCACCGGCCGCACCGGGTCGCCCCGAGCCGAAGCAGCCGCCGGGCGGGGTGGGATCATCGCGTCATGCGCATCACCGTTCTTGCCGGCGGGTACGGCGGCGCCACGTTCCTCGCCGGACTCCGCACCGCCGTGGGTGACGGCGGCGACCTCGCCGCCGTCGTGAACACCGCCGACGACATCCGGATCCACGGGCTGGCCGTGTCACCGGACCTCGACACGGTGATGTACACCCTCGGCGGCGGTCTCGACCGGGAACGGGGGTGGGGGCGCGCCGACGAAGCGTTCCGCGCCAACGAGGAACTGGCCGCCCACGGCCTGCCCACCTGGTTCGGCCTCGGCGACCGGGACCTCGCGACCCACCTGATCCGCACGCAGATGCTGGACGCGGGCTACCGCCTGACCGATGTCACCACGGCCTTGGCTGTCCGCTGGGAACCCGGCGTCCGGATCCTCCCCATGACCGACGAACGGATCGAAACCCACGTGGTGGTCACCGACGAGGCGGGCCGACGGGCGATCCACTTCCAGGAGTGGTGGGTCCGCCACCAGGCAGCCCTCCCCGCCACCGAGTTCGTGCAGGTGGGCGTGGAGACGTCGTCTCCCACTCCCGAGGTCCTCGAGGCACTGAGTGCCGCCGACCTTGTCATCGTCGCCCCCAGCAACCCCGTGGTCAGCATCGGCCCCATCCTGTCCGTGCCCGGCATGGCCGAGGCGATCGCCGCGGCACCGGGCCCGGTGGTGGGGGTCTCGCCGATCATCGGCGGGCGGGCCGTCCGGGGCATGGCGGAACAGTGCCTGGCGGCCATCGGAGTCCCCGCCACGGCCGCCGATGTGGCCCTGCATTACGGCAGCCGTGCCACCGGTGGCCTGCTCGACGGATGGCTGGTGGCGCCGCAGGACGCCGACGCCGTGCCAGTCCTCGAGTCGGCCGGGATCCGCGCCCGGGCGGTGCCGCTGCTGATGACTGACGAGGACACCGCCGCGGCGCTGGCCGAAGAGGCGCTGCAACTGGGCGACACATGCCGCTGAACTATGAGGCGGACGGCCTCATGGTGACCGCCCCCGACGGGATCGGCGCCATCACCGAACAGACCGATCTGGCCCGGGTGGTGGCCCTCGTGGCAGCCACCGTGGACTGGCCGGACGGGTCCCGTGGCCTGCGCCCGGGCGACGTCGTGATCATCACCAGCAAGGTCGTGGCCAAAGCGGAGGGGCGGGTCCGACCGGCCACCCAGCGGACCGAGGCACAGGCCGCCGAGACCCAGCAGGTCGTCGCCCGGATCCCCGGGGGCACTGTGATCGCCCGCACGCACCACGGACTCGTCCTGGCGGGCGCCGGGATCGATGAGAGCAACACCGCCGACGGCACCATCGTCCTGCTGCCGTCGGATCCGGACGGATCCGCGCGACGACTCCGCCGGGACCTGGAGCAGGCCTCGGATACCGCGCCGCTGGCCGTGATCATCACCGACACCCTGGGACGGGCCTGGCGCCTGGGCCAGACCGACACCGCGATCGGCGTGGCCGGTCTGGACCCTTTGCAGGATCTGGCCGGGGCTCCGGACACCGCCGGGCGGCCCCTGTCCGTGACCGCCCCGGCCGTCGCCGACGAGATCGCCGCAGCCGCCGACCTGGTCAAAGGGAAGGTCAGCGGCCGACCCGTGGCGTTCGTCCGTGGGCTGGCCCACCTGGTGACCGCCGAACCGGGACCGGGTGCCGCAGCACTTATCCGCCCCCCGGCCGAGGATCTGTTCAGCGAGGGCACGGCCGAGGCCCGGCAGGCGGGGATGAGGGCGGCCGTCCCCCACCGCCGCACGGTGCGGGAGTTCCAGGACCGGCCGGTGGCACCGGAGCTCCTCGCTCAGGCGGTCGCCGATGCCCTCAATGCCCCAGCGCCGCACCACACCACCCCGTGGCGCTTCGTCCACGTGCGCGGTGCCGTCCGCACCCGGCTGCTGGACGCGATGGCCGACCAGTGGCGTCGCGACCTGACCGAGATCGATGGGTACTCGCCGGATTCGGTGCGCCGGCGGTTGGCCCGCGGGGACGTACTGCGACGATCACCGGAGCTGCTGCTTCCCTTCGTCGATCTTGCGGACGCGGCGCACGACTACCCCGACCTCGCGCGGCGGCAGCACGAACGGGATCTGTTCGTCTTGTCCGGCGGCGCGGCGATCCAGAACCTGATGATCGGGATCGCGGCACGCGGTGCTGCGTCGGCCTGGGTGTCCGCCACCGTTTTCTGCCCTGACGTCGTACTGCGAGAATTGGATCTTCCGGCCAGTTGGGTTCCGTTGGGCGCAGTGGCCGTGGGCTATGCGGCCGGTGAACCGAGGCCGCGTGCTGCCCGCGACGCCGCCGACTTCCTTCGCGTGCTCGGCTGATCCCGCGGTCAGGACCGGTCCGACGAGAACCTCAGTCCGCCGTCGGGGATGACCGCACCGGGCCAGACCCGCGCCCCTTCGACGAGTTCCACCCCTGCCCCGATCACGGCACCCTCGGCCACGACGGTGCCTGAGACCGACGCCTTCTCGCCGACCCGGGCCCCGGTGGCAAGGACGCTGTCGCGGACCGCCGCTCCGGCTGCCACGACCACCCCTGGCATCAGGACCGACCCCTCGACCACCGCCCCGGCATGGACCACACAGGAGTCCGCCACCACCGAGCCGCCGGTGACAGTCGCGTCGTCGGCCACGCGTGCGTCGCCGAGTACCAGTCGTTCCCCGGTCGGTCCCGGCACGGCGCTGCTGTCCACCCGGCCCAGCACCAGGTCGGCCGATCCGCGCACGAACGACAAGGGAGTCCCGAGGTCGAGCCAGTAGCCGTCGTCCACGACCCCGGTCAGTCGGTGTCCCTGTGCCAGCAGCCCGGGGAAGGTGTCGCGTTCGACACTGACCACCTGCCCGACCGGGATCCGGTCGATGACGTCACGGCGGAAGACGTAACACCCTGCGTTGATCTGATCGGTGACGATCTCCTGAACGGTGGTCGGCTTCTCACGGAACTCGGTGACCCGGCCCTCGGCGTCGGTGGGCACCAGACCGAACGCCCGTGGATCCGCCACGCGGGTCAGGTACAACGTCACGGCCGCGCCGGTCGTCTCATGTTCCGCGACCAGATGACGCAGGTCGACACCTGACAGCACGTCGCCGTTGAACACCAGCACCGGCTCGTCCGGGCCGCAGGTCAACGCCTCGGCGGCATAACGGATCCCCCCGCCGGTGCCCAGCGGTTCTTCTTCGGTCCGGTAGACGAGTTCGACACCGAAGTCCGATCCGTCGCCGAAGTACTCGGCGAAGACCTCGGGCCGGTACGAGGTGCCCAGGACGATCCGAGTCACCCCGGCATCCCGGGCGCGCGCGATCTGATGTGCCGTGAACGGCACCCCGGCCACGGGCAGCATCGGCTTGGGAGTCGTGTTGGTCAGCGGCCGCAGGCGGGTGCCTTTGCCGCCGACCAGGAGAATCGCCTGCATGGGCCCTCACCGTACCGGCGGCACCGGCGCCTAGACTCCCGGAGTGCTGCACGACCTGTTGGCTGCTCGAGTCCGCACCGCTCCAGGGACCCCGTTGATCACCTGGTACGGACCCGAGGGCCGCCGCGAGGAACTGTCGGCGGTCACGTTCGCCACGGCAGTGGCCAAGACCGCGGCCTTACTCACCGACGAATGGGACCTCGCCGACGACACGACCGTGCGGTTGGATCTTCCGCTGCACTGGCAGGCGGCGGTCTGGCTCGCGGCCTGCGACGTCGCCGGTCTCACGGTGGTCTGGGACGGCGAGGCGGAGCTTGTGGTCACCGACGACCCGTCGGCTCCGGCTGGTCGGGTGCTGGTCAGCACCAGGCCGTTCGGGCTGCCCACGGGCGCGCCCGCAGCGATGTTGGATCACGCCCGCGATGCCATGGGCCAGCCGGATGACCTGCTGTCCGTCCCGATCGGCGGCCACTGGGTGGTCGGCACCGAACAGTGGGACGAGGCCGCCATCCGCCACCACGCGCAGGACCTGATCCGGACCGCGGGCGAACGACCGCTCGTGCGGGGACCCTTGACCGTGACCACCGCGCTGGGATGCTGGCCCCTGCCCCTCCTGGTCGACGGCGTCGTCCTGATCGGTGCCGACAGTGCCGCGGCACCCGTGTCGGAGGCGGAACACACGACCGGAGTCGTGCCTGGGGAACCGTGACCTCATCGCAATCGTCGGACCGTTCAGGGGCGGTGAATGGGGGGCACCCCGTCACCTAGAGTTGATCAGCCACGCAGTAGGAGGAGCCGGTGTCGGAGCAGCCCGTCTCGGCCACCATCCCTCCCCCCGGGCCCCCAGGCCCCCCCACCCGGCCCCAGCGCAAGGGCAAACGGTGGAAGAAGGTCCTGCTGATCCTCGCGATCGTCCTCGCCGTCATCGCCGTCCTGCTCGGCGTGGGCGCCTACGTCGTCTACCAGAAGTTCGGTCAGATCACGGTCATCCCGATCACGGGCACGGAAGCGGCTCCGGTGGACAACGAGCCGGTCAACATCCTGCTGATGGGGACCGACGACCGAACGGGCAAGGGCAACAAGGGCTACGGCCTCGATTCGGGCCGCACCACCAAGCGCAGCGACACCACGATCCTGTTGCATATCAACGCCGACCGGTCCAACGCCTTGGCCGTCAGCATCCCGCGCGACCTGTGGGTCAAGCAGCCGCCGTGTGTCGGAGCCGGCGCGGGCCAGTACGCCAA
>CAZVYU010000009.1:15687-18022 GCA_964631645.1 uncultured Actinomycetes bacterium
ACCCTGGGCGACGGATCGGACATCGGACGCATCCAACGCCAGCAGGCGTTCCTGTCGGCCGCGATCCGCAAAGCCACGGATTCCCAACTGCTGCTCAACCCGGCGCGGGTGTATTCGATCCTGGACACGGCCACGAAGTCGTTGACGGTCTCCCCCGGCCTCGACGGCGTCCGACCGATGAAGGCGCTGGTCGACTCGGTGCGGGCGGTGAAGCCGCAGAACATCACGTTCGTGACGTTGCCGTTCACCTACCGCAGCGACCTGGCCAACGTCGATCTGGACAAGGCCGCTGCGGCGCCCATCCTGTCGGCGATCCGCAACGACACCCCGTGGCCGCCGCCGGTGACAGTGGACGCAGACGGCAAGAAACTGACCGTGGCGCCGGCGGACATCTCGGTTCGGGTCGTCGACTCCTCGGGCGGGGCGGTCAGCACCACCAGGGTCGAACGCGACCTGACAGCCGCCGGGTTCCAGATCGCCGGGACCGAGGCGGGGACGAAGACCAAGGCAACCACCCGCGTGACGTACGGTCCGGGCGAGGAGGAGTCGGCCCGCACGTTGGCCTACGCCACGGACTCGGTCAGCGTCTCGGACAGCAACGCATGGGCGGTGACCCTCGAGGTCGGCAAGGACTACGACGGAGTCAAGACCGGCATCGTGGCCGCGAAGCAGAAGACCGCCGATAACGGCAACGACACCGCGTCCCCCCGCAGCGCCGACAAGGTGGTCTGCGCGAGCTGACGATCAGCGATCCCGAGGACGCAGCCGCTCGTACAGGGACAACAGTCGCGGCGCCCCGTCGTTCTGCCACGAGTAGTGCCGCCACACCCAGTCGGCCCCGGCCCGACCGGCCCGGGTCACCGCCGTCCGATCGGCAAGCCACTTGCCGACCCGTGGAGCGACCGTGGCAACAGGCGCCTGGGGGTCGAGGAACAGGCCCACCGCGGTGTCGGCGAAACGTCGGCGCCAGTCAGGGAAGTCGCTGGCGATGACCGGCAACGAAAGACTCAGGTACTCGTAGATCTTGTTCGGATCCAGATGCCGGTGGCTGGCGGTGTCCTCGAACAGGATCAACCCGGCATCGGCGTCCGCCAGGGCGGCGAACGCCTCTTCCTGCGGCAGCACTCCGCGCTCGTCCACCCACTGCCACTCGGGTCGCTGCCGCGCCTCGGCCAGGGCATCGTCGTTGACCGCTCCCCCCACCAGGACCAAACGGGTGGGCAGATAGCGCTGGAGGTGGGCGACGAGGTCGAGCATCCGCCCCAATCCACGGTCCGCGCTGATACCGCCGACATAGCCCAGGACGGCCCGTCCGGCATCGTGCTCCTGACGCCGCCGCCCCGCTTCCAGGCTGCGGCTCCGGTCGACGATCGGCGGATTACCGATGACCACGGCACCGGGCAGTCGCGCGACGAGTTGTTCCTGGGTGACGATGACGGCATCGGCCACGCGTGCGACCAGTCGTTCCGCTGCGGCGACGGCCGCTGCTGCGGGGCGCCGCACCACCGTCGGCAGCCACTGGCGCAGGAGGATTTCCGTGCGGAAGTCCTCGTGGGTGTCGTACACGACCGTGGCTCGGCGGGCCTTGAATCCGAAGACCAGCGGGATCGTGTCGGGATTGTGCAGGTGGTAGACGTCGGCCTGTTGCCGCCAGGCCCGATGACCGACCACCGGCAGTTGCGCGAACCGGCCCAGTCGGCTGCGGTATCGCACCGGCTCGACCCGGACCCCGTCGCGTTCCAGCGGCTGCCCGTCAGGCGTTCGGGCGTAGAGGATCACCTCGTGTCCCGCCGCGGCGAGGGTGACCGCTTCCTTGCGGAAGACCCGGATGTCGTCATAGATGTGAACGGGCGCCAGGATGACGATTCTCATCGGGTGACCTTCTCGAACAACACATAGGCACCGCGGAACAGCCCGGCGGGCAGCAACCGGACCAGGAAGGTGGCTCCGGCCACGACCACCACGAACGGCCACTGCCACACCGGCGCCAGGGGCAGCGCCCGCAACTTGGTGGCGAGGTCACTGGTCGCGTACTTCCAGCCGCGCCGTCGGGTCATCGAACCCGCACCGGCGCGGTACCTGGTCAGCGGCCGGGGAAGGTTGCCGATCCGGAGGCCTGCCCGCATCAGGTCGACCCACAACCGGTAGTCCTCCCCGACCCGCAATTCGGGGTACCGGAAGCGGGGCAGGACGTCGGCCCGGAAAGTGAGTGCGGTGTTGGCGGTGGGACAGAAGTACGCCGCCTTGGCGCGCACCTGACCGGGGTCGGTGGGGAACTGACGGATCTCCCGATCGGCGCCGGTCGGATCCATGATCTGCAGCCACGATGCCACCA
>CAZVYU010000009.1:18122-38856 GCA_964631645.1 uncultured Actinomycetes bacterium
TGCAGCGGACGGTGGGTCTGGGCGATCACGCTGTCGACGGCTTGGGCCAGTTGCTGCGGATCGTCGCCCGCGTACGTGGCGGTGACGACGCTCACGAGCGGCATCGCGGCCCTCCTGCGTTCGGCGGCGCCACGATATCACCGGGCATCGACGCCGGCCCGGCACAACGCGTCCCCGTCCCCAGCGCCACGCGGCGCCGCCTGCCCGAAGCGTCGGGGCCGGTCACTTACCCTCAAGGGTCGGGATCGATGGGGAGGGACAGGGTGTCCAGAGTCGCGCGAGTCACAGTGGCGATCGCGTCCGCGTTGGTGCTCATGGTCAGCGTGACCGGGTGGGCGGCCAGTACCCGCTACCTGTCCGGGATCGCTCAGGTGAACGTCTTCAATGGTCTGGGTGCCTCCAACATCTACAACGGTGGCCCGACCAACATCCTTGTCGTGGGCTCCGACGACCGGTCGGGGTTGTCCACCAAGCAGCGCAACCGGCTCCATGCCGGGCCGGACGACTACGGCCGCCACACCGACACGATGATGCTGGTCCATCTGGGCGGCGACCTGGGGACGGTCAGTGTCGTGAGCATCCCCCGCGACTCCCTGGTCACCATCCCGGCCCACACGGCCGGCGACGGGACTCCGGTCGCGGAGCATCAGGGCAAGATCAATTCCGCCTTCTCCACGGGGGGCCCCGCCGTCACCGTCCAGACGGTCGAGCAGGCCACCGGCTTGACCATCGACCACTACGTCGAGGTCAACTTCGCCGGGTTCCTGTCCATGGTGGACGCAGTGGGCGGGGTCGAGGTGTGCCTCACCACTCCGCTGCAGGACGAACTGTCCGGCCTCGACCTGCCGGCCGGACGTCAGACGATCAGCGGGCCGCAGGCCCTGTCTTACGTGCGGGCCCGCTACATCGACAACGACTTCGGTCGGGCGGGACGCCAGCAGAAGTTCCTGTCGGCCATGGCGCAGAAAGCCTTCAGCTCCGGCACGCTGCTCAATCCGGTGGCACTCAACAACTTCGTCGATGCGGCGGTCCACAGCGTGACCACCGACGAACGGCTCGATCGCGACACCATCGCGGCACTGGCCGGTCGGGCGGGCGAGCTGGATTTGGGCAACATCCAGTTCACCACGATCCCCGTGACCGATGGCAACCACATGGCCAACGGGGAAAGCACGGTGTTGTGGGACAGCGAAGCGTCGGCGGCTCTGTTCGAGGCCCTCGCCGAGGATCAGCCACTCCCCCAGCCACCCAAGGTGACTCAAGTGGAAGTCGCTCCGGGCGAGATCTCGCTGGCTGTCGCTCCCGCCGGCGATCAGGGGGAACACGCGGTGGCTGACCTGCAGAAAGCCGGTTTCATGGTGACCACGACAGCACCTCCGGCGGCCGCCCCTCCCACCACGGTGGTGCGCTACGACCCCGCGATGCCCAAGTCGCTCGAGACGGTCAAGGCGTCGCTGCCTGCAGCCACGTTCCAGCCGGTCCCCGGCATGGGCGAAGCGTTCTCGGTGGTCATCGGCAACGACTATGCCGGTGTGACGCCGGTGCGAGCGGCGGCGACCTCGGTCGAGACCACCGTCCGGTCGGCCAAGGACGACATCTGCAGTTGACGCCTCAGGGTCGCGCCGCGCGAGCGGCCTTGATCTCCCGGCGTTGGGCGAGGCGGTGGTCGCGCCGGATCTCGGCCTCCTGCCAGCGGCGTCGATCGTCGTCGGTCTCGATGATGAGTTCGGGGACCTCGACCGGTTGTTCCTGGGCATCGATCGCGACGAACACCAGGTAGGCCGACGCGACGTGATGGTCGGCGCTGCCGGCGTCGTCCCAGCGTTGGGCGGTCACCTGCACGCCGACCTCGACCGATGTGCGCCCCACCCAGTTCACCTGGGCCCGGGTGGTGAGGATGTCTCCGACGCGGACCGGTTCGACGAACACCATGCCGTCGATGGCGGCAGTGACGGCGGGTCCGCGGCAGTGTCTCGCGGCGCAAGCGCCCGCGGTGTTGTCCACCGCCTTCATGATCACGCCACCGTGCACATTTCCCAGAAGGTTCGCCTCGCCGGCGCCCATGATCCGGGCCAGCGTCACCCGCGAGTAGGACGTGGGCTTGGGCGCCCGCCCGCCGGTCATCCGCGCAGCAGGGAACGGGCCATCACCAGACGCTGGATCTGGTTGGTTCCCTCGTAGATCTGGGTGATCTTGGCATCGCGCATCATCCGCTCCACCGGATGGTCGCGCACGTACCCGGCGCCGCCGAACACCTGGACGGCATTCGTCGTGACCTCCATCGCGGTGTCCGATGCGAAACACTTGGCGGCCGCACCGAAGTACGACAGATCGGCCTCCATGCGCTCGCACTTGGCCGCGGCCTGGTACACGAGCGCCCGTGCGGCCGCCACCTTCATCCCCATGTCGGCGATCATGAACTGCAGCCCCTGGAACTCGGCGATCGCCTTCCCGAACTGTTTGCGCTCCTTGGCGTAGGCGACCGCGGCGTCCAGCGCCCCCTGCGCCATCCCGAGCGCCTGGGCCCCGATCGTGATCCGGGTGATGTCCAGGGTCTGCATGGCGGTGGTGAAGCCGGTCCCCTCAGCACCGATCATCCGGTCGGCCGGGATCCGTACGTTCTCGAAGAAGATCTCGCGGGTGGGCGAGCCGTGGATGCCGAGTTTCCGTTCCGGAGTCCCCAGCGAGAAGCCGGGATCGTCGTCGTGCACGACGAAGGCACTGATCCCGCGTGCGCCGGCGTCGGGATCGGTCTTCGCCATGACGGTGTAGTACTTCGAGATCCCCGCGTTGGTGATCCAGGACTTCTGCCCATTGAGGACGTAGTCGTCGCCGTCGCGCACCGCCCGGGTCTTCATCGAGGCAGCGTCGCTGCCTGCCTCGCGCTCACTGAGGGCGTAGGAGAACATCGCCTCGCCACTGGCGACCTCGGGCAGGTAGCGCTGCTTCACCTCCTCAGAACCGCCGACGAGCAACGGAGTGGTGCCCAGCTTGTTCACCGCCGGGATCAGCGAACTGGAACCGCAGACCCGGGCGATCTCCTCGGCCACGATGCAGGAGGCGAGCTGGTCGCCACCCTCGCCGCCATAGGCCTCAGGGATGTGGATGGCGTGGAAACCGGCGCCCACCAGGGCCTCGTAGACGTCCTTGGGGAACTCGCCGGTCTCGTCGATCTCCGCCGCGCGCGGGGCGATCCGATCCTCGGCCAAGCCACGCACGGCCTCGCGCAAGGCGTCGTGCTCCTCGCTCAGCTGGAACAGGTCGTAGTCCGGGTGGGCCTCGTAGGGCACGGCGGTCTCCTCGTGACGGGGTTTCCAGAATACGGCCCGGGCACTCGGCGGTCCCCGCCGGTTCAGGAGGGCAACGAGTCGCGCAGCGCGCTTCCCTTCGCCTGGGCCAATGCCCGCAACGATCGGCGGTGTTCGTCCAAGGCCCGGCGCAGTGATTCGTCCGACGTGGCCAGGATCCGCACCGCCAGCAGACCCGCATTGGCCGCATTGCCGACCGCCACCGTGGCCACCGGTACCCCGGTGGGCATCTGCACGATACTGAGCAGCGAGTCCATACCGTCGAGGTACTTCAGCGGCACCGGGACCCCGATCACAGGCAACGACGTGACACTGGCCAACATACCGGGAAGGTGAGCCGCCCCCCCGGCCCCCGCGATGATGACGCGCAGCCCCCGGCCGGCGGCCTCGGAGCCGTACTCGATCATCTCGGCAGGCATCCGGTGGGCCGAAACGACATCCACCTCATGCTCGACCCCGAAGTCGGTCAACGTCTGCGCAGCGTCGGACATGACCGGCCAGTCACTGTCACTGCCCATGACGATCCCGACCCGCGGCCCCACCTCAGTCACCACTTGCCCACCTCGTCCCTCGCTCACTCATCGATCACTCCGGTGCACATGGTCGTGATCGAGACCTCACTCACTCCTCGGCGGGTGATGCTCCGCAACCCCCACCTCGTCCCTCGCTCACTCATCGATCACTCCGATCAGATAATCAGCGGCGTGCCGCGCCCGCTCCAACAGATCGTCCAGGTCGTCACCTGAGACCGTCACATGTCCGATCTTGCGCCCGGGCCGGACCTCCTTGCCGTACATGTGGACGTGCAGATCAGGGTCACGCGCCATGACATGTCGGTAGGCCCGGTACATGTCGGGATGGTCGCCACCGAGCACATTGACCATGACGGTCCACCGGGCGACCGGTCGGGGATCGCCCAGAGGAAGGTCCAGCACGGCACGCAGGTGGTTCTCGAACTGGCTGGTGACGGCCCCTTCGATGCTCCAGTGCCCGGAGTTGTGCGGCCGCATGGCGAGTTCGTTCACCAGGACGCCGTGGTCGGTGGCGAACATCTCGACCGCCAGCATGCCCACCACGTCCAGTTCCCCCGCGATCCGCAACGCCAGTTCCTGGGCGGCCACCGCGGTATCCGGATCCAGATCCGGCGCCGGGGCCACCACTTCCTTGCAGATCCCGTCGGACTGGACCGTCCGCACCACCGGGTAGGCCACGGCCTGCCCGTGCGGCGAACGCGCCACTTGTGCCGACAGCTCCGCGGTGAACGGGACGTACTGCTCGATCAACCACCGGGCGCCCGGGGCGAGCGGCTGCGCCAGCACCTCGCCCAGCTCCTCAGCATCCGCCACGACCCACACGCCGCGACCGTCGTAGCCACCGCGCGAGGTCTTGACCACGGCGGGCCAGCCGACATGGGCGGCGACCTGGGCCACCGTGGTGTCGGGACCCCACTCCAACCACGCCGGGCAGGGAGCCCCCAGATCGGTGAGCGCCTGCCTCATGACGATCTTGTCCTGCGCATGGGCCAGGGCGCCGGGTCCCGGACGGATGGCCGCGTCCGTGGTGGCCAATGCGGTCAGGCCCGGCTCCGGCACCTGCTCGTGGTCGAACGTCACCACATCACACAGCCGACCGAACATCGCCAGCGCCTCGGGATCGTCCGGATCGCCGACCACGACGTCCCGCACCACCCGGGCAGCGCTGTCGTCGGGTCGGGCGGCCAGCACAGTGAATCCGATGCCCAGTGCGATGGCCGCCTGCTGGGTCATGCGGGCCAATTGGCCGCCGCCCACCATCCCGACCACGGGAAACCCGCGCGGCGGAGTCACTTCAGTCGGCTCTCGGGTCATACGATGCACCCTATGGGACCGAGTTTCGATTGTTCGGTCCGTGGGTAGCGTGATGGGGTGACGACAGTGGAACTGCTGCGAGAGCGTGCCGCAGCCTCTCTGCCCGCCCCGCTGCGCCCTTTCGCCGGTCTCATCCACGAATTCGGGAAGTTCGGCGTCGTGGGAATGATCTCCCTGATTGTCGACGTGGGACTCTTCAACATTCTCATGTACGCGGGCGGCGGCATGCTCGCGGATCGACCGCTCACGGCCAAGGCCATCGCCGTCATCGCAGCGACCGCCGTCTCCTATGGACTCAACCGCAACTGGACGTTCTCGCATCGCGGCGGCCACACCAGCAAGTGGCGGGAGTACGCGCTGTTCTTCGGCCTGAACGGCGTGGCCATGCTCATCACGCTGTCGGTGCTGTGGTTCTCGCACTACGCGCTGGGACTGGACTCCGTACTCGCCGACAACATCTCCGCGAACGTCATCGGCCTGGCCCTGGGCACGGTCTTCCGCTTCTGGTCCTACCGCAAGTGGGTGTTCCCGCCGGAGGACGACAACGCGGCGACCGACGATCAGATGCCCAGCCCGCTCGTCTGAGTGGTCACTCGGCGGCCGTCAGGGCGTACGGCCGCACGATTCCCAGGCCCCGCACCGGCCGTGGCGCCAGCGCTCGGGTGCTGTAGATGTGGCCATACCCCTCGAAACCATGCAGCGCCTCCGCTGTCACAGAATCGACCACGGTGGTCCCCGGACGGGCCAGGGCCGTCATACGTGAGGCCCGGTTCACCGTCGTGCCGAAGACATCTCCCATCCGGTTCAGGACCGCGCCCGTCGCCAGTCCGATGCGCAACTGGGGCATCTGAGCCACGGTGTGCGGGATCCGGTGCAGGCTCAGACAGATCCGCGCGGCGTGGTCGGGCGTGTCGGCCACGAACATGACCTCGTCGCCGAGGGTCTTGACCAGTCGGGCGGATTCCCCGTGCACCACGTCTGCGCTGACCGACTCGAACGTCTGCACCAGCGAGGCCAGTTCCGACCCGTCCAGTTGCCGTGACAGCCGGGTGAAGGACACAAGATCGGCAAAGCCGACCGTGGCGAGCACTTCGCTCTCGGGGTCGCCACCCGCAGGCTGTTCCAGGTAACGGCCCACGGTGGCCGCCAGTTGGCGGCGCCACACATACCCGAGCAAGGTCTCCAGCTCCGGCAGCAACTCGGACATCTCGGCGGTGAGCTCGGCCGCCGCGTCGTCCTGCCACGCGACCTCACCGTCGAGGGCCACGCTGCGTCCGATGGTCTCGACCTGCCATTCGGCCAGCCGCGAGGTGGTCTGCCCCATGGACCGGGCGACCTCGACGATGCCATCCATGTCGATCATCCCGCGCTCGAGGAGAGCGGCGACCCGCAGGAGCGCGTTGAGATCGGCGTCGGTGAACGCGCGCGCCTCACCGACGTCAGGGAATCCCATCGCCCGCCACAGGCGACCGACCTCGGTCAGGCTCATCCGGGCCGCGTCGGCCATCTCCTCGCGCGTGTAGCGCTCGGCGCCACCGAGAACGACGGCTTCGATCTCGTCGTTGTCCATCAGGACTGCGATCCACCACCGTTGTCCTCGGAGCGGATGTCCTGGGTGTAGTCCTGGACCACGGAACGACGACGGCGCTCGTCGTCCTCCTCGTGCAGTCGGTTGACCTCGCGCTGGATGTCCTCGACGTTCGGCACATCGTTGATGATCAGCGCTTCGTCGCTGGCCGAGTCGATCGTGAGCATTCCGTAGTTGAGGATTCGACCGGCGGCGCTCACATCGAAGGACACGTTGTTCACCTTGCTCAGCGGCATGTCCCGCCCGTGCCGGGCGATGAGGCCGGAACGCACGATGATGCGTCGGTTGGTGAACACGTACTGAGTGGTGATCCAGTACAGGAACGGCCGCACCGCGAACACGATGATCAGGAACAGCGCCACGATCACCGTGGCCCAGGCGGCGATCGTGTTGTCGCCGAAGAGTCGGATGAGGAAGAAGAACCCGAAGATCACGGCGAGGAGCACGATGGCTGGAACGACGAGCGCGCGCCAGTGCGGCCGCATCTCGAAGGCGACATGTTCACCGTCGGACAGGAGTTTTTCCGGGTAACCCATGACGACTACCGTACTGCCCCGGGGCGCTTACGCCGGGCGAACGTGAGTGACATCCCCCGCGGTGAGCGGTCGGCCGCCAGCTTCCGTGACAAGAAGCAGCCGACCGTCGTCGTCGATCGCCTCGGCCAACCCCTCCAGGACCGAACCGTCCGGCAGTGTCACGCGCACGTCGGAACCGATGGTGGCGCACAGAGTCCGGTAGGTGTCGAGCAAACCTGCCCCTTCGGCGTTGTATGCCGCCTCACGCCACAACTCGTTGGCTGCCGCCAACTGTTCCAGTGCCGTGATCAGCAGCCGGGCGCGGCTGACGTCGGCTCCCGACGCTGCCAGGGAGGTGGCCGTCGCCACGGGCAGCTCGTCGGCCGGGACCGACACGTTGATCCCGCAGCCGACCACCAGTCCGGTGCGGCCACCCTCGGCCAGAATGCCGGCGACCTTGCCACCGGCCACCAGCACGTCGTTGGGCCACTTCAGCGACACGTCCAGGTCGGTCAGCCCACGGATCGCCCGGGCTACCGACACCCCGGTCAGTGCGGGCACAAAACCGGCACGCTCCGAGGGAGGGGTGAGCACCACGGAGAAGGACAACGACGTTCCTGGCGGCGACTCCCAGTCCCGGCCCTGTCGGCCCCGACCCGACACCTGTCCCCCTGCCGCGATCACGGTGCCCTCGGGGGCGCCTTCGGCCAGCGCGGCCAACAGATCGGCATTGGTGGACCCGGTCGATTCGAGGACCGTGATGTCGCGCCAGGGCAGGCTCGAGGCGGCCAGGAGCTCGGCCACGAGGGCGGGGGTCAGGTCGGAGTGGTCACCGGTCGGTTCGGCGTGAGTGGTCACGGCCATAATGTAGGAGACCCACCTGGAGGTGTCATGACCGTTTCGGAGTCCGTCCCCGAAGAGATCGACCTGAGCACGACGGCAGGGAAGGCCGCCGATCTGCTGCAGCGCCGCAGCGACGCTCAGGGGCGCCGCCAAGCCGCGGTCGACAAGCAGCACGCCAAGGGCAAGATGACGGCGATGGAGCGGGTGCTCCAGTTGGTGGACGAGGACTCGTTCCAGCAGATCGACGGGTTGGCGCGGCACCGGTCGCACAACTTCGGCCTCGAGAAGAACCGCCCGTACGGCGACGGGGTGGTCACCGGCTACGGCACCATCGACGGTCGGCCGGTCTGCGTCTTCGCACAGGACTTCACGGTCTTCGGCGGGTCGCTCGGCGAGGTCTTCGGCGAGAAGATCGTGAAGATCATGGATCTCGCGCTGAAGACCGGTTGCCCGGTCATCGGCATCAACGACTCCGGCGGCGCGCGCATCCAGGAGGGCGTCGTGTCCCTGGGCATGTACGGCGAGATCTTCATGCGCAACGTGCGCGCCAGCGGTGTGGTCCCGCAGATCTCGCTCATCATGGGCCCCTGTGCCGGTGGCGCGGTGTACTCGCCGGCCATCACCGACTTCACGGTCATGGTCGACCAGACGTCGCACATGTTCATCACCGGTCCGGACGTCATCAAGACGGTCACCGGCGAGGATGTCGAGTTCGAAGAGTTGGGCGGCGCACGGACCCACAACTCCAAGTCCGGTGTGGCCCACTACATGGCCACCGACGAGGAAGATGCGCTCGACTACGTGCGCGCGCTGCTGTCCCACCTCCCCAGCAACAACCTGGAGGAGGCGCCGGACTTCGCCACCGAGGTCGACCTGGCGATCACCGATGAGGACCGGGAACTCGACACGATGCTGCCGGACTCGGTCAACCAGCCGTACGACATGCACACCGTGATCGAGCATGTGCTCGACGACGGCGACTTCCTCGAGACTCAACCACTGTTCGCGCCCAATCTGCTCACCGGGTTCGGCCGGGTCGAGGGCCGCGCCGTGGGGGTGGTGGCCAACCAGCCCATGCAGTTCGCCGGAACGCTGGATATCGATGCCTCCGAGAAGGCCGCCCGGTTCGTGCGCACGTGCGATGCGTTCAACGTGCCCGTCCTCACCTTCGTGGACGTGCCCGGGTTCCTCCCCGGCACCGACCAGGAGTGGGACGGCATCATCCGGCGGGGCGCCAAACTGATCTACGCGTATTGCGAGGCCACCGTGCCGCTGGTGACCGTGATCACCCGCAAGGCTTATGGCGGCGCCTACGACGTCATGGGCTCGAAACACCTGGGTGGTGACATCAACCTGGCGTGGCCGACCGCGGAGATCGCGGTGATGGGAGCCCAGGGTGCGGTGAACATCCTGTACCGCAAGGAGCTGGCCGCAGCGACGGACCCGGACGCCACCCGGCTCGAACTCATCGACGACTACCAGCGCACGCTGTGCAACCCGTACCAGGCGGCCGAACGGGGCTACATCGACCGCGTGATCATGCCCCACGAAACCCGGACCCAGGTGATCCGGGCGTTGCGCGCCCTGCGTAACAAGCGCAAGGAGTCGCTGCCCCGTAAGCACGGGAACATCCCGCTATGACCAGCGAGACGCCCCAACCGCCGGTGCTGCGCGTCGTCTCCGGCGACCCGGCTCCCGAACATCTGGCCGCACTCGTCGCGGTGTTCTCCGCGATGGGGACCGGCGAGCCCGCCGCTGCCGCCGACAGCGCTTGGTCGCGTTCGGCCCGTGCGTCCCGTCGGTTCCCCCGCCCCGGCGCCGACGCCTGGCGGCTGTCCCTGCGCCGATGAACCCATCGGTCAACTGGGAGGTCGTCCTCGGCAGTGCCTCGCCGGCGCGGTTGGGTCTGCTGCGCAACGCCGGGATCGACCCTCGCGTGGTGGTGGCCGATGTGGACGAAGACGCCATCACCCGGGAATGGGAGCCCGCAGACGTCGCCGGATTGGTCCAAGCGCTGGCGGACGCGAAATCGGACGCGATCCTGGCCGACCGGCCGGCGCCGACCGTGCCGACGATCCTGATCACTGCGGACTCGCTGTTCCGATTCGACGGCGAGGCTCTGGGCAAACCGGGAACACCAGAGCTGGCCCGGGAACGGTTGACGGCTCTGGCGGGCCGCACCGGTCACCTGCTCACCGGGCACACACTGGTCGTCGAACGGGACCGTGACCATCGACGGGTCGGCCGTGCGGTGGCCGCCACCGAAGTGACCTTCGCCGAATTCGGCGCGGCGGAACTGGACGCCTACATCGCCACCGGCGAGCCGCTCAACGTTGCGGGCGGATTCACCCTGGACGGGCTGGCCGCCCCGTTCATCCAGGGGATCACCGGTGACCCCAGCAATGTGATCGGACTGTCCCTGCCCCTGTGCCGCCAACTACTGGTGGATCTCGGCGTTTTCTGGCCGCAGTTGTGGCGGCTCACGGACTGACGGTCGCGGCCGGTCCGGGGGGACTCACGACTCGCACGCCCGACCAGTGCACCGGATCGATGACCCGGAGCAACTCCTCGTCGCGGACCACCTGCAGATCGGTGTGACGGCGGCCGTGGGCGACGGTCACGATGACCGTCTCCCCGGACCGACGAGTGGCGACGATCCGGCCCGAGGTGGGCGGCTGGGCGCCGTACTCGGCCAGGTGTCGTCGACACAGCGCGACGTCGGCCGCCCACTGCCCACACCAGGAATCGTTGTGGTCGGTGTCCATCAGGATCTGCCGGACGAGATCCTCTGCTTCGGCCGGACCGATGGCCCCCGGAGCGCCGACCGCCGCACCACAACCAGCGGCACCGATCGCCGACACGAGGACGGGCGTGAGCCGTACCCATGGCCTCACAGCGCCACCACTCCAGCCAGGTTCCATCGGGCCACCAACACGGGAAGCCGCCGAGGGGGCGTGCTGAACCCGATCTGGCTGGCCACCTCGCGGTCGGTGCGCGACGCCCACCCGCGCCAGGTGACCACCAGATGCCCGGGCCGGGAGAACTTGCGCACGTCGATGGTCTCGCAGGCCGCGAAGCCACCACCGATGCCCAGCCCGACGACGTTGATGGTCAGCGACACGTCCCGACAGGATCCGTCAGAGTCGCTGCGGGGCGACCAGTCATCCCACGCCAGCCGCGGTCCCGTCCGACCGCGGTCGGTGCCGAGCCGGCACGACGTGAGCCGGAACCCGTTGTGACTGCGGCAGGTGCCGTACTGGCGGTAGACCCAGTGGCGTCTGCGGTCGCCGGTGCGCACGACCCGGCCGAACTGACCACACGTGTCGAACCACCCCACCGCCTGGTCCCAGCGGGACCGGCAGACCGCGGGTTGCCACGCCACCTGCGGGTTCGGGATGCCCCACGCGCGTGCGACCTCCCGGACGCGGTGGCCGCGGGACGGCGTCACCGGCATGGTCATCGACATCGAGGTGCTCCGCCGGTGGATGTGGGGAACTGATTCCCCGCGGGGGATCACCCAGGTGCCGGTGGGGTCGCCGTCGGGCCCGGAGATCACGCGCAGTTCCGACGGCCGGACGCTCACCCCCCATCGAGCCTGCCGCTCCGCGGCGGTCACCCGCAGTTGCCGCGACACGGCTGAACGCGCCAGGTTCTCGTCGGTCGCGGTCTCCGCCGTTGCCGGCTGGAGCCCGAGCACGCTGCCCGTGGTCGCCACCACCGCCATCATCGGGACCAGAGCCAGAGTTCGCATGTTTCCCCCTATCCGCCGACCGATCGGTCGATGCCGGAACGCTATGTGCGTCGGCGGCCGGGGCGTTGTGGTTGTCCACAGGGTGACGGCGCGGTGTGCTCTTCGCGACACCGTCGGCGAGCCGGGCGGGAGCGGCGCCAGCCGTGACGCTGGGTACCCTGGTGCCATGCGCAAGGTTCTGATCGCCAACCGTGGCGAGATCGCTGTCCGGGTCGCTCGAGCGTGCAAGGACGCGGGAATCGCCTCGGTGGCGGTCTATGCCGAACCCGACCGCGACGCGTTGCACGTCAAGGAGGCCGACGAGGCGTACTCACTGGGCGGGGCGACCGCAGCCGAGAGTTACCTGGTGATCGACAAGATCATCGCGGCCGCCAAGGAGTCGGGCGCCGACGCGATCCACCCCGGCTACGGGTTCCTGTCCGAGAACGCCGAGTTCGCCCAAGCTGTGATAGACGCCGGACTCATCTGGATCGGACCCCCGCCGCAGGCGATCCGCGATCTGGGGGACAAGGTGTCCGCCCGGCACATCGCGCAACGTGCGGGTGCGCCCCAGGTCGAGGGCACCCCGGACCCGGTGGAGAGCGCCGAAGAGGTCGTCACCTTCGCCAAGGAGCACGGGCTGCCCATTGCCATCAAGGCCGCTTTTGGTGGCGGTGGTCGCGGTCTGAAGGTGGCCCGCACCCTGGACGAGATCCCGGAGTTGTACGACTCCGCCGTGCGCGAGGCCGTGGCAGCCTTCGGTCGCGGCGAGTGTTTCGTCGAGCGGTACCTGGACAATCCGCGCCATGTCGAGACCCAGGTGTTGGCCGACCAGCACGGCAACGTCGTCGTGGTGTCCACCCGCGACTGCTCGCTGCAGCGCCGCCACCAGAAGCTGGTCGAAGAGGCGCCCGCCCCGTACCTGTCCGATGAGCAGGTCGCCGAGCTGTACCGCGCGTCGAAGGCGATCGTGAAGGAAGCCGGCTACTACGGCGCCGGGACCTGTGAGTTCCTGGTCGGGATCGACGGCACCATCTCGTTCCTCGAGGTGAACACGCGGCTGCAGGTCGAACATCCGGTCTCCGAAGAAGTGGCGGGCATCGACCTGGTCCGCCAGCAGTTCCGGATCGCCGACGGCGAGGAGCTGGACTTCGACGACCCGGACCTGCGGGGCCACTCCTTCGAGTTCCGCATCAACGGCGAGGATCCCGGCCGCAACTTCCTGCCCGCCCCCGGTCAGCTCGACGTGTGGGAGCCGCCGTCCGGTCCCGGTGTGCGGTGGGACGGCGGGTTCCTGCCCGGTGACGTCATCGGGGGCAACTTCGACTCACTCCTGGGCAAACTCATCGTCACGGGTGCGACCCGCGAAGAGGCGTTGGAACGGTCCCGACGGGCCCTTGACGAGTTCAAGGCCGAGGGCATCGCCACCGCCCTGACGTTCCACCGGGTGGTGGTCCGCGACCCGGCGTTCGCACCCGTCGATCCAGACAAGCCGTTCACGGTTCACACCCGCTGGATCGAGACCGAGTTCGACAACCAGATCCCGCCCTACAGCGGCGGCAGTGGCGAGCCCAGTGAACCGGAGTCCCGGGACACTGTGGTCGTCGAGGTCGGGGGTAAACGTCTCGAGGTGTCGCTCCCCGCGGGCCTGGGTGGTCTCGGAGGCGCTGGCACCACCGCCGCCAAGAAGGCGCCCGGTCGTAAGAAGGCCAAGGCCGCTGCCGGAGCGGGCGGGAACTCCGTCACCGCCCCCATGCAGGGCACCATCGTCAAGATCGCGGTAGCGGAGGGCCAGGAGGTCGCTGAAGGCGAACTTGTCGTAGTCCTCGAGGCCATGAAGATGGAACAGCCGATCAACGCACAGAAGGCGGGGACCGTAGCGAACATCGCCGCCGAGGTCGGCGCCACCGTCGCCAACGGTGCGGTCCTCATGGAGATCAACGACTGACGGTTGCCCGATCGCGGCTGTTCCGTCACCCGTTCCGTCGGTCCAGCGGTTACGGTGAGGCGCATGACACGTCGTGCCGGATTCCTCGCCGGAGTCATCGCTTTGTTGGGCCTGCTCGCTGTGCTGGCGGGGGGCGCGGGATCCGCGACCGCCCGGTCGACCACCGACGTCCAGGCCGTGGCCGCGAACCTGGCCGCAGCACCCGTCTACAACGACCCATCGGCGGAGCGAGCCATGACCGCCGCCGAGACCAACGCCCTGATCGGGGACTGCCGCGAGACCGGTCTGCCGTACTTCATCGCTGTGCTTCCGAGGTCGGCGTTGACGCCCCAGTTCCCCACGGCCAGCGACTACCTCGCGGGGCTGAACCGGGCCGTCGGAAAGCCCGGCATCTACGCCGTGGTGATCGGCAAGGACTTCCAGGCCGGCGCCACCCGCAACACCGTCGCCGACATCGCGACCACGGCGCTGCAGGAGTACCGGTCCGCGGGGACCTACGCGGTGCTTCAGGCCTTCGTGGCCGCCAGCGCGGAACGGTTCGGCGGCACGGTGCCCACGTCCTACAGCGAAGCCAACCCGGAGGGGTTCCCGTGGGTATCGCGGTGCTGTTGGGCGCGGGTGTGGCCGGTGGCGGGTATCTGATCTACCGCAGTGGCAAGAAGGCCAAACGACGGCAGGTGCAACAGCTGGCCGAAGTCGCCACCGTGATCGACGAGGACATCACTGAATACGGCGAGCGCCTGGCGCAGTACAACATGAGTGATCCGAGGCTGGACGCGCAGGCGCGCGACGACCTGGAATCGGCGCTGGACTCCTATGAGAAGGCGAAGAAGGAACTGGCGGCCATGCGCTCCACGGCCGATGCCGCAAAGGTGACGACCAACCTGGAGGACGGCCGCTACGCACTGGCCTGCGTCTCAGCGCGGTTGGCGGGAGAGCCGATCCCCGAGCGCCGGCCGCCGTGTTTCATCGATCCCCGGCACGGTCCCAGTACCCAGGACGTCATGTACACCCCGGCGGGCGCCACCGCCGCCCGTGAAACACCGGTGTGCCCACTGTGTGCCGCGAAGATCGCCAAGGGCGAGGATCCGGCTCCTCGGACGGTGCCCGTCAGCGACGGCCGTGAGGTTCCCTACTGGCAGGCCGGGGGCCAGTACGGCCCCTACGCCAGTGGGTACTACCAGTCGTTCGGAAACGTCCTCCCCAGCATCCTGATCGGCACGATGCTCGGATCGATGATGTCGTCGGGTCACGCGTACGGGTACGAACAGTCCGGAGCCGGATTCGACAACTCGGGTGGCGGCGGCTTCGGGGGCTTCGGCGGAGGCAGCGACTTCGGTGGTGGCGGCGACTTCGGGGGCGACTTCGGCGGGGGCGATTTCGGCGGCGGCAGTTTCTGATCCCGGAGTCGCCGACCCCGTTGAGCCCGTTATCGGGCTGCGGCTGAGTCGCGCGAGACCCGCAGGCTCGCTGAGTTCACGGCCTGGAAGGCGCGTGACGGAATCCGCTTGAGTTCCTCGATGAGTCGCGGCGGCCAGCGCCGGTCGGCGGTCCCCTGGAAGTACCAGGGGCTGCCGTTGTCCGCCAGGACCAGCCCGTAGCGCTTCATCCCGGTGAGCACGACGCGGGCGTCGCGCGACCACCCGGACAGGTCGAACGACCGGGCCAACCGGAACCGGGCCCCCATCGGCGGGGCACTGCGCGCCGAGGTGCTCCCGGCGTCGTGGCGGGCGGGCCACACGTGCGCCCGGCGGGTCACCGGTGCGGTGAATCGGATCGCATGGGCCACACGGCCGCCGCGCACCTCGTCATAGGTGAGGAGTCCGGGCAGGATCGGCAGACCCGCAGCGTCGGCCGAGGTCCACCCCTGGGGGCGCAACCGGTTGGAACGCAGGTCCCAGGTCGCACCGGAGCCGGCCCGCCACCGCGGAGAGCCCGGGTGAGTGTCCCAGGTCTCGTACAACCGGCAGGAGTCGCGGTCGACGACGACGGCGTGGCGGTCGCCGTCGGCGGACCGACCCCCTTCGATGAACGTGTCCGACCCCAGCGGATAGGGCACCTGGTCGCTCTCCGAGGCATAGTCGAACCGCAACCGGACCTTCGGATGGGACCGGCTCACCACTGTGACCCCGATCCCGTACGGGACGCTCTGCTCGCCGAACGAGGGTCCGAAATCGGGGTGCAGTCGGAGATCGCGGCCGATGGTGCGCACCCAGTCCCGGGACCGTCGGGCGCGGGGCAGGTCATCGACCCGGGCCTGCCACCAGTTGTCGGAGGGGAACAGCGGGCAGTCGGTGCCGGGAACGGTGATCGGTGCCCGCGCGGCGGTCCGGGCGGCCGGCGGGGATTGGGCGGTCCCGACGGTCGTGGCTGACCAGAGTGCCAGTGGCGCCGCCAGGGCCACGGCGGCGGTAATGACGACACGTCTCACGCTGCCAGTATCGGCTCAATGGAGCCCGATCTGATCCCCGACGTTGCGCCGAAGGGAACGCTTCGCTGTCGGACCCTGGTGGTGGAGTAGTCCCATGAAGCCGCAGACTCTCTCCCTCGGCAGGACCACCTGGGACCTGACGGGGCTGGACCTTGGCTTCCATGGCGCGCTCCGGGAGGTGCCCGGTGACCCGGAACCTTGCGAACCTGGGTCACCCGCGGCGTCCGAGTGCGAGGGGTTGCTGGCGCGAGAACTGTGGCGGGCGGTGCGGCCGGCGTGGGCGCAGGCAGGGTGGTGGGATGCCGAACTTCGGCCCGAGGTGCGCAGCCTCATGTGGCTTCCGGTGGGGCCGGAACTCATGCAGTCGCTCGTCCGCCTCACGGACCGGTCACTCCGCCAGGGTGAATGTCGCTTCCCGCACCACCGTCCGAGCGTCGAGGAACCGATCGGGACCGCCGGCTACCCGTGCGCCTGCCAGGTCGTCATAGCCGCAGCCTGGACCAGCGTGGCGTCCTGGACGGCTCTGCAGGTCGACCAGTCGGTGCTGCAGGCCACCGGGACCGGCTCGCTGACCGTGCCGGTGTTCCCGTCCCGTCCCGATCTGGGAACGATCACCGATCCGGCCATCGAAGACATCGCCCCTGCGCTGCGCGCGGGCCCTGCGTCGGCGCAGCGCCGAGTGGCCCAAGCCCGAACGCTGTTCGAGGTGGGGAAGCTGTGGCGCGCGGTCGCCTCGGGTCGGATCCTGGACTGGCACGCGCGGCTCTTACTCTCCGACCTGCGTCACATCAACGAAGAGGTGCGAGATCAGGTCATCACCCAACTCCTCGAAAAGATGGCCGATCGAGATCGACGCGGACTGGCCGAGTGGACGTTCACCGAGATGCGCCGACGCGCCAAGACCCTCACCGCCCGACTCGACCGCGACTTCGCCCAGCGGCGACGCGCCTCTCACGTGGGTCGCGGGGTCAGGGTCCGCTATCACGGCGACGGCGCAGGCACCGTCTCCGCAGACCTGGCGGAGGACACCGCCTCCCGGGTGTTCCACCGGCTCAGCGCCCTGGCCCAGGGTCTCGACGACCCGGACGACTCCCGCAGCATGGACCAGAAGCGAGCGGATGTGTTCCTCGACCTGATCCTGGGTCAGACGTACCTCGGCGAGGTGGTTCCTGCGGTCGGCACAGCGTCCGACCCGGGACGCCGCCCTCCGTCCACCGGGGAAGACCCCGCCAGTGACGCCCCCTCAGGTGGTCCCAGGCCTGGGTCGACCGTGATCGGTTCCGGCGAGATCGCGGTCGTCATCGACCTGGCCACCCTGGTGGGCATGGATGACACACCCGGCCAGGTGCCGGGGATGGGCCCGGTCCCCGCATCGGTTGCCCGGGAGCTGGCGGCGGGTCGGCGGTGGCGGGCATGGCTGACGGACAGCCGGTCAGCGGGGTCCCAGATCGTGGCCACCAGTCCCGGCACCTACCGACCACCCGCCGCCTTGGCCCGCCTGCTGCGCGCCCGAGAGCCGCACTGCCGCATGCCCGGCTGTCGTTCGATGATCACCGATCTCGACCATGTGGTTCCCTTCCCTCGAGGGTCGACCACGGTCGACAACCTGCAGCCGTTGTGCCGTCGCCATCATCGGATGAAGACCCACACCCGCTGGCGCCAGGAACCGACCGAGGGCTCGACCGGCTGGCGTTGGACGAGCCCGACCGGGATCACCTACGAGGACTCCCCCGAGCCGCCGCTCACCCCGGTTCCACCGGCTTAGTCGGTGACGTGGAGCTGACGCGCTGCCTCGGCAATCGAGCCCGACAGGGATGGATACACCGTGAACGCGCCGGCCAGTTGATCAACGGTGAGACGCTGATCCACGGCGAGCGCCAGAACATGGATCAACTCACTCGCGTGTGGCGCCACCACGACCCCACCCACCACGATGCGGGTCCCCCTGCGGCAGAAGACCTTTACGAACCCGTCGTCGAAGCCCTGCATCTTGGCCCGGGCGTTGGTCCGTAGCGGCAGCATCACACCCTCGGCATTGATCTCCCCGGCATCCACCTGAGCCTGGGACCACCCGACGGTGGCGATCTCCGGCTCGGTGAAGACGTTGCTCGACACCGTCCGCAGGTCCAAGGGGTGCACCGCCTGCCCCAACGTGTGCCACATAGCGATCCGGCCCTGCATGGCCGCAACCGACGCGAGCATCAGGACGCCGGTGCAGTCACCCGCGGCATAGATGCCGGGCGCCGAGGTCCGCGAGACCCGGTCGACGGTGATGAAACCGGCGTCGTCCGTGGTGACTCCCGCTTCCGCGAGGCCCAAGTCATCGGTGTTGGGCACCGACCCCACCGCCAGGAGGCAGTGGGAACCCTCGATCACCGAACCGTCGGTCAGCTCGACCTCGACGTGGTCGTCGACCCGCCGTACCGCCGCGGCCCGGCTCCGCGGCCGGACCTCGACCCCCCGCCGACCGAACGCCCGCTCCAGCACTGCGGCGGCGTCGGCGTCCTCACCGGGAAGCACCCGGTCGCGGGAGGACACCAGCACCACTTCGCTGCCCATGGCCCGGTAGGCCGATGCGAACTCCGCTCCGGTGACCCCGGACCCCACGACGATCATCCGCGTCGGCAGTTCCGGCAGCCCATACAACTGCTCCCACGTGAGGACCCGTTCCCCGTCGGGTCTACTCCCCAAGAGGACGCGCGGCCTGGCACCTGTCGCCAGGACGATCGCATCGGCGGTGAGTTCCCGTCCCGCCACCGAGACGGTGTGCGGTCCGACCAGCCGACCGGTGCCGGCGATGACCTCGACCCCGGCATCCACCAACTTCGCCAATGTGTCGCTCGACTGCTGCTGGGCCAGTTCCACGATCCGGGCATTGACCTGCGCGAAAGCGACCGAAAAGCGGTCCGGCTGCGCCACCATCCCGTCGACCGTCACCCCCAAAGCGCCGGACTCCCCCGCTTCGGTGATGACATCCGACACTGCGATCAGCGCCTTGCTGGGGACGCAGTCCGTCAGGACGGCTGAGCCGCCCATCCCGTCCCGTTCGATCACGGTTACTTCCGCGCCGTTCTGCACCGCGACCAACGCCGCTTCGTAGCCTCCCGGTCCACCGCCGACGATCACCACACGAGTCACAGGGGCATTCTGTCGCACTCACCCCGTTGGGCCGTCAAGGCCCGCTGCGTCGATCACATCTCCGATCTGCGGCCTGTCCTGGCAGGATGGCGCGGTGAGCACCGCAGACGACCAGCACGCGCCCACACCTGCGGTTGGTCCTCGGCGATTGCTCATCATCGCGGCGGGGGCCTTGATCCTCATCGCCCCCGGTGTCGTCGTATCCCTCGCGTGGAGCGCCGAGGCGGCGAGTCCGATCATTCTCGGTTCCCTGGTGGGAGCGATCGCCACGGTCGCCCTGGGGTGGCGCCTGGCACTGGTCGAGGTGTTCATCCTCGGCATGTCCATTCCCGTGGCGGTGGTGGCCGGGGCGGAGCCCCTGGCGGGCGCCGGGCTCATGGCGTTGCTGTGCCTGTTCACGGGGTTGAGCGCCGCCTGGGGGATGAACAACGCCTTCCGTATGGTCCCCCTGGTCCTGGCTTATCCGATGATCCACCCGCCGCCGCTGGGGGCGTTGCCCACCGACCGGATGGATGCGGCGTACCTGCTGGCCCTCACAGGTCTGATGGTCGGCGGTGCGCTGTGGATGACAGTCATCATTTCGGTGTTCGCCCGACACCGGTCGATACCGGAGCTGCAGCCGGCAGCCCGGGCCGACGCCATCGAGTACACGATCCTGATCACCGTCCTGGTCACCGTCAACACCTTTCTCGTTCTGCTGCTCAAGCCCTCATCGGAGGGTGCCTGGCTGATCCTGACCCTCATTGCCGTGACCCAGCTCGGCCCTATGGTGACCGTGCGTCGGACCGTGCTCCGGATCGTCGGGACCGTGATCGGCACGGGGGTCGCAGCCGGTATCGGACTCGTGGTGACCTCGCCCGCGGTGCAACAGCTCATCGCCGTGGTTGCGATCACCGCCGCGATGTACTTCCGCTCGTCCGCGTACTGGCTGTACGTGTCCTTCCTGACTCCGGCGGTGGTTCTGCTGTCGTCGAGCGGTGACGTGGCCGAGACGGGCGAGTACCGGTTGGCCTACACCGTCATCGGTGCCACTCAGGTGCTTCTGGCGTGCGCCCTGGCCGTCGGCTACCAGCGGCTGCGCGAAGGGGGGCGGGCGCCTGCCAGCACCCTGCAGGCCGAGCCGCTGGCCGAGCCCGCGCCAGTCGACTGATTTGCCGCACGTGGACCCACCCCGATCACTACGCTCGGGGCCGGAAGGCGGTGAGCCGTGAACTTCGAGAAGGTCGTGTTCGGCTTTTTCGTGCTGCTCGCTGCCACCTTGAACTTCGGGTTCTTCATCGGCGACATCGACAAACCCGAGCTGCACAACATCTACGAACTCATGGCCGCTGTCGTGGTGAACCTGATCGTGACGGTGCTGAAGTTCGGCGACCGCACCCAGATGGG
>CAZVYU010000009.1:38956-40265 GCA_964631645.1 uncultured Actinomycetes bacterium
GCCCGGGACTCGGCACCGTCCTCGACCGCGATCTTCCTCGTCCTGCGTCGCATGCGGGCACCGCTGCTGGTCCTGATCTGCACGTTCGCCATCGGGGTCTTCGGCCTCACTCTGATCCCGGGCAACGACATGGACGGCCGCCCCTGGCGGATGGACGTGTTCGACGCGTTCTACTTCATGTCCTACACCGCCTCGACGATCGGGTACGGCGAGATCCCGCAACCGTTCTCGACCGGCCAGCGGATGTGGGTGACCATCGTCATCTACATGAGCGTCATCGCCTGGGCCTACGCGATCGGCACGGTCCTGGCGCTGCTGCAGGACAAGGGGTTCCGAACCGCGGTCAGTAGCCAACGTTTCAGCCGGTCGGTGCGCTTGCTCCAAGAGCCGTTCCTGCTCCTGGTCGGTTACGGCCAGGCCGGCGAGACCCTGGCGCGGGCGTTGGACGACCGGGACCGGCGGATGGTCGTGGTCGACCACAACCAGGACCGGATCGACTCGCTGGATCTTGCGTCGTTCCACTCCGACGTCCCCGGATCGGTCGGAGACGCCCGCAACCCCGACGAGTTGCTGCGGGCCGGTTTGGACCAACCTCATTGCTCGGGCGTCGTGGCGCTGACCGACGACGACGAGGCCAACCTGGCGGTCGTGATGGCTGCCAGCCTCATCCGACCGGACCTTCCGGTGGTCGCCCGCACCGTCGAACCCCAGATCGCCGCCCGGATGAACGAGTTCGGGTCGCCGTTGGTGGTCGACCCCTTCAACCTGTTCGGCGACGAGCTGATGTTGGCCGTCACAGAGCCAGATACGGCGCGGCTGATCAACTGGCTGACGGCCTCACCCGGTGACCCGCTGCCCGCACCCCCGGAGCTCCCGCGCAAGGGTCGCTGGATCGTGTGTGGTTACGGCCGGTTCGGCTCTCGCCTGGTCGAAGACCTGCACCAGCATGGCGTGGAGACCACCATCGTCGATCCCCGTGCGACGTCCACAGCGGACGGGACCGTGATCGGAGCGGACGCGGCGGACCCCGACGTCCTGCGAAGCCTCAACCTCGCCGGCGCCGTCGGGTTCGCGGCCGCCACCGACAACGACACGACCAACCTGTCCCTGATCGTGGCTGCGCGACGCACCAACCCGGACCTGTTCCTGGTGGCGCGGCAGAACCTGCCGGTCAATGCGCCGCTGTTTGCCGAGCTGCCGATCGATTCCCTTCTGGTGCCCACCACCTTGATCGCCCACGAGGCGCTCGCCCGGATCGGGGACCCGATGTTGTGGCGGTTCGTCCAAGGCGCCCGCGCGAAGCCCGACG
>CAZVYU010000010.1:0-4347 GCA_964631645.1 uncultured Actinomycetes bacterium
CCATGGCCATCACGCCCAACATCTGGTTCAACGGCAACGCTGCCGAGGCGGTGCGCTTCTACACCGATCTGTTTCCCGATTCCCACCTGATCCGGACCGTCCACTACCCCGAGGAGGGGCTGTTGGATTTCCAGAAGGATTTGGCTGGGCGGGAGCTCACTGTCGACTTCTCGTTGGGCGGCCAGCGTCTGGTGGCGATCAACGCCGGTCCCGAGTTCCGGCCCACGCCGGCCTTGTCGTTCACAGTGAGTGTGGGGGCCGACGACCCCGCGGTGGCGCGCGAGCAGATCGACACGATCTGGGCTGGACTGTCCGACGGTGGCACGGTGTTCATGCCGTTGGGGGAGTACCCGTTCGCCGCGCGCTACGGCTGGGTCGAGGACCCCTACGGCGTCTCGTGGCAGTTGACCCTGGCCGACCCGGATCGAAGCCAGCCCTTCATCGTGCCCTCGTTCCTGTTCGCCGGGGACCGGACCAATCGAGCCGAAGAGGCGATCGAGTACTACACCGGGGTGTTCCCCGATTCCGCCATCGGCACGGTGGCCCGATACGAAGAGCAGACCGGACCGGCCGCGCAGGGTTCGCTCATGTACGCCGACTTCACGCTGACCGGGCAGCTGTTCGTCGCCATGGATTCCGGGGTGCCGATGGACGCGGCCTTCAGCGAGGGCGTGTCCCTGTCCGTCGCGTGTGCCGATCAGGAAGAGCTGGACTACTTCTGGGGCAAGTTGTCCGAGGCCGGTCCGGAGTTCGAACAGTGCGGCTGGTGCAAGGACCGGTTCGGGGTCTCGTGGCAGATCGTTCCCGCTGACATGGAACAGCTCATGCAGCGTCCGGGCGCGTTCGAGCGACTGATGGGCATGAAGAAGATCCAGATCGACGAGTTCTGACCCGGTGCCGCTGCGCGCGGCGCGGCGAGTCACAGTTCCTAGCCGTAGGCGTCAGCGCCGA
Organism: uncultured Actinomycetes bacterium; assembly: GCA_964631645.1. Taxonomy (GTDB): domain Bacteria; phylum Actinomycetota; class Actinomycetes; order S36-B12; genus CAIWTL01. The sequence continues at coordinate 952 of CAZVYU010000010.1, forward strand.
TGACCCCCTCTGGATCCCCGTCGTCGTCCCATCGCACGAAGGGCCGGTGGACGACGGTGCGGCGCCTGCGGATCATGGCCCATGCGAGGAGGAACAGGGCCACCCCGGCCACGACGAACGTCTCCGACATCCAGACGGGCGCCGTTCCCAGCAGCCAGGCGAACAGCCCCAAGGGGACTGCCCAGATCACCAGTTCGCCCAGGAGCTTCCACCAGGTCGGTTCCTCCTCGGCCTCTCCGGCGGCCTCGTAGACGGCCCGCTCGTCGAACCACAGCGTTGCGTGGTAGGCGATGACGAGCGGCAGAAGTTGGAGGATCCACCCGGTCCAGAAGTTGTTGGGATCGCCCAGGATGAACTCCCCGTAGTAGGCCACCACCGTGGCCACTCCCAGGCCCAACGCCCACGCGGCGGTAGACACCGTGTCCAGTCGGCGTTGCAGGGTCCGGGCGAGGCCGGGGAATCGAGCCGACGTGTAGGGGGCGGTGAATGGCCGATTCACCAGGAGCGACACCACCGCCATCAGGGTCAGGCCGCCGTTGGACAGCAGGTCGGCATGATCCTCGAACCACTCATTGACATCGTCGGATCCGAAGATCGCGATGGCGATCAGCGGGAGGAACAGAACGACGTCGGACAGTTCCAGCGCCTTGGGGCGCTCACCGCGCCACCAGGTCAGGAGCACGATGGCGGCGGCGAGGGCCGCGGCGACCAGGGCGGACACCAGGGCAGACGTCACATAGGGCAGCAGTCCCCATGCCAGCCAGGGCAGCAGTCCGACGATCGGGTCGTCCAGGATCAGCAGGAACCGATCGCCCTGAACGTCCGGGTCGGCGGTCGCAGCCATGGGGTCATCGTGTCGTCGCCCGGCGACGGTCGCCACCGCGCGCTCCTGCTGCGTAGCCTGGGGGGATGTCGCAGCCCCTCCACCGCACCGCGCTGGTCACCGACTCCACCGCGAACCTGCCGGCGCCGCTGATCGACTACTGGGGGATCAGAGTCGTTCCGGTGCAGGTGATCGTCGGCGACCGGGCCGGCGAAGAGGGCGTCGATGTGTCCACCGCCCAGGTGGCCGAGGCGCTGCGATCAGGGGTGTCCGTCAGCACCTCCCGGCCGGCGCCCGCACGGTTCGCCCAGATCTATGACGAGGTGGCCGCCGCCGGCGCCGAGAACATCGTGTCCGCGCATCTGTCAGCGGACCTGTCCGGCACGTACGACGCCGCGTTACTGGCCGCGGCCGAGGCCCCCATCCCGGTCACCGTTGTGGACAGCCGCAGCGTGTCGATGGGACTGGGCTACGGCGTGATCGCTGCTGCTCGGGTGTTGGCGCAGGGCGCCGATGTCGCGCAGGCAGCGGACGCGGTGACCGTCACATCCGCCGCGAGCCGAGTGCTGTTCTACGTGGACTCGCTGGACTTCCTGCGGCGCGGCGGGCGGATCGGCGCCGCGCAGCGGCTCGTCGGATCAGCGCTCGCGGTCAAGCCCATCCTGCATCTGGCCAAAGGTCGGGTGCAGCCGTTGGAGAAGGTGCGCACGGCGGCCCGCGCGATGACCCGGCTGGAGGATCTGGCCGTCGAGTCCGCGGGCGATGCTCCTGTCGGAGTCGCGGTACTGCAACTCGATGCGGAGCGCCGTGCGGAAGACCTCGCCGAGCGACTGCGCACCCGTCTGCCCGAGGCGGAGGTGCTGCTGGGGGACGTTGGGGCCGTCATCGGATCGCACGTCGGTCCCGGGATGGTCGCCGTGGTCGTCAGCCCGGTCCCCGTCCCGTGATCACCGACGGGTTCTCCACCGCCGATCCGTGGGCACTGCTGGCTGCGGCTGTCGTCGGCTACCTGTTCGGCTCGGTGAATCCGGCGGCGATCATCGCCCGAATGCGGGGGATCGATCTGCACCACGAAGGGTCCGGTAATCCCGGAGCGACCAACGCAGGACGCGTGCTGGGTAAGAAGACCGGCATCCTGGTCGGGGTTCTCGACGTCCTGAAGGGCCTCATCCCCGCCCTGCTGTTCATGGGTGCGGGAATTGCTGCGGCCGAACTGGCCGGTTTCATGGCTGTCATCGGCCACATCACCTCGCCGTTCCTCAGGGGCCGCGGCGGCAAGGGGGTGGCGACGACGCTGGGCGCCATCCTCGGCACGTATCCGTTGTGGGTTCCGTTCGTCCTGATCGGTTTTGCCGTCGGCTACCTCCTGTCTCGGCGGGTGGGGATCGGAGCCGTGGTTGCGGCCCTGGTCCTGATCGGTTGTGGCGTGTTCACCGACGATCCCGATGCCCGGTTGTTCGGGATCGCCTTGGGACTGCTCGTGCTCGTGCGGCATTGGCGCAACATCGGCGCCGCCTGGCGGGACTGGCGCTCCGACGATCCCCAGGGCTGATCCGGCGCCGACTGTCCGCAGATGCTCGGGTCGGCGCGGGGGCGCGACCGACGGGCGTGATCGTCGGGCATGGACGTCGAACGACCTCGACCGGACGAACGCGGCACGCTGGTGTTGGTCGGTGGTGCCGTACTGGTGGCGATCCTTGCTGCGGCCGCCTGGTGGTGGGCTGGACGGCCGCAGCCGATCGCGCCGGATCCGCCGGTCGCCGAGACGTCCCCCGCCGCCGGCTTCACCACGGTGCCGCCGTCGCTCCCGGCGTCCGAATCCAGCACACCAGCCGATCCGGCGGCGACCCCGGTACCCAGCGAGCGGCCCGACCTGACCGTCGATGTCCGAGGCGCGGTGCGCACCCCTGGCGTACTGCGCCTTCCCGACGGTAGCCGCGTGATGGACGCGATCGAGGCGGCGGGGGGGTTACGTGCGGGCGCACGATATGGCGCGGTCAACCTGGCCCGCCCCCTCACCGACGGAGAACAGATCGTGGTCGGTCGCCGCGCTCCCGCGATGACCGTTCCCCCGGCGGCATCGTCCGCGGGGGGAGATCCGGGTGCGACCGGACCGGTAGACCTGAACACCGCCACCGCGGAACAGCTCGAGACATTGGACGGGATCGGTCCGGTGCTGGCCGCCGACATCGTCCAGTGGCGCACCGACAACGGGCGGTTCTCCTCGGTGGACGACCTCCTCGACGTGTCGGGGATCGGAGACGCGACGCTGGCCGGACTCCGGGACCAGGTGACGGTGGGATGACCCGTGACGGCTGGCGGGTGCTGTGGCTGGCGCTCGCGGCCTGGATCGGGACCGCCGCCGGGTGGGCGCTCCCCGCGGGAGTCGCGGTTCTGGGCGGTCTGGCCGTCCTGGCCGGAACGTCGGTCGTCGCCAGGAGAAGCAACCGGTTCGCTGCAGCCATCGGGGTTGTAGTCCTCGGGGGAACGATCGTGGCCGCGGTGGGCAGCGGTGCCCGGCAGCCACCGGAGTTCGCCGTCGACCACACCGTGGAACTCACGGCGCAGGTGCG
>CAZVYU010000010.1:4447-38104 GCA_964631645.1 uncultured Actinomycetes bacterium
GATCGGAGATGCCCTGCGGCGCGGCGTGGCGACAGCCACCGGTGACGAGCCGCGTGACGCGACCGCTCTGGTGGCCGGGATCGCGATCGGTGACGAGTCCCGACAGACCCCGGAGTTCGCGTCGGTCATGCAGACGGCAGGACTGTCGCACGTGACCGCCGTATCAGGCGGCAACTTCGTTGTGGTGATGTCCGCAGCGCTGCTCTGTCTGCGGCTGGGGCGTCGCTCCCTGCGGGTGCAAGTCGCCGGGGCCGCGCTGGTCGTCGCCGCCTATGGTGCTCTGGTCGGAGCCCAGCCCAGCGTCTTGCGGGCCGCGGTCATGGCGTTCATCGGGCTGGTGGGGGTCTTGCTCGGCGGCCCCGGGCGCAGCTTCCCCCTCTTGGGCAGTTGTGTGACCGTGCTGCTGTTGGCCAGCCCCGAGTTGGCGTGGTCGCTCGGCTTCATGCTGTCCGTGGTGGCCACGGCCGCGCTCCAGGTGGTGGCACCGAAGTTGCTGCAACGCACACCTCGGCAGGTCCCTCGGATCGTCGCCCTGCCGCTCGCGGTGGCTTGTGCCGCGCATGTCGCCACCGCTCCGGTGTTGCTGGCGGTCGGTGCACCGGTGTCGTGGGTCGCCATCCCGGCCAACCTGCTGGCCGGAGCCTGGATCGCACCGATCACCATCCTCGGGCTGCTCGCCGCGATCGTGTCGCCGCTGAACAGCGCTGTGGGTGCCGTCGTAGGGCACGTGGCGGTGCCGCTCGCCCAGGTCGTGGTCTGGGTGGCGCAGGCCGCCGATGTGGTGTCCCGGTCGGCGTGGACTGCTGGCGTCGGACCGCCACTCCTGCTGGCCGGAACGTCAGTCACGGTCTGGTGTCTGATCTTCCGACGCCACGGTCCATGGCCGGCGACGGCGACGACTGCAGCAGTGCTGATCGTCGGAACGGTGGTGTGCCACCAGCGAGCGGGGCCGCCGGGGTGGCGGCTCGCCGTATGCGACGTGGGGCAGGGGACTGCGGTACTGGTCCGGACCGGTACGACGGCAGCGGTGATGTTCGACGCCGGCCCCGACGAAGCTGCTGTCGGGTGCGCCACCCGAATGGGGATCCGCACCTTGGACGCCGTCGTCCTGAGTCACTACCACGCCGACCATGTGGGGGGACTGACTGACGTGCTGGCCGCCTATCCCGGCACGCCGGTCGTGGCCACGGCGTTCCAACGGCCGGTGTCGATGGCGGCAGCGGTCACTGCCGATGTCGGAGCGCCGGGGCCGGTGGTGGCGGGCGCTGTCGCGCGGTGGCCTCAGGTAGAGGCCACCGTCCTCTGGCCGCCAGCTGGGTTCCGAGGCGGGGACGACGAGGCCAACAACGGCAGCGTGGTGACGGCGCTGCGGTGGTCCGACGGCTTCTCGGCGCTGGTCCCGGGGGACATCGAGCCGGAGAGTCAAGGTCGGCTGATCGCGGCGACGCCGGCCATGACCAACGACGTCGTGGTGATCCCGCATCACGGCTCGGACCACCAGGATCCCCGCTTCGCGGCCTGGTCGGCCCCTCGCCTGGGCGTGGCCAGTGTCGGGCTGGACAACAGATATGGCCATCCGGCGCCGCAGACCCTGGCCGAGTACGAGGCGGTGGGCGCCGCCGTCTGGCGGACGGACACCCAGGGGTGCGTGAGTGTCGGTGGTGCGCCCGGGGCTCCTTGGACCGCGCCCTGTTGAGCGGGTGACGACCGGGCGTCGTGGCGGCCACGGCCGGGTCGGCACTCCATGGCACGATCAGCACATGGCATCGCGGGCGGAACCGGCAGTTGTGGTCACCGGACCCGAACCGCTCCTGGTGCGCCGTGCCGCCGACGACGCGACAAACGGTATGTGCGACCAATTCCCGGAACGGTCCGTTCGGGTGCTCGACTGTGCCCGCAGGTCCGACTCGGGTCTGGATCTGGCGCAGGAGATCGCCCAAGCGGCCGCTCCCAGCCTCTTCGGGGATCCGCCCATCCTGCGGGTCGAGAACATCGATCAGTCCGACGACGCGGTCCAGCAGGTGCTGAAGGATCTGCTGGCCGACCCGGAGGGGACCGCCGTCGTGATCACCCACAATGGGGCACCCCGGGGGCGGGGCGTGATCAACGCGGCAGGCAAGACCGCCGCTCAGGTCATCAAATGTGCCCGGCCCAAGGAGCGCGAGATCCGCCGCATGGCGCGGGACGAGGCGAAGGCCGCCGGCGGCACGGTGACGGATCAGGCGGAGCAGTGGCTGATCGACGCTCTGGGAACGGACTCGCTGGAGTTGCTGCTGGCGGCCGTGCGGCAGGCCATCGCCGACGCTCCAGACGGCCGCGTCGACGAAGACGCCGTGCACGACATGTTCCCGGTGCAGGGCAAGGTCAGTGCGTTCGCCGTGGTCGACCATGTGTGGGCCGGCCGGACCACCGAGGCCCTGCGACTCCTGCGCACCATGGAACAGCGGGAGCGGGGGGTGGGGGTATCAGTCGTCGCTGCTCTGGCTCACGGGGTGCGGATGATGGCACTGGCCGGATTGCGGGGGAGTTCGCCGCCGCGAGATCTGGCGATCGCCCCGTGGCAGGCGGATCGAGCGCGCGACAACGCTCGTCGGTGGGGCGCCACCGGCGCCCGACTGGCCGCAGTCTCGGCCCAGCTACCCGGACTGGACGCCGACATGAAGGGCGGCCTCGACGGAGGCATCGCGCTCGACGACGAGCAGAAGATGGCGATCGTGGAGTCGGTGGTGTCCCACTTGGCGCAGCCTGCGGGGCCCTGACGGGCTGGCGACGGTCAGCTGAGTGCAGCGGCCTGGCGCGCGATGGCCGACTTCCGATTGGCGGCCTGATTCTTGTGGATGACGCCCTTGCTGGCTGCGATGTCCAGTTCCCGGGACACGGACTGAGCGGCGTCGCGGGCCTTCTGGGCATCGCCGGAGGCGATGGCTTCGTGGAATCGACGGATGGAGGTCTTCAGCGCGGACTTGACCGCCTTGTTGCGCTGCCGGGCCTTCTCGTTGGATCGGTTGCGCTTGATCTGCGACTTGATGTTCGCCATTCGTCCCGTAAGCCTTCGTGTGTGGATGGAGGTGGTCGGCGTCGCGAACCGCGCGCCGCCAGAGGACTAGGATACCCGTGCCGGACCCCCGACCACCAAATCGCCCACGGAGGGCACCCTTGACAGGCACCCGACCGGGAGCGACCGATCAGGCGCTGATCCGCAACTTCTGCATCATCGCCCACATCGACCACGGCAAATCCACGCTCGCCGACCGCATGCTGCAGGCCACGGGCCTGGTGCCGGACCGCGAGATGCGCGCCCAGTACCTGGACCGCATGGACATCGAACGTGAACGCGGAATCACGATCAAAAGCCAGGCGGTCCGGCTGCCGTATCAGGCTCAGGACGGGGTCACCTACGTCCTGAATCTCATCGACACCCCCGGCCACGTCGACTTCACGTACGAGGTGTCGCGCAGCCTGGCCGCCTGCGAGGGAGCGGTCCTGCTGGTGGACGCGGCCCAGGGGATCGAAGCCCAGACGCTGGCGAATCTGTACCTGGCGCTGGAGAACGACCTGCAGATCATCCCGGTGCTCAACAAGATCGACCTGCCCGCCGCCCAACCGGACAAATACGCGGCCGAACTGGCCCACATCATCGGATGTGATCCTGACGACGTCCTGCGGGTCTCGGCCAAGACCGGCGCCGGTGTCGACGAGCTTCTGGAGCGGGTCGTTGCCGAGATCCCGTCGCCCGCGGGCGCCCCCGAGTCCCCGGCCCGGGCGCTGATCTTCGACTCGGTCTACGACACCTACCGCGGCGTCGTCACCTACGTCCGAATGGTCGACGGGCGGCTCGGCCATCGACAGCGCATCGTGATGATGTCGACCGGTGCCACTCACGAGGCGCTCGAGGTCGGTGTGATCTCACCCGAGCCGGTCGCCTCCCAGGGTCTCGGCGCGGGTGAGGTCGGATACCTGATCACCGGGGTCAAGGACGTGCGGCAGAGCCGAGTCGGCGACACGGTGTCCAGCTCCGACCGGTCGGCGGTCGAGTCCCTCGGTGGCTACCAGGACCCGAAGCCGATGGTGTACTCCGGCCTGTTCCCCATCGACGGGTCCGACTATCCCGACCTGCGCGACGCGCTCGACAAACTGAAACTCAACGATGCGGCCCTGGTCTACGAACCAGAGACCTCTACCGCGCTGGGATTCGGTTTCCGCTGCGGCTTCCTGGGTCTCCTCCACCTCGAGATCGTGCGCGAGCGACTGGAACGCGAGTTCGACCTCGACCTGATCTCCACGGCGCCGAGTGTGGTGTACGGCGTGAATATGGAGGACGGGTCGCATCATGTCGTCACCAACCCCAGCGAGTTCCCCGATGGCAAGATCGCGGCGGTCAGTGAGCCGGTCGTGAAAGCGACCGTCATCGCTCCCTCCGATTACGTGGGCACCATCATGGAACTGTGTCAGTCGCGCCGCGGCACGCTGCTGGGAATGGACTACCTGTCCGAGGACCGCATCGAGCTGCGGTATTCGTTGCCGTTGGCTGAGATCGTGTTCGACTTCTTCGATGCGCTGAAATCCCGTACCCGCGGGTACGCCTCCTTGGACTACGAGACCGAGGGCGAACAGACGGCGGACCTCGTCAAGGTGGACATCCTCCTGCACGGCGACCCCGTCGACGCTTTCAGTGCCATCGTGCACCGGGATCGGGCCTACTCCTACGGGGTGGCCATGGCCGCGAAGTTGAAGGAACTCATCCCGCGACAGCAGTTCGAAGTCCCGATCCAGGCTGCCATCGGATCTCGGATCATCGCACGCGAGAACATCCGGGCGATCCGCAAGGACGTGTTGGCCAAGTGCTACGGCGGCGACATCTCGCGCAAGCGCAAACTTCTGGAGAAGCAGAAGGCCGGCAAGAAGCGGATGAAGATGGTGGGCAGTGTCGAGGTGCCTCAAGAGGCCTTCATCGCGGCGCTCAGCACCGAGTCCGACCGCTGACCCACGGTTGTAGGCGGATCGTGGTCACTCGAACGCACATGGTGAGCATTTGCCATCAAGCGGCATCGCAGCGCCGGAGCGGATAGGGTCGGCGGAAACCTAGCTGTCGCCACAAGGAGGCGTGCCCGATGACTGAGGTCCCCTCGGCAGGAATGACCACCGGATCGCTCAACGAGCCCTACCCGACCCCGGCGTCGTCGTTCGGCCAACTGATCTTGGACCGCTGCGCCAAGAGCGCGTCGAAGGAAGCCTTCCGGGCTCCCACCCCGGACGGCGGGTGGCGTTCCTTCACCTGGCAGCAGATCCTCGACGAGGCGAGCGAGGCCGCCGCCGGTCTGGTCGCGCTCGGCATCAACACCGAGGAGCGGGTGGCCATCGCGAGCAACACCCGGCTCGAGTGGATCGTCGCCGACTACGCCATCATGCTGGCCGGCGGTGCCACCACGACGGTGTACCCGAGCACCGGCGACGAGGATGTGGAATTCATCCTCTCCGACTCGAACTCCAAGATCCTCATCGCCGAGGACCAGGGCCAGGCCGACAAAGCCGCCACGGTGTCCTCCGTGGGGCACATCGTGCTCATCGACGGTGAAGGCGACGGCGACAAGACCATTTCCTGGGCGCAGTTGCGCGAGAAGGGCAAAGCGGCCCTGGCTGAGACCCCGGATCTGATCCAACAGCGCGTCGACGCGACCGGTCCGGACAAACTGTCCACGCTGATCTACACGTCCGGAACCACGGGCAAGCCCAAGGGTGTCGAACTGACCCATGCCAACTGGACGTACGAAGGTGCGGCCCTGGCCGGACTGAACATCCTGCAGGAGGACTGGGTCCAGTTCCTGTGGCTGCCGCTGGCCCACTCGTTCGGCAAGGTCCTCCTTTCGGTGCAGCTCCAGGTCGGATTCGTCACAGCCGTCGACGGCCGGGTCCCGGAGATCATCAACAACCTGCCGGTGGTCAAGCCGACCTTCGTGGCGGCTGTGCCCCGCATCTTCGAGAAGGTCCACGCCGGCGTGAACCGCCAGATCCAGGAAGAGGGCGGCGCGAAGGCGTCGATCTTCGCCTGGGCGTTCAAGGTCGGCGAGAAGGCGCGGCAGAAGCGCCTTGCCGGCGAGAACGTCGGCGGTCTGCTCGGCATGCAGTTGGGACTGGCCGACAAGCTGGTCTACAGCAAGGTGCGCGAGCGCATGGGCGGCAACCTGAAGTACTTCGTCTCGGGATCCGCCGCGCTGTCCAAGGACATCAACGCCTGGTTCGACATCGTCGGCATGACGATCTTGGAGGGCTACGGTTTGACCGAGACGTCTGCCGGCACAACGATCAACCGCCCGGGCAACGTAGCGGTCGGCACCGTCGGCCAACCCCTCCCGGGTACCGAGATCCGCATCGCCGACGACGGCGAGATCATGGTGCGTGGCGGTGGTGTGATGCGCGAGTACCGCAACCGGCCTGAGGCCAACGTCGAGGTGTTCGGCGACCAGCCCGAAGGTCCCAACCGCTGGTTCGCCACCGGCGACATCGGCGTCATCGATGAGGCCGGCCGGGTCAAGATCACCGACCGCAAGAAGGACCTGGTCAAGACCTCCGGCGGCAAGTACATCGCCCCCGGTGCCATCGAGGCCCAGTTCAAGGCGCACTGCCCCATTGCCGGACAGGTCGTCATCATCGCCAACGAGCGCAACTTCGCCAGCGCGCTGGTGGCCCTGGACCCCGACGCCGCCAAGCAGTGGGCCGACGCCCACGGCAAGGCGGGCGCCGACATCGCCACCCTGGCGGCCGACCCCGAGGTCATCGCCACGATCCAGTCGGGTGTCGATGCGCTGAACGGCGAGCTGAACAAGTGGGAGACCATCAAGCAGTTCCGGGTCATCCCGCAGGAACTGACGGTGGAAGAGGGCTTCCTCACCCCGAGCCTCAAGGTGAAGCGCAAGGTCGTGGAAGAGAACTTCTCCGGCCTGGTCGACGACATCTACGGCGGCAAGAAGTAGAACCCGAAGCGGTAGGCGCAGCGCCGGCCGGGTCCCCGCACAATGGTGTGGTGACCCCGCCGGCGCTGCGTTTCTACGTGCACGTCCCGTACTGCAGCAGCAGGTGCGGCTACTGCGACTTCACCACCTACGTCCCGGGTGAGTCGGGCCGCGGCAGACCGGCTGATTGGCGGGGGGGTGCGATCGCGGAGATCCGTGGAGCCCGGCGGCAGTGGGGTGCCGCAGCCGGGCCGGTGTCGTCGGTGTTCTTCGGGGGTGGCACGCCGACCTTGCTCCCGCCGACAGACCTGGGTGCGGTGCTGGACGCCATCGCGACGGAGTTCGGCCTGGTCGACGACGCCGAGGTGACGTGTGAAGCCAACCCCGAGACAATCACGCCGGAACTGCTCGATGGGCTCCTGGCTGCTGGCATCACCCGGCTGTCCCTGGGGATGCAGAGTTCCGATGCGGGGGTCCTGGCGGTGTTGGACCGGGTGCACAGCCCCGGCGGGGCGGTGCGGGCCGCGCGCTTGGCACAACTGGCCGGCTTCCATCGGGTGAGTCTGGACCTGATCTACGGGACCCCGGGGGAGACGCTCGACTCGTGGCGTCGGACCGTCGGGACTGCCGTTGAGTCTGGGGTGAGTCATGTGTCGGCGTACGCATTGAAGGTGGAGTCCGGCACCGCCCTGTCGCGCAAGGTTGACCAGGGACTCGTGGCGCTCCCGGACGACGACCACGCGGCCGCGTGCTACGAGGTCGCCGATGACCTGTTGAGCGGGGCGGGGCTGCCCTGGTATGAGATTTCGAACTGGGCCATCCCGGGACATGAGTGCGACCACAATCTCGGCTACTGGGCCGGGGACGATTGGTGGGGCATCGGGCCAGGAGCCCACAGTCACCGGTCCGGCACCCGCTGGTGGAATGTCAAACACCCGACCCGCTGGCTCACCGAGGTTACGGCAGGCCGGGACCCCCGGGCGGGGGAGGAGACCCTCACCGCCGAGCAGCGCCGCACGGAGCGAACGATGTTGGCGGTACGGCTGGCGCAGGGGTTCTCCCCGACGGACCTGGTGCCTGCCCGCGGCGCGGAGCTGGCTCGTTCACTGACTCAGCGCGGCCTGGTGGAACCAACCGTCGGCGACCAGGTCCGGCTGACCAGACGAGGGCGTCTGTTGGCCGACTCGGTGACGCTGGAGTTACTCGCCTAGCCCAGTCCACTGGGTGACTGTCGCCCCGTCCGCGGGGTGAGTAGCGAACGTAGTTCGCGTATCGAAGCCAAGGACCCCCCGTCCGCGGGGTGAGTAGCGAACGTAGTTCGCGTATCGAAGCCAAGGACGACCTACAAGTACGTGTACACCACCATCGCCGCCAGGATCGCCAGCACCAGCACCGCGCCGAAGGTGTCGGCGTTATACCGCAGTGCCGGTTCCAGCCGACGTTTCACGCCCTCGCCCAAGTTCCCGTCGAGGATGTTCACCCGGGTCATCGACGTGAACACCAGAGTGGTCGTCACCGTGATCAGCAGGCACCAGGGGCACAGTGCGTGGATGTTGAAGTACGCCTGGTAGAAGAGCCAGTAAGCGAAGACGAAGCCGATGGAGTAGACCACCTGAGCGCTGATCATGAACCAACGCGGGAACCGCACCCCACCCAGGGCCGCGACCGCGATGGTGATCACGACGGGCTCACAGATGAGGCCGAGGAAGGCGTTCGGGAACCCCAACAGGCTCGCCTGCCAGGTCCGGCCCACCGCGCCGCACGAGATCGTCGATGAGAGATCACACGAGAAGGTCGCATCTGGGTTTGCCGCGATCTCGATGGCGTCCACGGACAGCACGAACGAGGCGACGAGCCCGAGGATGCTGCTGAGGAGCATCTCGATGTAGGCGCCGCGGTGACGAACCCGGGGCCGCGGCGTCTCGATGTCCGCGGTGGTGTCGGTGTCGGTCGTTGCCATGGATGTCCTCAGAGGTGAAACCCGTACTCGCAGAGGATACCCACGCTGCATCGGCCCACTGAAGGAAACGACGCACTCCGTCCGGCAGGAAACGAAGGGTCAAGGGGTCCCGGCGGCCCCAGCCGTCCGCAGATCCAACTGCAGTGGTTCCCGCTCGGCATTGGCGCGCTCAAGCACATCCAGGATCTCGCGGCCGACCAGTTCCTGCCGCTCGAGCAGAGCATCGCGGAGGGCTTCGACCAGATGGCGGTTCGCCGTCAGCAGCGACAGGACCTCCGCCTTCTGCGTGTTCAGCAGATCTTCCATCTCCGCGCGAGCGGCGCTGTCGCCGAGCACCCGACCCACCAGGTTGGTGTCGGAGAACTCCGAGCCGGCCACCGCCTGCAGGCTGATCAGCGAACCCCCCATCCCGCAGGCGCCGATCATCTGGGCCGCGACTGTCGTGGCGTAGGACAGATCGCTGGCCGGACCGGTCGAGATCTCGCCGAAGAAGATCTCCTCCGCCGCCTGGCCCCCCAGGGCGATCTGGATCATGGCCGTCAGTTCGGACTGGCTGCGGGTGAAGACGTCGTCGGTGTCCCCGTGACCCAGCATCCCCAGCGCGTCCTTGCGCTTGATGATGCTCAGGATGTCGAGCCGGCGATGGGGAGCGACCAGATAGGCGATGGTCGCGTGTCCGGATTCGTGGGTGGCGATCAGGCGCTGCTCGTGGGCGGTGTAGGCCACGGGCTGGCCCATCCCGACCTCCTCGGTCAGCCGCGCCCGCTCCAGATCCTTGCGATCCATCGCCGTGGCCCCGCGGCGTAGAGCGTTCACCAGTCCCTCGTCGAACATGTGCTCCAGCATCGCCGGCGTGTAGCCCTGGGTCACCGCGGCGATCGCCGAACGGACATCGTCGTCGTCCAGTTCGGAGTCGTGGGTTCGGGTGCTCAGTCCATGGTCGACCAGTGCCCGGCGGCCGGCGAACGACGGTGGCTCGAATGCGATTCGCCGGTCGAACCGACCGGGCCGTAGCAATGCCGGATCCAGGCTGTCGGCGCGGTTGGTGGCGGCGATCAGCAGGACATTGGCGGGAGCCACCGATGGACGGGGGAGTTGGCGGTGAGCGGGCAGGAGCAGGTTCAGCTTGTCCACCAGCGAGGCACGGAACCGTTGGCCGCCGGTGGGCGTGTCGAAGGACTGCATCTGGATGAGGAGCTCGTTGACGACACCGCCGGTGCCTTCGTTGACCATCCGGTGGATCTGGCTGCCCCCGACGCTGCCGGTTGCGGGTGACATGGCCGCCACGGACCTGGCCACGCCCGCTCGGGACATGGCGATCGCGTCGATCTCCTCGATGAAGCCGATGGCCCCACCTTCGCTGCGGGCGGCTTTGCGCAGCGCCTTGAAGTAGGAGCGGATCTTGCGACCGGTCGCGCCGTAATACATCGACTGGAAACTGGTCGCGGAGACGAACAGGAACGGGACGCCGGCATCGCGCGCGATCGCCTTGGCGGTGTAGGTCTTGCCGGTGCCAGGGGGACCCTCGAACAGCAACCCACGACGCGGCGATCCGCCCATCTCTCGCGAGAACGTCTTGTGCGCCAAGAACAGGTCCAGGGAGCGCGCGATGTCCTCTTTGACGGGTTCGATGCCGATCACGTCGGCGAGGCTCACATCGAGTTGTTCCGGGCGGTACATGACGTGCGGAGACCGGCCAGCACCCCAGGTCATGGCGAACATGGTGCCGATCATGGCCACGAAGAACAGCACGACGACCACGAGGAAGGGGTCCAGGGCAGGCAACGTCAGGTTGGTGGGGTCCAACGGATTCCCGGTGGCGATCCGCCACAGCAGGTAGAACAACGGGATCGCCAGAATCAGGGCCAGGGACCGCAGGCGAGCGCGGCGTTTCGTCTCGCGGGTGACCGCGACGTCGCTCACGTTGGCGAGGATCGAGGGGTTGTCGGCCACGGGGAGCCTTCCGTCGAAGGGCCGTCCGGGTCACGGTGAGTGACCGAGGTGACGGTGAATAGTCACAATCGTCCCGGTGAACCGGCATTCCCACCAAATCGGACACCGAATTGCCGGGGTGATTCGCCCGAACGGCCCTACAGACGACGGGGACGATGCCCGATAGATCGTGGTTACGGCCACCCCGCGGCGCGGGCGTTTGCTTCTAGACTCACCGTGGAGGTGCGGATGAGCGACGAACGACGGCTGACGGTGCTGCGGGCCATCGTCGAAGACTTCGTGGCCAACAACGAGCCCGTCGGCTCCAAGTCGATCGCGTCACGGCACGATCTGGGCGTCTCCTCCGCCACCATCCGCAACGACATGGCGGCCCTGGAGGAAGAGGGGCTGATCGTGCAGCCGCACACCAGCGCCGGCCGTATCCCCACGGATGCCGGCTATCGCCTCTTCGTGGACCGGCTGGCCCAGGTCCGCCCCTTGTCGCCCGCCGAACGCCGGGCGATCCACACCTTCCTGGACTCGGCGGTCGACCTCGACAACGTGGTCGAACGGGCGGTTCGACTGCTGGCACAGCTCACGTCACAACTGGCTCTTGTCCAGTACCCGTCGCTGCAGCGGTCCCGGGTCCGGCACATCGAGTTGGTCACGCTCACCGAGACCCGATTGCTGCTGGTCCTCATAGCCGACTCGGGTCGGGTCGAGCAGCGGGTCGTCATGACCGGAGAACGACTGGATGAGTCGGTAGTGGCAGATGTCCGTACCCGGCTCAACGCCGCTCTTCATGAACGGTCGTTCGCGGAGCTGGCCGAAGCCACGGCCGGTCTGGCCGACGAGTTCGAGCCGGATCGGCGTGATCTGGTGGTGGCGATCCTGGGGACGCTGGTCGACGCAGCGTCGGAACAGGTGGAGGAGCGCGTGATCATCGCCGGAACCTCACACCTCGCCCGGCACGGCCGGGACTTTCCGCTCACCGTCCATCCGGTCCTCGAAGCGCTCGAAGAACAGATGGTTCTGTTGCGGCTGCTCGGCGAGGCGACGGCCACCGATCGCATTGACGTGCGCATCGGACACGAGAACGACCTGGCCGCCATGGAGACCGTCTCGGTGGTGACCAGCGGATACGGGCCGCACGACACGGCCGTGGCCCACCTCGGAGTCCTGGGTCCGACCCGCATGGACTACCCCGGCACCATCACCGCCGTGCGCGCAGTGGCGCGCTACCTGGGGCGGATCCTGGCCGACCAGTAGCCCCGTTCGCTGAACGCGCAGCGGGGCGGGATGCAGGGGGCGCCGGGTGCCGTAAATTGGAGCGGTGCCTCCCCGCAACGACTACTACGCCGTCCTCGGTGTCTCGCCCGATGCCGACGCCCAGGAGATCAAGCGGGCTTATCGCAAGCGGGCGCGCGAGCTGCACCCCGACCTGAACCCCGATCCCGCCACCCAGGAACAATTCAAGGACGTCACGGTCGCCTACGAAATTCTGAGCGATCCGGACAAGCGCCGCATGTACGACTCGGGCGTCGATCCGCAGAGCGCCAACGCCGGCCCGGGTGCGTTCGACTTCGGGGATCTGATGGACGCGTTCTTCGGGCCGTCCTCACCTCGCGGTCCCCGGTCACGGCAGCAGCGCGGGCAGGATGCGCTGATCCGCTTGTCGGTCGAACTGGACGAGATCATGTTCGGCTCGGAGCGTGAGGTCACGATCGACACGGCAGTCGCCTGCAACTCCTGCGAAGGGGCCGGGACGGCACCGGGTACGGAGGTCACCGGCTGCGCCATGTGTAAGGGCCGCGGCGAGATCCAGTCGGTGCAGCGGTCATTCCTGGGACAGGTGATGACCACCAGGGTCTGCCCCCAGTGCCGTGGGTTCGGAACCGTCATCCCCCATCCCTGTCCGGAGTGTTCGGGAGAGGGCCGAGTGCGGACCCGGCGCGCCGTCGGCTTCCGGATCCCGCCCGGTGTGGAGAACGGGACCCGGATCCAGTTGGCGGGCGAGGGCGAGATCGGGATCGGAGCCGGGCCGGCCGGTGATCTCTACATCGAGGTGGCCGAGAAGCCCCATCCGTTGTTCCAGCGGCAGGGTGACGATCTGCATTGCACCCTGTCACTCCCCATGACGGCAGCTGCCCTGGGAACCGAGATCCCGCTGGAGACCCTCGACGGCGAGGAGTCGGTCAGCATCCCGGCAGGAACCCAGTCGGGATACGAGTACACGTTGCGCGACCGCGGCGTGCCCCATCTGCGGGGTGCCGGTCGCGGAACCTTGACGGTTCACCTGCAGATCGAGACGCCCACCAGTCTCAGCGCCGAACAGCGGGAGCTGCTCGAGCGGCTTGCCGCGCTCCGGGGCGAGGAGAAGCCACTGGCGACACCAGTCGTGGAACCCACCGGCTTCTTCAGCCGGATCAAGGACGCCTTCGCCGGACGATGAGCACGACCCCGGTTTTCCTGGTCCTCCCCGAACTCCTGGCCCAGGCTGAGGCCGGTGCCACGGTCACGGTGACCGGATCCGAAGCCCACCACGCGGTGAAGGTGCGACGACTCGCGGCGGACGCCGAAGTGGATCTTGTCGATGGGGCGGGAAGACGGGCATCCGGCGTGGTGGTCGGCAGCGGCAGCGGCGATGAGTTGATCGTCTCGGTGCGATCTGTCGTGGACGAACCGGCACCCACGCCGTCGCTCACGGTGGTTCAGGCGTTGGCGAAAGGGGACCGCGGCGAACGAGCGGTCGAGATGGTGACTGAGATCGGGGTCGACAGCATCGTGCCGTGGTCCGCGGAGCGCAGCGTCGCCGTGTGGCGGGGCGACAAGGTCGGCCGCGGTCTCGGCCGATGGCGGGCGGTGGCGGCGGCCGCCGCGAAACAATCCCGGCGGGCTCGGATACCGCACATCGACGATCTGACCGACACGGCCGGCGTATGCCGCCTGCTCGCCGAGGTGGACCGGGGGCTGGTGCTGCACGAGGCTGCGGACCAGGCCCTGCCGGGCGCTGTCGGTCTCGGGGCACGTTCGGTGGTGCTGGTCGTCGGACCCGAAGGCGGGATCACCCCGGCGGAGTTGGTTCGTTTTGCCGATGCGGGCGCGACCCCGGTGAGACTGGGGGATTCAGTGCTGCGCACATCCACTGCCGGGGTCGCCGCTGCGGCCGTCGTGCTCGCGGAATCCGGTCGCTGGGCACCGCGATAGCGTGACGGCATGAGTACTGAGCCAGACTGCCTGTTCTGTTCCATCGCGGCCGGGTCGATCCCCGCCGACGTGGTCAGCGCAGACGACACCTTCGTGGCATTCCGTGACATCGATCCCCAAGCACCCGTCCACATCCTGGTCATCCCGCGCCAGCACTTCCCGAATGCCGCGGCACTCGCAAATGCCGACCTGACGTTGACCGGCCGACTGTTGGCGGCGGCTGCCCAAGTGGCGGAGGCGGCCGGCCTGACCGGCTACCGGATCGTGCTCAACACGGGGGCCGACGGCGGCCAGACCGTTGATCATGTGCATGCCCACGTGCTCGGTGGGCGCCAGATGTCCTGGCCACCGGGGTGAGTGGCGAAGTGGACGCGACGGGCGATACCGGCGACGATGGACGGGCAGCACAGGGAGGTGTGATGAGCGAGAGCGCCGACGCGCGCATCGTGGTTCCCGCCTCCCAACCGATGCTGGGTGTGCTGGGGGTCTCCGATGCCCTGTTACGGGTCGTGGAGAACTCATTCCCTGATCTCGACATCCACGTGCGCGGCAACGACATCAGCCTCTCCGGACCCGAGCACGAAGTCCGCCTGGTCGAACAGTTGTACGCGGAGTTGCTGGCCATGCTGCGTACCGGGCAGGGACTGACCCCGGACACCGTGGAGCGGTCCATCGGGATGCTGCGAGCCGGCGACGCGTCGCCGTCGAACGTGTTGACCGCCAACATCCTGTCCAATCGGGGCAAGACCATCCGCCCCAAGACGCTGAACCAGAAGCACTACGTCGATGCCATCGACCGCAACACGGTGACCTTCGGGATCGGGCCGGCCGGTACCGGGAAGACCTATCTGGCGGTGGCCAAAGCGGTACAGGCACTCCAGCGCAAGGACATCAGTCGCATCATCCTGACCCGTCCCGCGGTGGAGGCCGGTGAGCGACTGGGCTTCTTGCCCGGCACCCTCAGCGAGAAGATCGACCCCTACCTGCGGCCGCTGTACGACGCGCTGCACGACATGATCGACCCGGATTCGATCCCCCGCCTCATGACGTCAGGCACGATCGAAGTCGCTCCCTTGGCCTACATGCGCGGCCGGACCCTGAACGACGCGTTCATCATCTTGGACGAAGCCCAGAACACCACACCGGAACAGATGAAGATGTTCCTCACCCGCCTGGGCTTCGGATCCACCATGGTCGTCACCGGCGACGTCACGCAGGTGGACCTGCCCGGGGGTCAGTCGTCCGGCCTTCGGGTGGTGCAGGAGATCCTGACGGGTGTCGACGACGTGGCCTTCTGCCAGCTCGATGCGCGCGACGTGGTGCGCCATGAGTTGGTGGGTCGCATCGTGTCCGCCTATGGCCGATGGGATGAACTCAACGCTCCCGGGGCCGCCCGGCTGCGCCGCAACGACCGGGGGCGACGTGCCTGACGGCCTGGACGTCCGAGACGACACCGGCGAAGGGCTCGACACCTCCGACATCGAGGGGTTGGCCCGCTTCCTGCTGGCGCGGCTGGGGATGGCCGACGACGCCGAACTGTCGATCACCCTGGTCGATGAGCATGCGATGGCCGAGCTCCACGTGGAGTGGATGGACGAACCAGGGTCGACGGACGTCCTGAGTTTCCCCATGGATGAGCTTCGTGAGCCGGCCCCCGGTCAGCCGCCGGTGTCGGGGGTACTGGGGGATGTCGTTGTGTGCCCGGCCGTGGCGCGTCGTCAAGCCGTCGTGGCTGGGCACGACGAGACTCACGAGGTGCGGATCCTGGTGGCTCACGGGGTTCTTCACCTCTTGGGCCACGACCACGTGGACCCGGCGGAGGAGCGGGTGATGTTCGAGCGCCAACAGGCACTCGTCGCCGAGTATGCGCAGGGCCTGTCGCGGTGACCACCACCACGATCTGGCTGCTGGGGGTGGTGGTCCTGCTGGTGCTCCTCTCGTGGTTCTTCGTCGCCGCCGAGACCGCGTTCTCCGCCCTGTCCCGGGTGCGATTGCAGGAGATGTCCGAGGCGGGCAACCGTCGGGCCGAGCGGCTGGTGCCCATGGCCGAAGATCCGACGCGCTACGTCAACGTGCTCCTGCTGCTTCACTCGGCTCTGACGCTCACCGCGCTGTCCGTGCTCTACCTGGCCCTGGCGTCGTGGTTCCCCACGACGGCGGGCTGGGACCTGGTGATCGCGACCGCCATCATGGCGGTGGTGGCCTACGTCGTGCTGGGCGTCTCGGCCCGGACGGTGGGGCGACAGCATCCTGAACGGGTGGCCGGCGCGGCCGCGATCCCGGCCCAACTGCTGGCGTGGTTGCTCACGCCGCTGTCGGCCGCATTGATCCTGGTGGGCAACGCGATCACACCCGGTCGCGGTTATCGGCGGGGACCGTTCGGCTCCACCGCCGAACTGCGGGAGTTGCTGGACCGCGCGGGCGCCGATTCGATCATCGAGGACGACGAACGCCAGATGATCCATTCGGTGTTCGAACTGGGTGGCACGATCGCGCGGGAGGTCATGGTCCCGCGCACGGAGATCGTGTTCGTGGAGCGGGACCACTCGGTCCGGCAAGGAATCGCGTTGTGTCTCCGGTCGGGGTTCTCCCGCATCCCGGTGATCGGCGACGGTCCGGACGACGTGGTCGGAGTGGTGTTCCTGAAGGATCTGGTACGCCGGGTGGTGGAGCACCGGGAGGCCGAGCGGACGGAGCAGGTCGATGCCCACATGCGCGCCGCTCACTTCGTGCCCGACAGCAAACCGGCCGACGAGTTGTTGCGCGAGCTGCAGGCGGCCCGAGTCCACATGGCGATCGTGGTGGACGAGTTCGGTGGCACCGCCGGCCTGGTGACGATCGAGGACATCCTTGAAGAGATCGTGGGCGAGATCGACGACGAATACGACACCGGCGCCCCCGAAGTGGTGGCCTTGACCGGCGATCAGTGGCGGGTCAGCGCCCGTCTGTCGCTGGAACACTTGTGTGATCTGACCGGGATCGACCTGGACCCCGATGGTCTCGGGGTGGAGACAGTGGGTGGGTTGCTCGGGCAACGGCTCGGCCGCGTCCCGATCCCCGGGGCCGCGATCGACGAACAGGGTTGGCGGCTGGTAGCCGAGTCCGCAGAAGGCCGCCGGAACCGGGTGGGAACCATCCTGGTCGCGCGAGAAGGAGCGAATGACGATGACTGAGGCCCCCTTGCCCGGCGCGGAGGACCAGAAGTTGATCACCCTCGCTCGAGCGGCCCGAGCCCGGATCGGTGCGCCCACCGGGGCCGCCGTGCGCGACGAGACCGGACGTTCCTACACCGGGGCGGATGTGGCCTTGCCGTCCCTTCGGCTCACTGCCTTGGAACTGGCCCTCGCCACGGCGGTGGCCTCCGGCGCCCGCGGGGTCGAAGGCGCGGCCGTCGTGGGAGCGAGCTCCACTGATGTCGCAGTCGTCCGCGAAGTGGGCGGCGCAGGTGTGACCGTCTGGCTCGCCGACGGTGCCGGTACCGTCACCGCCATGGTGAGCACGTGACCGGGTTCCGCAGCGGCTTCGCTTGCATCGTGGGTCGTCCCAACGTCGGGAAGTCGACCTTGCTCAACCAGATGATCGGGTCGCATCTGGCCATCACCTCCGACCGACCGCAGACCACCAGGCACGCGATCCGCGGGGTGGTCCACTCGCCGGCCGGCCAACTCGTGGTCATCGACACCCCCGGTCTGCACAAGCCACGCACGCTGCTGGGCAAACGCCTCAACGACCTGGTGCGGGCGACCTGGGGACAGGTGGACGTCCTGGTGCAGTGTTTCCCCGCAGATCAGAAGGTGGGACCGGGCGACCGGCTCATCGCCAAAGAATCGGCCGCCGCCCACCGCGGAGCCAGGTTCGGAGTGGTCACCAAAATCGACACCACCGACTCCGACACTGTGGCTGAGCGGCTCCTCGAGGTCCAGTCGGTGGGTGAGGACCTGGGGCGTCCGTTCGACGAACTCGTCCCCGTGAGCGCGGTGGCCGGAACCAACATCGACCTGCTCACCGAACTGTTGATCGCGGCGCTGCCCGAAGGCCCGGCGATGTATCCCGAGGGCCAGATCACGGAGGAACCGGAACGTGTGCTCATCGCCGAACTGATCCGGGAGACCGCACTGGCGGGGATGACCGACGAACTCCCGCATTCGATCGCGGTGGTCGTCGAGGACCTGGTACCCCGCCCCGACCGCCCTGCCGACGATCCGATGATCGATGTCACCGCCTTCCTCTTCGTCGAACGCAACAGCCAGAAGGCCATCGTCATCGGAGCCAAGGGCGCGGGAATCCGACGGATCGGGACCGAGTCGCGCCGTCGGATCGAGGAACTGTTGGGAACCCGGGTCTTCCTGGACCTTCGGGTGAAGGTCGCGCGCGACTGGCAGCGGGACCCCAAACAGATGAACCGCCTGGGCTTCTGACCCGGCGCGCGCTCTGGGGCGACCCGGCCTTATGACACCTGCGGCAGTCCGGCAAAGCTTGGAGCCTGGCGGGCGGTCGGGATCGGGGCGGTGGCCGGCACGAGGAGCCGTTCCAGGGGTTCCGGCCGATGCAGCAGGAAGCCCTGGCCGAAGTCGATTCCCAGTTGTTGCACTTGGTCCAGCACGGCGGGCTCCGCCACGTGCTCGGCGACGGTGCGGACGCCCACCAGATCCGCCAGTTCCACAAAACTGCGGACCGACAACGCATCCACCCGGTCCTGCACCATGCCGCGGACGAACTGCCCATCGATTTTGAGGAAGTCGACCTTCAGGTTCTTCAGGTAGGCGAAGGAGGACATTCCGGAGCCGAAGTCGTCCAGTGCGATCCGTACGTCGAGCGCCCGGAGTTCGTCGATGAACGGGCTGGCCGTGCTCACCGCCGCCGGGGATGCACTCTCAGAGATCTCCAGGCACAGCCGCTGCCGCACATCGTCGGAGGCCGCCCCGATCATCTCGAGGGCTTGGGTGTGGAAGGCGGGATCACCGACCGATCGGGCGGACAGGTTGACGGTCAGCAGCCCTACCGCCGACAGATCCGGGTGCCGGTGCATCAGGTCCAGGACCCGGCGCAGCACCCAGCGGTCAATCCGGGTCGACAGATCGAACCGTTCTGCTGCCGGAAGGAAGTGACCGGGGGTCAGGTGATCGCCATCGCCCGACGGCAGCCGCAGGAGCACTTCTGCCCACACCCCCTGCTCGCGGGCGGCCAAGGGAACCAGTCGTTGCCCGAACAAGGAGAAACCATCGGAGTCCAGGGCTTCTCCCAGGCGGGTGGCCCATCGGGTGTGTCCGGACCGACCGTCGATGGCCGGGTCGTCGCGGGTCCAGGCGACCACCCTGTTGCGGCCTTCGTCCTTGGCTGTGTAGCAGGCCGTGTCGGCGGCCTGAAGCAGTTCGCGCGGGGTCTCCCAATGGGTGTCGACCGGGACGAGCCCCACGCTGGCGCCGACCCTATGACTGCGGCCATCGTGAACGAGTCGGTAGCGGTCCACCGCGGCGCAGATCAGCTGTGCGACGTGATGCCCCTCTTCGCTGGATCGGCCGGGCAGCATCACGGCGAACTCGTCACCACCCATCCGCGCCAGCACGTCCTGATCACCCAGACACGAGCGCAGGAGTCCCGCGATCTCACACAGGAGCCGATCACCCACGGCGTGTCCGCACGTGTCGTTGACGATCTTGAATTGGTCCAGGTCGATGAACAACAAAGTCGCGGGGATGCCGGAGGTGGCTCCGCGGAGCGCCGACTCCAGGACCCGGTCGAACTCCAGCCGGTTGATCAGTCCGGTCAAGGGGTCGTGGGATGCCCGGAACGCCAGGTCAGCGGCCAACTGGCGGGTCTCCGTCACATCCCAGCTGACCCCCACGAAGCGCCGCGGCTGTCCCTGTTCGTCATGGACCAGTCGGGCGGCCGATCTGAGGTGGCGTACCGAGCCGTCGGGCCAGACGACGCGGAACTCGGTGTCGTACGGTGTGCCATTCATCGAGGCCGCCGTTTCCACGGCCATCCGATCGACGTCGCCGGGGTGCAGTCGTTGTTCCCACACCGACGGCGTGACGGTGCCGTGATCCGGCGGAAGCCCGTACAGCCGGTACATCTGTCGGTCCCAGATCAGTTCATCCCCGGTGGGGGAGGATTCCCACACCCCGATGCCGCCGGTGTCGTTGGCCATCTCGATCCGTTGTCGAGCGGCTTCCAGTTCCTGGATGGTGCCCCGGAGCCGGACCTCGTTCTCCTTGAGGGGTGTGATGTCGAGATGGGTGCCCGCCACCCATTCCGGGTCACCATCAGGGGTACGGCTGACCACGCGGGCCCGGTCCAGCACCCAGACCCAGTGACCGTCGCGGTGACGCATCCGCATCTCGTTCTCGTAGTGATCGAGGTCACCGGAGAAGTTACGTTCGAGCAGGGCGTCGGTCTCACGAAGATCGTCGGGGTGGGTCCGTTCGTCGGCCTGGTCGATGTGTTCGGGACGCCATTCGTCGAGGGTCCAGCCCAGGATGCTGACCCAGCGTTCATTGACCCGCAACTCACCCGTGGGTACGTGCCACTCCCAGGTCCCCGCTCGGGTTCCGTCCAGGATCCCGGTCAACCGGTTCCGCTCGTCGGCCAGCGCTGCCTCGACCCGATGCAGGTCGGAGATGTCCTCGACCGTGCCGACATATCCGTCCATGCCGGGGAGGTCGCGGACGCGGTCGGCTCGCAGGTGGATCGCCCTGGTCCGGTCGTCAGGCAGTCGGACGCGGAACTGCAGATCGACGGGGAGCTGCGTGGTGATGGCCGCATGCCACTGTCCGACGATCCGGCCACGGTCCGTCGGGATCAGTCGCTCATGCCAGTGGTGACCGTTGGCGTGGTCGGGGGCAAGATCGAACAGGTCCCGCCACGCCGGATTGGTGTGCGTGATTCGGCCGGCCGCGTCCGTCAGGAACGCGGCCTGAGGCATCGAATCGCACAGCGCGCGCAGCGCCGCTACCCCGGTCACGTCACCAGAGTAGGCAGCAGTCGGTGCGGGAGTCCTGACGATGTGGGACGCCAACCGGATGACGGACGACTCCCGCTCGGTCAGGAGTTGGCCGGGAGGTCGGCCGGAGGTGTCGTGTCGCTGACCTCGCCGTCGCTGATCTCGTCGATGAGTTCGTAGCGTTGGCCGTAGGTCTCGATGACCGAGAGCACTGCCGCCGCGATCGGGATGCCGATCAGGGCCCCGATCGGCCCCCAGATGGCGGCTCCGACGAAGACCGCACCCAGTGCCACCGCCGGGTGGATGTCCATGGTGGCGCGGGACACGCGGGGGGTCAGGACATAGTTCTCGATCTGCTGGTAGACGGTCGCGAACAGGACGATCCAGATGGCGCTGATCGGGCGATCGAGGACGGCGATGAGGACGGGGACCGCCACCCCGATGTAGGTGCCGATGGTGGGGATCAGTTGACTGGTCACGCCCGCGAAGATGCCCATCGGCAGCCAGTAGGGCAGGTCGATGAACCAGAAGAACGCAGCGTGGGCGACAGCCGAGATCGTGGCGAGGATCAGCTTGGACACCACGAAGCCGCCGGTCTTGGCCAAACTGATGTCCCAGACGGTGAGCAGCACCTTCTGCCGCTTGGGCGGGAGCCACGATGCGATGGTGCGGCGCAGACCGGGCCCGTCCGCGGCGAGGTAGAAGGCGAAGACGAGGACGGTCAGGGCGTCGAACAGTACGGAGAACGCCACTCCGAGCGCGCCGACGATACCGCCGGCGAAATCGGTCGCGTAGGTCGCCACCTGGTTGGCGTCGATGTTCAGCTGGTCGGTGATGGTGCTGGCCTGCACGTTGAGGCCGAAGGTGCTGTTGATCCACCCCACGACCTCGTTGACGGCGTCGGGCAACGACCCGATGAACTGGGCCAGCTGGGCGCTGAAGACCCCTCCGAGCATGGCCAGGATCCCCAGCGTGACCAGGAGAGCCCCGAGCAGGGTGAGGCCCGTGCCGGCGCCCCGCCCGATGCCGCGGCGTTCGAAGAAGCGGATCGACGGTTCCATGGCGATGGCGATGAGCCACGCCAGCAGGATCAGGAACAGGAAGTGTCCCGTGACCTGGAACAGCCACAGCCCCAGGCTGTAGATCGTCAGGATGACCAGGATCGAGATCACCCCCCGACGCAGCCAACTTGGTTCGACGGCCACGAACTGCACGGTGTTGCTCACCGGTCGCTCGTCGTGGCTGCGGTGCGCGGACCGGGGGCGTTCGACGGAGGCGACGGGTGGGATCTCACCCCGCGGCCAGGAGAGGCCCGACGGGCCCGATGTCAGGGGTGACGTCAGGCGCGACCGGCGCCGGCCGCGCCGCGGGCGTTTGCCGGAATCGGAATCGTCGACCACGACCCGACGGTAATGCACCCATCCGACATGTCGGTGTCACACTGATGCAATGGCCGTCTACCGCGACGAAGGGGTCGTTCTGCGAACCCACGATCTGGGAGAGGTGGACCGCATCATCACCCTGCTCACGCGCACCAACGGTCGAGTGCGGGCGGTCGCCAAGGGGGTTCGCCGATCGCGCAGTCGGTTCGGCGCCCGACTGGAGCCCTTCGGGCATGTGGATCTGCAGTTGTACGAGGGTCGTTCGCTGGACACGGTGACCCAGGTGGAGACCTTCCGGGCGTATGGCGCCGAGTTGGTGGGGGACTACCGCCGCTGGACCGCCGGTACCGCGATGCTCGAAGCGGCCGAACGGCTGACCCCGGTGGACCGCCAGCCCGCCGGTCAGCAGTATCTGTTGCTGGTGGGCGGTCTGCGGGCCCTGGCGGACAACACACATGATCCCCGCATGGTCCTCGATGCCTATCTGCTGCGGTCCATGGCGGTGTCCGGCTGGACCCCGTCGTTCTCCGACTGCGCCCGCTGCGGGGCCCGCGGCCCGCACCGTTCGTTCCACCTGGCGTCGGGTGGGGCGATGTGTGCCTCCTGCCGTCCGGCCGGATCGGCCACCCCGCGGCCCGAGGCCCTGGTGTTGTTGGGGGCGCTGCTGTCGGGGGAGTGGGAGCTCGTGGACGATGCGGATCAACGGGTGCAGCGCGAAGGTAGTTCGCTGGTGGCTGCCTTCGTCCAATGGCACCTGGAGCGGCAGTTGCGTTCCTTGCCGCTCGTTGAGGCCGCTCCATGACCCCACGCGAGTTCCGGGCGCCGGAGCCCCATCCGTCCGGAGTGCGTCCTCCGGACATCCCTGCTGACCTCCTGCCTCAGCATGTCGCCATCGTGATGGACGGCAACGGCCGGTGGGCCAAGGAACGGGAGCTTCCTCGCACGGCGGGACACAGTGCTGGGGAGTTCGCGCTGCTCGATGTGATGCACGGCGCCCTGGAGCTGGGCCTGCGGTGGGTGAGTGTGTATGCCTTCTCGACCGAGAACTGGCGTCGGTCCCCGGACGAGGTGCGGTTCCTGATGGGGTTCAACCGTGATGTCGTGCGGCGTCGCCGTGACGAGTTGAACGAACTGGGAGTGCGGATTCGCTGGGCGGGTCGGCGGCCGCGGTTGTGGAAGTCCGTCGTCTCGGAACTGGAGACGGCCGAGGAACTCACCCGGGACAACGACCGGCTCACCCTGACGATGTGTGTCAACTACGGCGGGCGGGCCGAGATCGCGGACGCTGCCGCGGCGCTGGCGGCCGATGTGCGCGCCGGCCTGGTGCGCGCTGACCGGATCGACGAGAAGACGTTCGCGCGGTACCTCGACGAACCCGACATGCCCGATGTCGATCTCTTTCTGCGTACGTCGGGGGAGCAGCGGATCAGCAACTTCCTGCTGTGGCAGTCGGCGTACGCCGAGATGGTCTTCCTGCCGGAGTTGTGGCCGGATGTCGACCGGCGGCACTTGTGGCGGGCGGTGGAACAGTACGCGGCGCGGGATCGTCGCTACGGCGGGGCACTGCCCAACCTGTCACCAGCGGCCGAGGGCCTTCAACACGGCTAGACCGAACAGGACGGCAGCGACGAGGACCCGGATCGCGCGGCTGCCGGGGGTCAGGATGGGCCACGACAGCGCGGTGAGCCAACTGACGAACAGCCCCACGATGATCATCAGGGCCGCTCCCAGCCAGGCCCACGGCCCACTGAGAAGCAGGCCGAGGAACAGCATGACCGCCAGACCGATGGGTACCAGCCACCGCGGCAACCGATGCAGGGTCAACAACCACGGGGCGCTGATCCGTTCCAGGGTGCGGCGGGAGGAGGACTGAGTCGTCGGCGTCGGCGCAGCGTTCCGACCGCCGGAACTGGTGCGGCCACGCTGCTGGTTCGAGCGGGAGGACCCGCTGGACTTCTTCGCCACGTGCCTATGGTCGCCCATGGAGCGGTCGGGAACCAATCCGGCATGATGCGAGGGTGATCGCGCTCCTCCGATATCAAGGTGCCGCCTGCGCGGCACTGTTGGATCAGGCCCTTGCGGTCCTGAGTCGCAGCGACGGTTTCGAGTCGGGATGGGTGGGTCGCTCGCCCGATGACCCGGACAGGTGGGTGCTGGGCACCCGGTGGCGCGATGCCGGGTCGCTGCGGCACGGTTTGGGCGCCTACGACGCCAAGCTCGCCCTGGGCCCGCTGCAGACCTACAGCACCGGCGATGACATCGTGGTCGAGGTCCTGGTGGACGCTGACGCCGATGGTGTGACGCGCGCGGTCAGCCACCGGGCCGACGACGCTGATCGCAGCGGCCCCGGCCCCCGCTACCCTTAGTCGGGTCCGCCCGGCACCCACCGGGCCCGCCGAAATCCCGACTGGAGTCAGTCATGGCCGATCGCGTCGACGCCGTCGTCAACCTGAGCAAGCGACGGGGTTTTGTGTACCCGTCGAGCGAGATCTACGGGGGTACCCGGTCGGCGTGGGACTACGGACCGCTCGGCGTGGAGTTCAAGGAGAACATCCGGCGCCAGTGGTGGCAGACCATCGTGCGGGGCCGCGATGATGTCGTCGGGCTGGACTCGTCGGTGATCCTGGCGCCCCAGGTGTGGGTGGCGTCGGGCCATGTCGACGCGTTCGTCGATCCGCTGACGGAGTGCCGCTCCTGTCACAAACGTTTCCGCTCCGACCAACTCATCGAGTCGTTCGAGGAGCGCAAGGGTCGGGCGCCGGAGGGGCTGGCCGAGATCCCCTGCCCGAACTGCGGCACGAAGGGTCAGTTCACCGAGCCACGCGACTTCAATGGCCTGCTCCGGACCTCGATCGGACCGGTCGAGGACGAAGGGTCGGTCCACTTCCTGCGGCCCGAGACGGCGCAAGGCATCTTCGTCAATTACGCCAACGTCGCCACGTCGTCCCGGATGAAGCCGCCGTTCGGCATCGCCCAGACGGGGAAGTCGTTCCGCAACGAGATCACGCCGGGCAACTTCATCTTCCGGACCCGGGAGTTCGAGCAGATGGAGATGGAGTTCTTCGTGCCGCCGGGCAGTGACGAGGAATGGCACGAGTACTGGTTGGCCGAGCGGATGGCCTGGTACACCGACCTGGGCATCGATCCCGACAATCTGCGGCTTTTCGCGCACCCGCAGGAGAAGCTGTCGCACTACTCCAAGCGCACCGTCGACATCGAGTACCGCTTCGAGTTCGCGGGCTCCGCATGGGCGGAACTGGAAGGTGTCGCCAACCGCACGGACTTCGATCTCACAACGCACAGCCAACACTCCGGAACTGACCTGTCGTACTTCGACCAGGCGAGTGGGGAGCGGTGGATGCCCTACGTGATCGAGCCCGCTGCCGGACTCACGCGGGCGGTGCTGGCGTTCCTGCTCGACGCCTATGCGGTCGACGAAGCCCCCAACACCAAGGGTGGCGTCGACCAGCGCACGGTCATGCGCTTCGATCCGCGGTTGGCTCCGGTGAAGGCGGCGGTGCTTCCGCTGTCGCGCAACGCCGATCTGTCCCCCAAGGCCAAGGCCCTGGCGACGTCGCTGCGGCAGCGCTGGAATGTCGAGTTCGACGATGCGGGTGCCATCGGTCGTCGATACCGCCGGCAGGACGAAATCGGTACGCCGTTCTGCCTGACGGTCGACTTCGACTCCCTGGACGACAACGCGGTGACGGTGCGGGAACGCGACACGATGGCGCAGGAGCGGATCGGGCTCGATGCGGTGGAAGGTTGGCTGGCGGAACGACTGCCGCGCTGCTGACGCCGGTCAGCCGATTCCGGGGACCACTCCGACGCCACCCAGGAACGGGTTGCTGATCTCGATGACGAAATAGGTGAGCAGACCCACGACTGCTGCCATCAGGCCCATCAGGAAGAGGTTGCTGCCCAGCGTGGCCGACTGG
Organism: uncultured Actinomycetes bacterium; assembly: GCA_964631645.1. Classification (GTDB taxonomy): domain Bacteria; phylum Actinomycetota; class Actinomycetes; order S36-B12; genus CAIWTL01. Next base: position 30,760 of record CAZVYU010000010.1, read on the forward strand.
TACGCCGCGGTCACTGCCAAGGTGATCAGTCCCAGGAGGAACAACAGCGACAGCATGGCGGGAACCTGGACCGACGGGATGACGTCGAGCCGATCCACCCCGTCGTTGATCAGATCTTCGACGTCGGAGGTCAGTCCCGCCCATTCGTCGTCCTTGCTGGCGCCCTTCAGGTCGGCCGCCCTCATGGCCAAGCCCAGTTCCAGCGACGCCGTACGCTGCGCCTTCGCCGCGGCCCCGGCATCGGCGGCGCGCAGCAATGGCCATTGGGCCACGACGGCGTCGGCGTACTTGTCCAACCCCTGGACCACTTCTTCCCGGCCCTCGCCTGGTGTCAACTGGTTGGCCGCTGCGTAGGCGGCTTCGAAGGTGAAGGTCTCGTTCTTGGTGAGCATCCGCGCCTGTTCGGCGTTGCTCCACAGGTTGCTGACCGTGAAGGCGAGGAGGAACACGAACGCCATCCCCACCCATTGGCTGACCCGCTGCCCGAGGTACACCGAGTCCGGGGGGACCGGGGTGGGGGAGGTCTCGTCGGCTTCCCGCTTCTCGTCCCGGGTCCGCGGGAAGTACGGCCAGGGGTCGGAGTTGCCCAAAGCGATGATGCGATCGCGGAACACCGCCAGGATCGCGATGGTGATGCCGCAGTACAGCACCAACGCGATGATCAGCCGCAGCCACGAGGGCCAGCTCAGGATCAACTCCGCCATGGGGCAACTCCCGTATCCAACATCATGACCACATGTGGATCATGCCGAATTCCGGTGGGCGTCGCCTGCCTGGACGGGGCCCACATTTGTGATTCACGCCATGGCATTCTCAGGCTTCTCCCAGGTTCGCCCGCCTCTTCCTGAGAGCGCAATGGGCGTCTGGTCAAGATCGTGTTGCCGCACTGGCGCCGGCTGAGCGACCGACGTCACTCTCGGGGTACGAACCGAGGAGGAACCGTGGCTGTGACCGATCGACAGATGACGACCACAGGTGCGTCGTCGACGACCAGGACGGCCGCCGGTCCGAACGTCGCTGCGCTGGGTGCCGGTGTGATCGTCGGAGTGACTGCATCGATCTGGATCGCCAACGGTGCGCTCACCCAACTGACGGAGCCGGCCGGTGGGTGGCTCCTGGTGGGCCAGTTCGCGGGAATGCTGGCGGCGCTGGCGTCCTTGGCGGGGTTGCTGCTCGTAGCACGGCCCGCATGGCTCGAACGCAGCGTCGGCCTGGACGCCCTGTGGGGATGGCACCGCTGGACCGGAATGACCACAGTGGTGGCGCTGCTGGTGCACCTGGTCGCCAGCTCGGTGGGCTTCGCGGACGGTGATGTGACGGCCCTGGTCACCGAGATCATCCACCTCATGGGTCAGTCGGCCTGGATGGTCGCCGCTGTGGTGTCTGCGGCGCTGTTCCTCACGGTCGCCGCGACGAGCTACCGGCGCATCAGGCGCTCCATGAACTACGAGACCTGGCTGGGGATCCATATCAGCGGATACCTCGCGGTCCTGCTCGGTTTCGGGCACCAGATCACGATCAGCAGCGACTTCTCGCGTGGGGTCGGCCGTTGGTGGTGGATCGGCCTGTTCGTGGCGACGGTCGCCGCCATCGTGTGGTCGCGGGTCGGTGGGCTGGTGACGGCATTCACCGGTGGTCGCGGCACCATCACTCGGATCGTCCCGGCGGCCGACGACACCGCCGCCATCGAGGTTCAGGTGTCCGGGCGGAAGGCCCGGCACGCCTCGGCGGGCCAGTTCTTCCTGCTGCGGGTGCTGACCGGTGACCTGTGGTGGCAAGCCCATCCCATCTCGCTGTCGGCCCGGCCGCACGACGGATTGTTGCGTTTCACAGTGAAACTCACCGGTGACGGATCCCGGCAGATGGCCGCGGTGCCCCCCGGAACGCGCGTCGCACTGGAAGGCCCGTACGGCACCTTCACCGCAGATCGGGCGCAGGGACGGCCGGTGGCGCTGTTCGGCGGTGGGGTGGGGCTCACGGTCATCCGCGCCGTCCTGGCCGACTGCACCGCCGCTCAGACACCGGTCGTGGTGGCTCGCGTGGGCCGCGCTTCACAGATCCCGCATCACGCCGAAATCCAGCAGTTGGTCCGCGAACGCAACGGTCGGCTGATCGTGGTCGACGGCCCCCGGAGTCGGTGGCCGGGACGTCGACCGTTCGCCCCCGAACTGATTCGAGCAGGAATTCCGGACCTCGCGGAACGCGACGCCTTCGTGTGCGGGCCACCCGGCCTGGAGCGCGAGCTCGAACGGTCGCTGAAGGCGGCCGGGACCAAGACGCACCGACTGCACATCGAGAGTTTCGGAGTCTGACCATGGCCGGATTGACCAAGGCGATTGCGCCCGGCATGGCACTGTCCGCGGCTGCGTTGGGGGTGGTGGCCGGCTTCGACCGGGCGATTCACCCGGCGCCGGTGCCCACCGGCACAGCCGACACTGCTGCCTCGCCCACATGCGATACGGCGACCACGATCACGGGTGACTCCGTCCAGACCCGCTGGGGTCCGGTGCAGGTCCAGGCGTCCGTCCTGGCCGACGGTTCCATCTGTCGCGCCGAAGCCGTCGTCTACCCCGACTCCGACGGCGAGAGTGTGCAGATCAACAGCTACGCACTCCCGATCATCGACCAAGAGGTGACCAGCCAGGGCGTCAGTTTCGACGCGGTGTCCGGCGCCACCTACACCTCCGAGGGCTACCGCGAGTCGCTGCAGTCGATCTTGGATCAACTGTGACCACACACTCGTTCCCGGTGATGGGCACGGTGGCGTCGTGGAAGACGCCGCAGCCACCGCCCCGCGGGCTGGTCGCCAGGGTCGAACAGATCCTGCACGACGCCGATGCCCGGTTCAGTCCGTTCCGCGCCGACAGCGAACTGTGTCGGATGAGGCGGGATCCCGACCACGCGCCCAGCCCCGACATGGTCGACGTGCTGGCCGGCGCCCGGCTGGTCGAGGTCGTCACCGACGGGGCGTTCCGCACCACCGACCCGGGCGGGCGACGGGAGACGACCGGCTACGTCAAGGGGTGGGCGATGCGACGCGTGGAGCTGGCGGCTCGCGCGGCGGGGTGCCACAACTTCCTGCTGTCTGTGGGCGGCGACGTGGTGGCCGGCGGAACGAACGGGGATCGACCCTGGCACGTGGCCGTCCGGCACCCGGCCTTGACCGCGGGCGTGGGACAGCTGCTGGCGCTCCAGGACGGTGCCGTGGCCACCTCTGGCGACTACGAGCGGGGGCGGCACATCTGGGGGAGACGCGACGAGATCCGCGGGGGCTCGGTCACCGTGGTCGGTCCGCGGATCGACATCGCCGATGCACTGGCCACGGCCCTTTGGGCTGCCGACGGGACGCCGGCATGGCGTGGCCGGTTCCCGCAGTACGGAGTCCTTTGGTTGACGGCCGACGGCACTGCGAGCGCGGCGTGACGATTTCGTGGCCGTCGTACGAGTCGGCCACACTGGGCGGGTGAACGCTGTCCCCGCCCTGGCCGTCCCAGGGCTTCGGGTGTCGCCGCCCGTGGTGCTGGCTCCCATGGCCGGCATCACCAACCGTGCTTTTCGACGTCTGTGCCGCGAACAGGGCGCCGGCCTGTACGTGTCGGAGATGGTCACCGCCAGGGCGTTCATCGAGGACAACGACAAGACCCAGCGGCTGATCTCGTTCGACGACGACGAGTCGCCCCGCTCCCTGCAGTTCTACTCGGTGGATCCGGCGGTGCTCGGTGCCGCGGTGCGGCGGGTGGCCGACGACGGTTTGGCCGACCACATCGATCTGAACTTCGGTTGCCCGGTGCCCAAGGTCACGCGTAAAGGCGGGGGCAGTGCCCTGCCGTGGAAGATCGATCTGTTCCGCTCCCTGGTGGCAGCGGCTGTGAACGCGGCCGACGGTCGGTTTCCCGTCACGGTCAAGATGCGGATGGGGATCGACGCCGCCCACCTCACGTATCTCGACGCCGGCAGGGTGGCCCAGGACGAAGGTGCGGCATGGGTGGCGCTGCACGCTCGGACGGCCGAGCAGTTCTACGGCGGGCAGGCCGATTGGGCGGCGATCGCACGGTTGAAGGACGCGCTCGACATCCCCGTCCTGGGGAACGGTGACATCTGGTCCGCCGCGGATGCCGAGCGGATGATGAGCGACACCGGGTGCGACGGCGTCGTGGTCGGCCGTGGGTGTCTGGGCCGCCCGTGGCTCTTCGGACAACTGGCGGATCGGCTGTCCGGACGGGAGGAACGGGCTACGCCCGATCTGGCCGGGGTGCTGGCCGTCTACCGCCGGCATGCTGCATTGCTGGTCGAGGCGTTCGGCGAGTATGTGGGCTGCCGCGAGATCCGCAAACACCACGCCTGGTACTTCAAGGGCTTTCGGGTGCCCCGGTCGGTACGAGCGGGGCTGGGTCAGGTGTCGTCGTTGGCCGAGATCGACGATTTGCTGGTGGCAGTGGACCCCGCCCAGCCGAATCCGGAGCCAGTCGCCTCCGGACCGCGGGGTCGCACCAGCGGAGCGCGACCCGTGGCTCTGCCCGATGGTTGGCTCCGGGATCGCGCGATCTCGTCGTCGATGGACCTGGCGGCCGCCGAGTTGGCCACCAGCGGGGGCTGATCGGGACCTTTGACCGGGGAACCCGGGTCCTACTGCTGCTGTCGCTTGACCCGGCAGTGCGCGAGAGTGGAGTAGTCGCCGACGAACAGGATCGCGCATGACCACGACCACGCCACCCGCCGCCCGCTATGTCTTCGACTTCTCCGAGGGCAGCATGGAGATGAAGGATCTCCTCGGCGGCAAAGGGGCCAACTTGGCCGAGATGACCCGGATGGGGCTTCCGGTCCCCCCGGGGTTCACCATCTCCACCGATGCTTGTCGTCACTATCTGGAGCACGGTGAATCACCTCAGGTTCTGGGCGACCAGGTCCGAGCCGCCCTCGAGCGATTGCAGAACCTGACCGGCCGCAAACTCGGATCACCGACCGAACCGCTGCTCGTCAGTGTGCGTTCCGGCGCGAAGTTCTCGATGCCGGGGATGATGGAGACGGTGCTCGACATCGGGCTGAACGACGACACGGTCACAGCCGTGGCCCAGTTGGCCGGCGACGAGCACTTCGCCTGGGACAGCTACCGCCGCCTGATCCAGATGTTCGGTCGCACAGTTCTGGGGATCGATGCCGAACTGTTCGAGGAGGTGTTGGCGGCTGCCGTCGTCTCCAGTGGGGTGGGGGCCGACGTGGATCTGCCCGTACCGGTGCTGCAGGATCTGGTGGCGCAGTACCGGGCCATCGTCACCGAACAGACCGGATCGGACTTCCCCCAGGACCCGCAGCGGCAGTTGCTGATGGCGATCGTGGCCGTGTTCGAGTCGTGGAACACCGACCGGGCGCGCCTGTACCGACGGCAGGAGCGGATCCCCCACGATCTGGGCACGGCGGTGAATGTGCAGATGATGGTGTTCGGCAACGCCGGTCCGGGCTCGGGCACCGGCGTGGCGTTCACGAGGGACCCTGCCACCGGGGCACGGGGCGTCTACGGCGACTACCTCGCCGACGCACAGGGCGAGGACGTGGTGGCCGGGATCCGCAACACCCTGCCGCTGTCGGCGCTGCAGGAACTCGATCCGGCGAGTTATGACGAACTGTTGGCGATCATGAGCCAACTTGAGGAGCATTACCGCGACCTGTGCGACATCGAGTTCACCATCCAGCAGGGAACCCTGTGGATGTTGCAGACCCGCGTGGGCAAACGCACCGCTGCGGCCGCCTTCCGGATCGCGGACCAACTCATCGATGAAGGCATCATCGACCGGGACGAATCGCTGCGTCGCGTGACCGGGGCCCAGCTGGGCCAACTCATGTTCCCTCAGTTCGACCTCAGTGCCGGGACCGATCCGATCACGTCCGGCATGGGCGCTTCGCCGGGCGCGGCCAGCGGGGAAGTCGTCTTCGATTCCGCGACGGCGGTGGCGCGGCAGGCCGAAGGTGGCGACGTCATCCTCGTGCGCCGCGAGACCAATCCCGATGATCTTGCCGGGATGGTGGCGGCTGCGGGGATTCTCACGTCCCGAGGGGGAAAGACGTCCCATGCGGCGGTGGTGGCCAGGGGGATGGGCAAGACGGCGGTCTGTGGCGCGGAGGGACTGGAGATCGACTACGACCAGCAGTCGATGACCACCGCCGAGGGGCGGGTCGTCCGAGCTGGGGAGATCATCAGTATCGACGGATCCACCGGCGCTGTGTATGCGGGACCGGTGCCTGTGGAGCCGTCGGCGGTCGTGAAGTACTTCGACGCCGGGATCGACGCGGCCTTCGATCATGCGGACGACGCCACCCGGGAACTTGTTCGGGCCGTCGACCACATCATGAGTCACGCGGATGCGACTCGACGATTGGCAGTACGGGCCAACGCGGACACGGTCGAGGACGCCGCCCGTGCCCGACGGATGGGGGCCGGCGGGATCGGACTGTGTCGCACGGAGCACATGTTCCTGGGTGAGCGGAAGGCCATCGTCCAGCGCCTCATCCTCGCGGAGAGCGACGCCGACCGAGAGGCGGCGCTGGCCGAACTGCTGCCCCTGCAGCGCAAGGACTTCATCAGGATCCTGGAACGGATGGACGGCTTGCCCGTCACGATCCGACTGCTTGATCCGCCGCTGCATGAGTTCCTCCCCGATGTCACGGAACTGTCGGTGCGGGTGGCGCTGGCCGAACAGCGCGGTGAGAGCGCTGAGGGCGATCTCCGGTTGCTGGCCGCGGTGCGACGCCATCACGAACAGAACCCGATGCTCGGCCTGCGTGGCGTGCGGCTGGGGCTGATGCTTCCTGGGCTGTTCGCACTCCAGGTGCGGGCGATTGCGGAGGCGGCCTGCTTCCGGCAGCGGCTCGGTGGTGATCCCCGGGCGGAGATCATGATCCCGCTGGTGGGATCGGTACAGGAGCTCGAGCTGGTCATCGATGAAGCCGCCGGGGTCCTGCGCGACGTCGCCGATGCCCACGGCTGCACCCTGACGTTCCCCATCGGCACGATGATCGAACTTCCCCGTGCGGCCCTGACAGCCGGTCAGATCGCCGAGGCGGCTCAGTTCTTCTCGTTCGGCACCAACGACCTGACCCAGACCACGTGGGGGTTCAGCCGCGACGACGTCGAAGCGAACTTCTTCTCGGCCTACCTGGAGCGAGGAGTCTTCGGGGTGTCCCCGTTCGAATCCATCGATGTAGCCGGGGTAGGTCGGCTGGTCCGGATGGCCTGCGAGGAGGGAAGGGCGGTGCGTCCCGACCTCCACCTGGGAGTGTGCGGCGAACACGGGGGCGACCCTGACTCGGTGCACTTCTTCCATCAGGCGGGTCTCGACTACGTCTCCTG
>CAZVYU010000011.1:0-36934 GCA_964631645.1 uncultured Actinomycetes bacterium
TGCAGGCGCTGATCGCCATCTACGACAACTGCAACTCGCTGCACACCAACGCCTACGACGAGGCCGTCACGACTCCGACCCCGGAGTCGGTGCGCCGGGCGCTGGCGATCCAGATGATCATCAACAACGAATGGGGGCCCGCCTTCTGCGACAACCCGCAGCAGGGTTCCTACCTGATCGAACAACTCACCGACCTCGTCGAAGAGGCCGTGCTGAGCGAGTTCGACCGGCTGACCGATCGCGGCGGTGTCCTCGGCGCCATGGAGACCGGCTACCAACGCGGCCGGATCCAGGACGAGTCCCTTCTCTACGAGTCCCGGAAACACGACGGGACCCTCCCGATCATCGGGGTGAACACCTTCCGCGCCCCGGCGGGACAGGAACAGGACGTCGGCGAGGTGGAACTCATGCGGGCGACCTCGGCCGAGAAGGAATCACAACTCGACCGCCTTCATCGGTTCCACACCGAGCACGCCACGGCAGCACCGGCCGCCCTGGAGCGACTGCGGCAGGCCGCCGTTTCGGGGGAGAACACGTTCGAGGCGCTCATGTCGGCGGTGCGGGTCTGTTCGTTGGGTCAGATCACGCAGGCCTTCTTCGAGGTCGGCGGACAATACCGGCGGAACATGTGAGTGGTCCGCTGCCCTTCGACCCGATCGCTGAAGCGACCCGGCATTGGTGCGATCGCGGCTGGACCGACGCGGCGCCCGGCATGGCGGCCGTGACCTCGATCATGCGCGCACAACAGATCGTGCAGGCACGGGTCGATGCACAGTTGAAGCCGTTGGGGGTGACCTTCGCGCGCTACGAGGTGCTGATGCTCCTGACATTCTCCCGCACGGGACAACTGCCGATGAAGGTCATCGGTGACCGACTGCAGGTGCACCCCACCAGCGTCACGAACGCGGTGGACCGGCTGGAGGCGGACGGTCTGGTGCGCCGCGCGCCCCACCCCGGTGACCGGCGGGCTCTCATCGTGGCGCTCACCGACTCGGGTCGCGAGACCGCGGCCACCGCCACCGAACGACTCAACGAGCACGTCTTCAGCGACGTCGGACTGTCCCCCACGGACCTGACCGCGCTCACGGACAACGTGCGCCACCTCCGGTCCGCCGCCGGCGACTTCGTCTGACGGTCACTTGACGCCCGGTCCCGTCGTGCCATGCTGACGGGATGTCGAGCCTCGAAGCGATGCCCGATCTCACCGTCATCGCCATCCCGCTGTACGTGGTCACGATGGCCTGGGAGATCCTGCTGGTCTGGCGTCGGCCCCGCGCCGATGAACGGGGCTACACGGTCAAGGACACGGCCACGTCGCTGACCATGGGACTCGGCTCGCTGGTCATCGCAGCCGCGCTGGCGGCGGTCCAGTTGGGCTTCCTGCTGTTCTTCTCGCAGTTCGCAGTTCTGGATGCCGGTGCCGGGCTGACGTCCGACTCATGGATGATCCGCATCGCCACCTGGGTCGGCCTCTTCGTGCTGGTCGACTTCTGTTACTACTGGTTCCACCGCGTCCACCACGAGGTGAGGCTGTTCTGGGCCGCCCATGTGACCCACCACTCGTCGCAGTTCTACAACCTGTCGACGGCGTTGCGGCAGTCGTGGACCCCATTGACGTCGTGGGCGTTCTACATCCCGGTGATGCTTGTGGGCTTCACCCCGGCACAGTTCGCCTTCGCCTATTCGTTGAACCTGATCTACCAGTACTGGATCCACACCGAGCGGATCCGCCACCTGCCCCGCCCGGTGGAGTACGTGTTCAACACGCCGTCACATCATCGGGTACACCACGGCTCGAATCCCGGCTACCTGGACACCAACTACGGCGGGATTCTGATCATCTGGGACCGGCTGTTCGGCAGCTTCGTACCCGAGGACGAGACGCCCGACTACGGCCTGACGAAGAACATCCAGTCTTTCAATCCGGTCCGGGTCGCCTGGCACGAGTTCGCGGCCATCGGCGGCGACCTGCGCCGCGCGCGGTCGTGGCGGGAGCGCGGTCGTTACGTGTTCGGGCGACCGGGCTGGTCGCCATCGGCGGACGCCGGGGGATCCAGCACCACATCGGCCGACGGGGCACTGCCCGCCGCGTCGTAGTCGAGTGCGTCGCGGGCCGCATCCTGCAGACCGGACACGGTCTCGTTCACGTTGTCCACGGTGTCCAGCGCTCGCTGCGCCCATTTGAGTCTTGTCCGGGCGGTGGCGAGGTCGGCCTCGATCCGGTCGACATCTGCCTGGGCTGCCGACACCTGGGCTTCCGTTCGTTGCCGGAGGAAATCGGTGTTGTCGCGCACGACCGGCAGATCGGTCACCTTGTCGACGGCCGCGTCCCCGGCCTGGACCAGTTTGAGCTTGGTCTGGGCGGAACTCAGATCCGCTTCGAGCTTCTTGACGTCAGCGTCGGCCTCGGACAGGGATGCCTGAGCCTTGGCGCGGGTGTTGTCGAACGGCATGCCTGGATTATGTCAGCCACGGCAGGGTCAGCCGTTGCACGCCCGGCTCACGGGGGAGCACAATGCGGCGTGGACTCCACGACGCGCGCCAATCTGTTGCTCTTCGCCGGTTCGATGCTGGTGCTGGCGGCATTCTGGTTCGTCGTCCTGGGAATCGGCGGCGGCGGGGCGGTGCAGATCCTGGTGGGCGTGCTCTGCCTGATCGGTGCGGTCCTGACGTTCCGCTTCTACGGCCGCAGCCGCGACTGAACGGGTCGCTGCGATCAGGCGGGCACCACTTCGTACGGGTCGTCGGGGAGGCTTCGCTCCGGTGCCACCAGATTCGGAACGACCTTGTGGTCGATGCCCCAGTCGCCGAGCTTGGCCCGGATGGACTCTTCGGCCTTCTCGAGATTGTCGAACACGACGCGGCGTTCGGCCCAACTGAGTTCCCGTTCGCGCAGGGCCTTCTCGATCTGCACCATCACCGCGTCGTCACACGGCAACTCGAAGCCCTGTCTGATCATCTCGGGGATGTTCTTGCGGTAGTCGTGGGCATACGCGTCGAAGGTCCCCGGAACGACATGATCGGCGTTGAGCAGGTCGATGCCCACCAGCAAGAACGTGAAGAGCGGCCAGTAACGCATGTCCTGCGGGACCCCCGGCGGACGCTCGCCGTCCTCCGGCAACCAGTCCGGCCGCTGCACCGCCAACCGCGGCCCGAACTTGGGGATGGGGTCCTCGCCATGGGTGAGAAGGATCGCCCGCACCTGCCGGCGCTGTTCGTCGGCCAATGCCGCGTACTCCTGCGGCGACCCGACCTCGACGACCACACCGTTGGGGTCCATCGTCGCCGGGTCCCGCAACCAGTGGCGCCGCCACCGAGAGGCATAGGGAGAGCCGACGAAGACGGACTTGTCGACCGACAGGATGTCGAAACCCTGGACCCCTTCTTTCTGGAAGACGTCCTGAGCGCTCTGGCTGCCCAACGACTCGCCGAACAACAGGATCTTGGGTCGCCGGCCTTCCGGCATCGACCGGATCCGCCAGGCCAGCGCGGTCAGCAGGGCCAACGAACTCTCCCAGGCCGTGCCCACCCGGTCCAACGACAGGAACGACGGCCGGACCGAGTACTGGATGCACACGCCGGCGCAGTTGCCCCCGGTCAGGAACTCGACCGTCTCGGCGGCCACGTAGTTGACGTATCCGCTGCCGGTGGGGGAGTAGATCGCGATGTAGGGGCGCTCGAAGGCGCCCATCCGTTCGAGTTCGGCCATGGCAAGGAACGCCCGCGCATTGGGACTCTCGGCGCTGTCGTATCCCACGAAGACCCGGATAGGTTCCACCGCCGGTGCCCCGGTGACCTCCTCGATCTCAGCCGGGGTCAGCGCCATGTTGACGAAGCGGCGCCCCTCGCGGCCGATGGTGTTCCAGTCGACCTCGCTGTTGGGGCCGCCGCTGACCAGCGCGGAATCCGGTCGGGAGCGGTAGGCGGGTTCGATCGCGTTTCCCGCCGTCTCCGTCATGTCGTTCACATAGGAGATGGCGCGTTCGAGGGCGAACGCGACGCCGCCGAGGGCAGCGGCGTGCCCGATCGCTCCGGCCGCCGGCGCCAGAGGCGGGATCGCCCAGCGGACCCCGGCGGCGATCCCCGTGGCGACCAACGACTCGACCCGGGAACTGGCGTACAGCCCCAGGGACACACCGCCGCCCACCACCATGGCGCGCAGCGGCTGGATGTAGCTGGCGGAGCGCACGGGATCGCCGTACTGGTCGGTCTCGGAGGCGGTGTCGAGCAGTCGGTGACTACGGGCCAGGTGGACGGCGGCACCGGCGCCTGCCCCGATCGCGACGACGGTCGGAGCATTCACCGTCCCGGGGGTGGCACTGCGGGCGACGGCGTCGTAGGCGCCATCGATCCCCACGGCCACCGCCCCGGCGAGCGCCCCCGAGGTGGCCCGGTAGGCGGCAGTCCGGACCGCGGCGCGGAACAGGCTCTCGTCGGGGTGTTGTCGCAACATGCGTTGGGCAGCCAGGCCCACCCCCACCCCCAGGACATCCGCCGAGAAGATGACCGCCCGTTTGGTCAGCGGCCGACCTTCAAGGCGTTGCGGCCCGACCACCCGGTTGGCGAAGGCCTCCAAGAACGACTGCTGAGTGGTGGTCAACGCGTAGTTGAGAGTGCTGATCACCCCGGTCGCGCCGGCCTGCTGAATTGTCGTCCGGGGCAGCAGGGACTTGTCGAAGGACGGACCGATGCTCGCCATGCCATGCAGCAGACCGGCAGCCTCGACCGTGGACACCTCCATGGTCAACAGCCGTCGCCCCAGCGTCCAACCCCGGTTCGCCCACACCTGCCAGTCCATGGACCCATTGTGCCGCAGAGGGGGTGCCCTGCGGGGCTACCCTGATGCCTGTGGGTGCGACGCTGCCCGGCGGGGATCAGTTCATGGCTGCGCTGTGGCCTCATCTGCTCGACGATCTGGTGGCCGTCGGGGACAACCTGGATCAGGTCCTGGAGTCGCTGGCCCGACGGATCGGGGAAACGTTCAGCGCGGCCGGCGGCGTCTTCATCCTGGGACCCGACGGCGTGCTGCGGCTGCGGGCCGCGTGGGACTCCCGGCCGGAACGAGTGGAGGACATCCGCTCTTTGCTCCAGTCATTTCCTGCCGATTCGAAGGTCGGGCCGCTGGCGACCGCAGTCCGTGAGAAGCGACCTGTGCTGGTGGCCGATCAGCCCGACCTGCGACCCCAGTTCCGCACGTTCGCGGCCGAGCACGCCATGGTGGGGGCGCGGGCGCTCCTGTTGCCGCTGCTCGGCGACGACGGGGTCATCGGGGTGCTCGCCGTCGTACGTTTCGGTCAGCAGACGCCCTTCACGCAAGACGAGACCGCCCAGTTGGAGCAGGTGTCCCTCCTGGTCGCGCAGATCGTGCGGGTCGGCTTGCTCATCGATCGACGGCGCATGGCCGATGTCGCCCTCGCGGGGATGACCGAGGCTGTGGCCGCGCTGGATCAGTACGGGTCGGTCACGTTCTGGAACAGTGGTGCCGAGCATCTGTACGGGTACTCGGCCGACGAGGTCATGGGTCAGTCCGCCCGAGAGATCCTGGCCAGCACCCAGACCGGATCGGACGGGAAGCCGTTGGATCCCCAGGTCGTACAGAAGGAACTGGTGGCCCGCGGGGTCTGGGCCGGGCGGATCCAGCAGCGACGTCGGGATGGCAGCCCGCTCACCGTCCATTCCATCGTCAGCTCGTTCGTCGATGCCGCCGGCGATGCCGGAGTCGTGATCGTCAACCGTGACATCACCGCGGAGATCGCTGCCGAGGCGGAACTGCGACGGCAGCAGGCGCTGGCGCAAAGCGCTCTGGACTCCTCGCCGATGGGGGTCGGGGTGTTCGACCAGACCGGCACAGTGGTCGCCTGCAGCCGGGTGTGGCTGGACCGGATGGGACCGCTCTGCGGCGTCGGCGCCTCAGGTGACACGATCGTCCGGCGGCTCGTCGCCGAACCCGATGTGCAGGCGCGCCTCCTGGAGTCGTTCGAGGCGGTGATCGCCGACGGCCAGCCCCGATCAAGTGACGACTATGAGGTCGACACCGCGGCCGGGTTGCGCACCTTCAGCGTGCACATCGCCGCTGTCGCCGGGATCGGAGCGACCGTGACGATCGCCGACGTCACCGAGCGGGCCGCACGGGAGCGTGCGTGGTCCTACAGCGCCACTCACGACGGTGTCACCCGCCTGCCGAACCGGGGGGTGCTCCTGGACCGCGCGGCCCACGCCCTCACCCGCGCGTCCCGGCAGCGGGGCCAGGTCGGACTGCTCTACTGCGATCTCGACGGCTTCAAGGAACTGAACGACCGCTACGGGCACGGCGCCGGTGACGATGTCCTGGAAACTGTGGCGGCCCGTCTGAAGGAAGCCTGTCGGGCGACCGACACGGTGGCGCGCATCGGCGGCGACGAATTCGTGATCCTCCTCGAGGATGCCGTGGACGATGCCAGCGTGCGGCAGGTGGCCGCCCGCATCGTGGCCCGGGCAGCGGCGCCGTTGTCTCTCCCGGTCGGTGATCTGACGGTGACCACTTCGGTCGGGGCGCTGCTCATCACTCCGGAGTCCGACCGAACATACGGGGAGACGGATGTGACGATCTTCCTGGATCAGGCGGACGCGGCCATGTACGAGGCCAAACGGCTGGGCCGCAATCGCTGGGTGATGTTCGATGAGGCATTGCACCAACGGCAGCAGAACCAGGGCGCCCTGGTGGGTGACCTGGTCCGGGGGACCCGCAATGGGGAGTTTCTGCTGCATTTCCAGCCGCAGTTCGACTCTTCGGGTCTCATCGCGGGAGCGGAAGCGCTGCTGCGATGGGACCATCCCGAGCGGGGCATCGTCGAGCCGATCCGGCTGCTGGGTGCGGGCGGGAGCCTGCCGTTGGCGATCGGGGACTGGGCTCTCGGTCAGGCTGCGGCCACGGTGCAGCGCTGGGAACCGCGACTGCGACCCGGGTTCCGCATGGGAGTCGCCCTGTCCCGCGCTCAATGGCTGGACCGCAACACCAGCGACGTTCTCCTGGATTGGTTGTCCCGCACCGGCGTGAAGCCGCACCGGTTCCGGGTGCAGGTGAGCCAGGACTCGCTCACGGCGCACTTCGACCACTCGGTGACCATGGCCGAGCGACTGGCGGACAGCGGGGTGGATGTTGCGGTGACCGGTTTCGGCGCCGGCTCGATGCCGTTGATGGAACTCGCCCGGCTGCGGCTCGGATCGGCGATCCTCAGTCGCAGCGTGATCCGGGAACTCGGCCGGGTTCCGGCTGCTGAGTCAGTCCTGCGCGCGATGGTGACGATGCATCGCGGCCTCGGCTGGCAGACCGTCGTCACCGGGGTCGAGAGCGACGAACAACTGGCGGCCGTCGTCTCCGTGCACCCAGCGCTGATCCAGGGTTATGGCTTGGGGCGTCCCGCCCCGTCCGATGAGTTCGAGTCGCGCTGGCTGTAGCCGGTCAGTGATCAGCGGCCTGGACCAGTTCCACCAGCACACCGCCGCAGTCCTTGGGATGTACGAAGTTCACCAGTGAGCCGGCGGTTCCGGTCTTCGGGGTGTCGTACAGGACGCGGATGCCGGCGGCGCGCAGGTGATCGGCCACCGCGGCGACGTCATCCACGCCGAACGCCATCTGTTGGATCCCGGGGCCCTGCCGGTCGAGGAACTTGCCGATGGGGGAGTCCGGCCGGAGGGGGGCGAGCAGCTGGATGCAGGAGCCGGAATCGCCGACGGCCAGCATCGCTTCCCGTACTCCCTGCTCCTCGTTGACCTCTTCGTGGATCGAACTGATCCCGAATGCCTTGCCGTACAAGGCGATGGCCTCATCCAGATCGGGGACCGCGATTCCGACGTGGTCGATGCGGGTGACAAGCGACTGCAGCGGGGCAGGGGTGGCGTTCATGGGGCCATTCTGGCCTGCGCCGACGGCAGGCGCCGACCGGGCCCCGGCGCGTCACGGGGTAGTCTGGACCATCTTCGATTTGGGAGGGTTCATGTCCGGATCCGTCATCGTCGCCGGCGCGCGTACGCCCATGGGCCGCCTGCTCGGCTCACTCAAGGACTTCTCCGCTGCCGAACTCGGCGGCCTCGCCATCAAGGCGGCGTTGGAGCGGGCCGGTGTCTCGCCCGACCAGGTCGACTACGTGATCATGGGTCAGGTCATTCAGGCTGGAGCGGGGCAGAACGCCGCCCGCCAGGCATCCGTCGCCGGCGGCATCGGCATGGACGTCCCGGCCCTCACCATCAACAAGGTCTGCCTGTCGGGCATCAACGCCATCGCCCTGGCCGACCAGCTCATCCGCGCGGGTGAGTACGACGTGGTCGTGGCCGGGGGCATGGAATCCATGACCCAGGGCCCTCATCTGTTGCCCAAGAGCCGTTCGGGATTCAAGTACGGCGACGTGGCCATGCTCGATGCCACCGCCTACGACGCCCTCACCGACGCGTTCGATCAGGTGGCCATGGGAGTGTCCACCGAAGGGCACAACACGAAGTACGACCTGACCCGCGAAGAGCAGGACGTGTTCGCCGCGCAGTCCCACCAACGGGCGGCCGAGGCGCAGAAGAACGGGGTGTTCGACGACGAGATCGTCGCGGTCGAGATTCCGCAGCGCAAGGGTGACCCCATCGTCTTCGACACCGACGAAGGCGTGCGTGCCGACACCACGGTCGACACGCTGGGCCGCCTGCGTCCCGCCTTCAGTAAGGAAGGCACCATCACCGCCGGATCGTCGTCGCAGATCAGCGACGGCGCTGCTGCCGTGGTGGTCATGAGCAAGGCCAAGGCCGAGGAACTCGGCCTGCCGTGGCTGGCCGAGATCGGTGCGCACGGTGTGGTCGCAGGTCCCGATGCCTCGTTGCAGGAGCAGCCGGCGAACGCCGTGATCAAGGCCTGCGAGAAGGAGGGCATCAGCCCCGCCGACCTCGATGTGCTGGAACTCAACGAGGCCTTCGCTGCAGTCGGAATCGTGTCCACCAAGAAGCTGGGCGTCGATCCCGAGGTGGTCAACGTCAACGGCGGTGCGATCGCCATGGGCCACCCGGTCGGCATGTCCGGGGCGCGGATCGTGCTGCACCTGGCGCACGAACTCAAGCGCCGCGGGGGCGGGGTCGGAGCGGCGGCCCTGTGTGGTGGCGGAGGTCAGGGCGACGCCCTGATCGTGCGCGTCCCCACCGCCTGATCCATGCGCACGCTCGACCCGCCGCAGGCGGTCGCTCGGGCACGCGAAGGTGATCGACTGGCGTTGGCGCGCCTCATCAGTGCGGTCGAGGAGCGCGCCGACACCGCGGCTGCGATCAACGCCGAGTTGCCCCCCGGTCATGCCCATGTCGTGGGAATCACCGGCGCCCCCGGGGTGGGGAAGTCCACCACCACGGCGGCGCTGATCGAACGGTGGCGGGCCCAGGGTCTGACGGTCGCAGTGCTCGCGGTCGACCCGTCGTCGCCCTTCACCGGCGGAGCCCTGTTGGGTGACCGGGTGCGGATGGGCGCTCACAGCACCGACTCCGGGGTGTTCATCCGGTCGATGGCGGCCCGCGGCCAACTGGGCGGGCTCGCTGCGGCGGCTCCTGCGGCGGTGCGGGTGTTGGCGGGGTGCGGCTTCGACATCGTGCTGGTCGAGACGGTGGGGGTCGGGCAGAGTGAAGTGGACATCGTCCGCTACGCCGATACCGTCGTGATCCTGCAGGCGCCGGGGATGGGTGACCGGATCCAGGCCACCAAAGCGGGACTCATGGAGATCGGCGACGTGCTGGCGGTGAACAAGTCCGACCGCCCGGGCGCCAACGCGACCAAGCGCGAACTCATTGCCATGGTGTCGGCCAAACCGGTGGCCGCAGGCGAGTGGCGTCCCCCCGTGGTGCCGATCACGGCGACGACCGGTGCGGGGATCGACGAACTGATCGGCGCCATCGCCGACCACCGGATGGCGGCGGAGTCCTCCGGGGCGGCAGACCGGCGTCGGCGGGCCCGCGTGGCCGCCGAGATCCGCAGCCTGGCCCTGGGACGGGTGGACGCCCGGATCGACACGGCGGCGGCCCTGCTCGATCGTCTGACCGACGAGGTGGTGGTCGGCCGCAGCGACGCTCAGGAGGCGGCGGAGCTGCTGTTGGCGGAGTTGACCCCATGAGGCTGGTTCCCTCAGACGCCTTCGCGGCGGTGCGGACCCGTTGGCTTCCGCTGGTGGCCCTCCTGGGACTGATCGCCTTGATGATCGTCGCGGCCGTCGCCGAATCGATCCTCAGTTCGGCGCCCGCGGACGAGATCTTCGGGGCACTGCTGTACGTGCCTTTGGTGGGCTGGGCGATCTACGTCGCGATCCGGCATCACATCGACCTCCGTGGCTTCTTCCAGCGGCCCCGCATCGGGCGCTACTGGTTCGTGGTGATCGGTATGTCGGTCGCATTGCTGACGTTCTCGCTGGGAGCGAGCAGTCTCACGTCGCTGCTGCTGCCGGACTACGTCGCCCAGGCCGAGGTGTCGACCGATGCCGGGGTCGGCATCCTGGCCATCTCGCTTGTGGTCCTGCCGCCGCTGGTCGAGGAGATCATCTTCCGCGGCTTCCTCCTGGAACGCTGGAGTGTCAAGTGGCGGGTGGGCGTCGCCGTGATCGTCCAGGCCGTGGCCTTCGGCATTCTGCACGTGGACCCGGTCGGAGCCGGGGTGTTCGGCGTAGTCATGGCCCTGATGTATCTGCGGTCCGGTTCGTTGTGGGTCCCGATCACGATGCACGCCATCAACAACGGCACGGTGTTGCTGGCGGTCATCGCCGGAGCCGGGGGCGGTGCCGATCAGGCCCAGGCGTCATCGGCAGCCGAGACTGCCGTCGTGGGAGTGATCTTCCTGGCCCTCAGTTCCCCGTTCGTCGCCTGGTTCATCTACCGCAACTGGCCCGACACCCGGACGCTGACACCGTATGAGCGGTTCCAGTTCGGGCCCGGCGCCCTGCCGCCGAGGCACGCCGGACCGGTGACGATCACGGCCGGGCCGTATCAACTCTCAGGACGTCAGGGTCGGCTGTGGCTCACCGATGCCGGCCTCGCGGTGATCGGTGATCGGCGCGGACGCATGCTGCTCACCTCGGCGCCCTACTCGGCCGTCCACGAGATGGGGGCATCGGCGGACTGGAGCGCCATCGTGCTCACCGCAACTGACGGCACCCAGGTCACCATGGCGGTCCGACGGCGCAGCGAGCGGATGCGCCGAGGTGTGGTGACGGCGCTGAGCGAGCGGCTGGCCGCGGCGACCAGTGTCCCTGCGGGTTGAGGCGACCGGGCTGAGACAATACTGCGGTGAGCGATCCCACCATCCCTCTGAATGTCCGCGGCGCCGTCGATCTGGGTGCCTTGGCCGCCCAGCGCGACGCCGAACAGCGTGCCGCCAACGCCCCCGCCGGCGTCGTCATCGATGTGACCGAAGCGTCGTTCCAAGCAGATGTGCTGGAGCGGTCGCTGACGGTTCCCGTCGTCCTTGACCTGTGGGCGACCTGGTGCGAACCGTGCAAGCAGTTGTCACCGGTCCTTGAGGCACTGGCCGCCGAGTACGGCGGGCGGTTCGTGCTGGCCAAGGT
Organism: uncultured Actinomycetes bacterium; assembly: GCA_964631645.1. Taxonomy (GTDB): domain Bacteria; phylum Actinomycetota; class Actinomycetes; order S36-B12; genus CAIWTL01. Next base: position 11,553 of record CAZVYU010000011.1, read on the forward strand.
CGACGTCGACGCCAACCCGCGCATCTCGCAGGCCTTTCAGGTCCAGTCGATCCCCTCGGTCTTCGCGGTGGTCCAGGGCCAACCATTACCGCTGTTCCAAGGCGCCCTGCCGGAACCGCAGGTGCGCCAGTACCTCGACGCGCTGCTGGCCGAAGCGGCCAAGGCCGGGGTCGCCGGAACCGCCGGAGCAGCTCCCGCCGACGCCCCCTCTCCCGAGGCCGCCGCCCTAGCGGAGCCGCCCTCGGATCCCGATGCCGACGCGGCGTATTCCGCCATGGAGAACGGCGATTGGGGCGCTGCGCAAGCGGCCTTCGAGCGACTCCTGGCCCGCAACCCGAAGGATGAACAAGCGCGGGCGGGCCTTGCCGCGGCCGGCCTGTACGGCCGGATCGGCGACGCCGACCCCCACGCCGCCGTGGCTGCTGCGGATGCCGCCCCCGAGGATGTGGCGGCCCAACTGCTGGCTGCTGACATCGCAGCGGCGAACGGCGACGTCGACGGCGCCTTCCAGCGTCTGATCGAGACCGTCCGCCGCACTTCGGACGACGACCGGGCAGCAGCGCGCGATCACCTCGTCCAACTGTTCGACGTCATCGGCCCCGCCGACCCGAGAGTGGCCAAGGCGCGCGCAGCTCTCGCCAACGCGCTCTTCTAGAGCGGGCGGATCATTCAGTCGATGATGGGCGCGCCGTCCCGAGTTCGTTTCAACTCGTGGAAGCCGGGCACGGCCGTCATGAGCACCAGACCGTCCCACAACCGGTCCGCATCGGCGCCGCGGGGGACCGGGTTCACCACGGGACCGAAGTAGGCCACTGACGTCTCCTCGGACCCGGGCGGACCATCGGAGCGGGGAAGGCTGATGATGGGCGAGCCGACGTCGTCGCCCACCAAGGCCATACCGGCGTCATGATCGGCGCGCAGAGCCTCGTCGTACTCGCTGCTGGCGGCCGCTTCGGCCAACTCGGCGGGGAGTCCGGCCGCGGCCAGCGACTCGGCCATGATGGTCGCATCGTCGGCGCGGGACTGGCGGTGGTACCGCTCGGCCAACTCGAGATACAACGGCAGGACGACGTCGTCGCCGCTGGTGATCCGTGCGGCGGTGAGCACGCGCACCGGCCCGATGGCCCGGGCCATCAGGGCGACGTATTCGTCCGGGAGCTCACGGCCTTCGTTGAGCAGGGCCAACGACAGCACGCGCCAATGGATGTCCAGCGGCCGCCGCTGGGCGACATCCAGCAACCATTCGGCGCTCAACCACGTCCAGGGACACAGGGGGTCGAACCAGAAGTCGACTCGGCGCGCGTTCACAGCGGGAAGGGGGTGGTCGCGCGGGCGGTGCTCAGGGCCTGTGCCCACCACTCGAGTTCGGTCAACACGTTCGTGGCCGCATCGTTCATGGTCGGGTCGGTCGGGTTGCCTTCGTCGTCGAACTTGCCGAACACCATCGGCAGGACCACTGCCTCACGGATGTCGTGCATGCGCAGTTCGCCGAACACCGCCTTGAGTTGTTCCGCGGCGCGCAGACCGCCACTGATCCCGCCGTAGGACACGATCGCCACCGGCTTGAGGTTCCACTCCTTCGACACCGAATCCAGCGCGTGTTTCAGCGACGACGGGTACCCGTGGTTGTACTCGGGGGTGATGATCACGAAGGCGTCGGCTGCGGCGATGCGCTCGGCGAAGGCCGTGACCTCGGGCGAGTAGACGCCGCTGCGGGGGTGGTGGTCGGAGATCCGTTCGTCCAGCGTCGTCTCGCGCAGGTCGATGAGGTCCACGTCGAACCGGTCATCAGCCGTGGCCCGCGCCACGAACCAGTCGGCCACGGTGGTCCCGATGCGTTCATTGCGGGTACTGGCCACGATCACGGCGAGGGTGGGTTTCACGAGGGCTCCTGAGATCTGTCTCGACTTTTCTTGAGTGCTCAACAACTGAACACCGTAGCGCGGCGCCCTCTTCCCGGCAGAACTCACTTCCCGGCAAAACCCCAGGCGGTCATCCTCCGCCTGGTCGGTTAGGTTGGCTCCCATGACTGCTGCTGCCGAGGAATTCCTGGACCGGGTGCTCGCCCACGAGCGCGACCTGAGCATGGACAAGTTCAACTACACATCGTGGAAGTTCGAGAACCGTCCGACCAGCGAGGGATTCGGGATCCTGCCCGGACAATCGGTGGACGTCGCCGCGATGGCCGCCCATGTCCTGGACGTGGAGCACTACCCGAACAACGTGAAGTACGTCGAGGACACTGAGATCGTCGAGCGTCGATCCCCCACGGATGTCACCTACGTCCAGCGGATGAACCTGCCGGTGCTTGGTCGGATCCAGGTGCAGATCCACCTCGCGGACTACGGCGTGCGGGAAGGCTGGCACATCATCGCCTGGGACCAGGACGCCGACGGGACGGCCGCCCTGAACAAGAAACAGGGGGTGCGTACGGCCTACAACCTCGGTGCCTGGCTGTTGTCCGAGGACACGGTCGGCTACGCGTTGTCGTCGGCGCCGCTGAAGTCGGACATGAACTCGTTGAAGTACCTGGCCATGACTAAGGGTGCCGACGCCACCGCCGGCGAGGTGCTCAAGCAGAACATCGAGGGCATGATCGCCTGGACCACCCGCGGCTGACGGGCTCCCGGCATCAGACGCGCAACCACACCGTCGCAAGCGGGGGAAGCACGATCCGGGCGGACGCGGGTCGCCCGTGCCACGGCTCGTCGGTGGCCGTGACCCCGCCCAGGTTGCCGACCCCGGAGCCGCCGTAGATCTCCGCATCGGTGTTGAGGATCTCGCTCCACTGGCCCGCCTGCGGCAGCCCCAGCTGGTAGTCGGAGCGGACGATCGGAGCCATGTTCGCGATGCAGGCGACCACCCCACCGGAGCCGTCGAACCGCAACCACGAGAAGACGTTGCCGGCGGCGTCGTTGGCGTCGATCCACTCGAAACCTGCCGGGTCGTGGTCGAGCCGCCACAGTGCTGCGTTGTCCCGGTAGGCGCGGTTCATGTCGCCCATACACCGCAGCAGGCCGCTGTGGTCGGAGCCGTCGAGCAGCCACCAGTCGAGCGACCGCTGTTCGCTCCATTCCTGCCACTGCCCGAACTCGCCGCCCATGAACAACAACTGCTTGCCCGGGTGGCCCCACATGAAGGCGTAGTAGGCACGCAGGTTGGCGAACTTCTGCCAGGTGTCGCCCGGCATCTTGTTGATCATGGAGCCCTTGCCGTGCACCACCTCGTCGTGGGACAGAGGGAGGACGAACTGCTCCGTGTAGGCGTACATCATCGCGAACGTAAGCTCGGAGTGGTGGTACTGCCGGTAGATCGGCTCGCGGGACATGTAGTCCAGCGAGTCGTGCATCCAGCCCATGTTCCACTTGAAGCCGAATCCCAGGCCGCCCAGATGGGTGGGGCGGGTCACGCCCGGCCACGCGGTGGACTCCTCGGCGACGGTGACGACGCCGGGGCACCGCTTGTACACCGTCGCGTTCATCTCCTGCAGGAAGGCCACCGCTTCGAGGTTCTCGCGACCGCCGTATTCGTTGGGCAGCCACTCGCCCTCCTCGCGCGAGTAGTCGAGGTACAGCATGGACGCGACGGCATCGACCCGCAGTCCGTCGATGTGGAACTGCTCCAGCCAGAACACTGCATTGGCGACCAGGAAGTTGCGGACCTCGCGGCGACCGAAGTTGAACACGAAGGTTCCCCAGTCCAACTGTTCCCCGCGGCGTGGGTCGGGATGTTCGTACAGCGGAGTGCCGTCGAAGCGGCCCAGAGCCCACGAGTCCTTCGGGAAGTGGGCCGGGACCCAGTCCATGATCACACTGATGCCCGCCTGATGAAGCCGATCGATCAGGTACCGGAACTCGTCGGGGCTGCCGAACCGGCTGGTCGGTGCGAAGTAGGACGTCACCTGGTAGCCCCACGACGGTTCGTAGGGGTATTCGGTGACCGGCAGCATCTCCACGTGAGTGAAGCCGTTGTCGACCACATAGGCGGTGAGTTCCTCGGCGAGCTGGACGTACGACAGTCCGCGGCGCCAGGAGCCGAGATGGACCTCGTAGACACTCATGGGGCCGTTGTGGGGATCGGTGATGGCGCGGCGCGCCATCCAGTCGTCGTCGTTCCAGGTGTAGTGCGAGGTGTAGACGACGCTGGCCGTCTGTGGTGCCTGTTCGGTCGCGAAGGCCACCGGATCGGCCTTGTCCCGCCAGACGAAGTCTGCACCCAACACCGAGAACTTGTATTTGGTTCCTTCGCCCACCCCCGGGATGAACAGTTCCCACACCCCGGACGCGCCCAACGAGCGCATCGGGTGCCCGGACCCATCCCAGTAGTTGAAGTCGCCCACCACTCGAACCCCGCGCGCACTGGGGGCCCAGACTGCGAACGAGGTGCCCGCCACCGGACCGTGCAGGCTGTCGTACACATGCGTGTGCGCCCCGAGCACCTCCCACAACTGTTCGTGGCGTCCCTCACCGATCAGATGCAGATCGACGTCGCCCAGGGTGGGGAGGTAGCGGTACGGGTCCTCGGCCGGCAGGGTCTGCGCTTCGTACTCGACGTCGAACCGGTAGTCCGGGGTCTCGGCCAACGGCAGCACCACGCGCCAGACGCCGCGGTGTTCATGCTCCATGGCGAACCGCTGGTCACCCATGACCACGGTCACCGACTTCGCCATCGGCCGCAGGGCCCGCACCGTCACTGCCCCGTCATGAGAATGCGGCCCCAGAAGGTGGTGCGGATCGCCGTGCGCACCGTCCACGAGGAGGTCGAGTTCATCGGTCGGGGCGGGGGAGGGCGCTGCCATGGCCCCATCCTGTCGTGACCAGGATCGCGACGCACCCCTTGGCAGAAGCCCGCTCATAACTTAGGCTCACCTAACTAAGGGCGTTATGGTTGTCGTCGGGAGGGTCCATGCTCGTCTGCCACTGCTTCGCTGTCACACACCGCACGATCGACCGTGCCGTGGCGGATGGCGCCCGCACCGTGGACGATGTGGCCGAGGCCAGCGATGCCGGTGCCGGCTGTGGGGGGTGCCATCTGGCGGTGTGCGCCCGGATCGGTGCGGCGCATCGTGGCGACTGCGGTGCCGAGGGGTGCCAGTCCGCGGCGGCAGCCCTCTTGGCAGGATGATCCCGTCACCGACACTCACGCGAATGAGGAGTACTCATGCAGGGCGATCCCGCCGTCATCGACATCCTGAACGAAGCCCTGACCGCTGAACTCACCGCGGTCAATCAGTACTTCATCGCCTCCAAGATGGCCGCCGATTGGGGACTACCCAAGTTGGCCAAGGATTATTACGACGAGTCGATCGACGAGATGAAACACGCCGAGACCCTCATCGAGCGCATCCTGTTCCTCGACGGTGTGCCCAACATGCAGCGACTGTTCCCGGTTGCCGTGGGCGAGTCGGCGATCGAGCAGTTCCAGTTGAACTACGAGATGGAGCAGCAGGCCGTGGCCCGCTACACCCGTGCGGTCGAGGTGTGTGTCGCGGCCGGGGATCCTGCCACGCGCACGATCATGGAGGAGTTCCTGCGTTCGGAGGAACACCACGTCGATGACGCCGAGTCGGAACTGGCCAATTTGGAGCAGCTGGGCGAACAGTTGTGGCTGGCCAAGTGGAGCTGAGCTGACGGCGGTCTCGTCGCTTCGGCGCTACCGCAGGTCGCCTTCGGGCATCCCTTCCGTCTCGGCCGGGAGCGCCACCAAGCCCATCTCGGCCGCCGACACCAGCCCGCCGTGCCGCGGCACGATCCGGACCGTATAGCCGAAGGGTCCGGTCCGGTCCAGATCGATGGATCCCTCGAATCGCACGCGGTCCCCGTCGTAGGCCTCGGCGGCCGCCAGGTCGGTCGCATGCAGGTCGGTGAGTAGATCGTCGGCATCCACCCGTCCGTGCAGTGCCTGAACCGCCACGTCGTCACGCCCCAGCCCGGCCAGGGCCGCGTAGACCCGGACCTGCAGCGTGTTGCCCAGTTCCGGTTCGTCACCGATCCCGCCGGTCTCGATGTGCTCCACCGCCACGCCGGGCCAGACTTCGCGGACCCGCTGTTTCCAGGCGGCCAGGTCGCGGGCAAGGGCGTAGTTGTCGGCGGCTGCCTCCAGTGACGACTCGGCGGCGGGCCGGTACAACTTCTGGACATAGTCGCGGACCATGCGCGACGCCAGCACCTTGGGACCGGTTCCCTGGAGCGTGCGACGCACCATCTCGATCCATCGGCCGGGCAGGCCATCCGCCCCCCGGTCGTAGAAGGTGGCGGCCACGGACTGCTCGATCAGTTCGTACAGGGCGCCGGCTTCGATCTCGTCGCGCCGGTCGGGATCGGCGACGCCGTCGGCGGTCGGGATGGCCCAGCCGTTCTCGCCGTCGAACCACTCGTCCCACCAGCCGTCGAGCACGCTCAGATTCAGGGCGCCGTTCAGCGCGGCCTTCATGCCGGACGTGCCGCACGCTTCCAGTGGCCGCAGCGGGTTGTTGAGCCACACGTCGCAGCCGGGATACAGCACCTCGGCCATACCCATGTCGTAGTCCGGGAGGAACACGATGCGATGCCGGACGTCGTTGGCGTCGGCGAAGTGCACGAGTTCCTGGATCAGCCGCTTACCGCCGTCGTCAGCCGGGTGGGCCTTGCCGGCGATCACCAGTTGGACGGGTTGCTCCGGGTCGGTGAGGAGGCGGCGCAGTCTGTCCTGATCGCGCAACATGAGCGTCAATCGTTTGTACGACGGCACGCGGCGGGCGAACCCGATGGTCAGGATGTCGGGGTCCAGCACCTCGTCGATCCACCCGAGTTCCGCCGGGCTGGCACCCCGTTGGGCCCAGGACTCCCGCAGTCGTCGGCGGGCGTCGAACACCAGTCGTTCGCGCAGCGTCCGCTTGACCGACCAGATGTCCTGGCTGGGGATGTCGGCGATCGACTCCCATCCCTGCGCTTCCTCAGTCAACCGCGCATCACCGGCCCGGCTGGCGAGCGACCACACCTCGGGTGCCACCCACGTCGGTGCGTGGACCCCGTTGGTGATCGACGTGATGGGAACCTCGGCGGCGTCGAAACCCTGCCAGAGGCCGGCGAACATCCCACGACTCACCTGACCGTGCAGCAGGGAGACGCCGTTGGCCCGCTGGGCCAGGCGCAGACCCATGACCGCCATGTTGAAGACTTCCGGGTCGCCGCCGGGGTACGTCTCGGCGCCGAGCGGCAGCATGTCGTCGAGCGGTACGCCGGGCAAGGCGCGATCCCCACCGAAGTGAGACCGGATCAGATCCAGGTCGAACCGGTCGATACCTGCGGGGACCGGCGTGTGGGTGGTGAACACCGTGCCGGCCCGGACCGCTTCGAGCGCCGCGGCGAACGAGAGTCCGGCGTCGGTCATGAGCTCGCGGATCCGTTCCAAGCCCAGGAAACCAGCGTGACCCTCGTTGGTGTGGAACACCTCGGGAGCCGCGAATCCGGTGGCCGTGCAGTAGGCCCGGATCGCTCGCACGCCGCCGATGCCCAGCATCATCTCCTGCAGCAGGCGGTGATCCGACCCGCCGCCGTAGAGCCGGTCGGTCACCGAGCGCTCGGCCGGTCCGTTCTCCTCGATGTCGCAGTCCAGCAGCAGGAGCGGGACCCGCCCGACGTCGGCGACGCGGATGTGTGCGGCCACCCGACGGTCCCCGGGCAGATCGACCGCGACGGTCACCGGCTTCCCGTCGGGTCCTCGCAGCAGCGACAGCGGCAGGTTGTCGGGGTCGAGGAGCGGGTATTTCTCCTGCTGCCAGCCTTCCAGGGACAGCGACTGGCGGAAGTAGCCGGACCGGTAGAACAGTCCCACCGCGATGATCGGGACGCCCAGGTCGGAGGCGGCCTTCAGGTGATCGCCGGCAAGGATCCCGAGACCGCCGGAGTACTGCGGCAGGGCGGCGGTGACGCCGAACTCCGGGGAGAAGTAGCCGATGGCCGAAGGCTTCTCGCCGGTGAGGCCCTGGTACCAGCGGGGGTCGGTCAGGTAGGTGGTCAGGTCGGCGTGGATCGCCTCGGCCCGGGCCACGAACTCGGGGTCCGCCGCCAGTTCCTCGAGCCGGCTACTGGGAACCTCACCCAGCAGCCGCAGCGGATCGGCCTGCACCCGCTCCCACGTGGTCGGATCGATGGTGGCGAACAGATCCTTCGTCGGGTTGTCCCACGACCAGCGCAGGTTGTGCGCCAGATCGCTGAGACAGCGCAACTGTTCGGGAAGGACGACCTGGACCGTGAAACGGCGGAAAGCTCTCACGGCGGCCACGCTATCGGTCCTGCCCGGTAGCGGCTACGGGCTTCGACACACCGCCTCCGGCGGCGCTCACCCCGCGGGGGCGAAGACCCGGGCCTTCCGATGTGGCAGCGCCTCCCCGACGGACTAGGCTCCAAGCGTGAGCAGCGACACCGCAGATCCTGCAGCGCCCGGGCAGCCCAGGTCGGATGGTCCGGATGGTCTCGGGCGGCCGGGAGGCCTTGTCCCGCCGCCGACGTTGTCCGGCCGGTTCGGCATCTGTGACGTCCAACCCAGCGTCGAGTCCGGGCGCCGTCCGGCCAAGGCCGTGGTGGGGGAACTCGTCACCATCGCCGCGGAGGTGTTCCGCGAGGGTCATGACGCCCTGGGGGTGGAGGCCATCGTGTGTTCGCCCGACGACGAGGAGTACCGGGTGCGGCTGCATCCGCTCGGCGGTGGGCTGGACCGGTGGGAAGGACAGTTCCGGTTCCCGGCGGAGGGGGACTGGACCTTCACCATCCACGCCTGGCACGACCCCGCCGACACGTGGCGCAGCCGGGCGACCATCAAGGTCCCGGCCGGGGTCGACGTGGACCTGGAGCTCGAAGAAGGTGCCCGGGTGCTGGAGCGGGTCGCCGACGATCTGCCCCCCGGCTCCGCCCACGCCGAGGAGATCCTGACCACCAGTGCCGCGGCCCTCCGGGACAGCCGACGACCGGGCGAAGCACGCCTTGCGGTGGCCCTCGCCTCGGACGTCAGTGAGCTGCTCACCGAACATCCCCTGCGCGATCATCCGGCGGAGTCGCCCGGCTGGCCGGTCCGGGTGGAGCGGGCCCGGGCGCTGTTCGGTTCGTGGTACGAGTTCTTCCCACGCAGCGAGGGTGCTCGCTACGACCCGCCCCGTTCGGGAACCTTCGCTGACGCTGCCCTTCGGCTGCCCGCGATCGCCGACATGGGATTCGACGTCGTCTACCTGCCACCGATCCACCCCATCGGCCGGGTGAACCGCAAGGGGCGGAACAACTCACTCGAACCGGGCGCCGACGATCCCGGCTCGCCTTGGGCGATCGGCTCCATCGAGGGCGGCCACGACGCGGTCCACCCGGACCTGGGGACCATGGCGGACTTCGAGGCGTTCGTTGCGACAGCCCGGGACAACGGGCTCGAGGTGGCGCTCGATCTGGCCCTCCAGGCCGCCCCCGATCATCCGTGGGTGGCCGAACATCCGGAATGGTTCACCACTCGCGCCGACGGCAGCATCGCCTACGCGGAGAACCCGCCCAAGAAGTACCAGGACATCTATCCGATCAACTTCGACAACGACCCGGAGGGCATCTACAACGAGATCGTCCGGATCGTCCGGCTGTGGCTGGCGGCCGGAGTCCGGATCTTCCGCGTCGACAACCCGCACACCAAACCCCTGTGGGTGTGGGACCGACTGATCGGCGACATCAACGCCACCGACCCGGACGTTCTGTTCCTGGCCGAGGCGTTCACCCGGCCTCCCATGATGCGGGCGCTGGGCAGCGTCGGCTTCCAGCAGTCCTACACATACTTCACCTGGCGCACTGCCAAGTGGGAGTTGGTCGAGTACCTCGAAGAACTCAGCGGACCGGCGGCGGACTACATGCGGCCCAATTTCTTCGTGAACACCCCTGACATCCTGCACGGCTTCCTGCAGGACGGCGGACCCGCGGCGTTCGCCATCCGCGCAGTGCTGGGGTCCCTGTTGTCGCCCACCTGGGGTGTCTATTCCGGTTACGAACTGTTCGAGCACGTGGCGGTGCGCCCCGGCAGCGAGGAGTACCTGGACAGCGAGAAGTTCCAGTACCGTCCGCGCGACTGGGCGGCCGCGAGTGCGCAAGGCAACACGCTGATCCCGTTCATCACCCGCCTGAACCAGATCCGCAGGGATCACCGGGCGTTGCAGCAGTTGCGCAATCTGCGGTTCCACCACGTCGACGACGACAACGTCATCGCCTTCTCCAAGAAGGACGGCGACGACCTGGTCATCACCATCTGCACGTTGGACCCCCACACCACGCGGGAGACGTCGGTGTGGTTGGACATGCCGGCGCTCGGGCGCGACTGGTACGACACGTTGCACGTCACCGACGAGATCACCGGTGCCCAGTGGGAATGGCACCAGCAGGTGTACGTGCGGCTGGATCCGTTCCAACACGTCGCCCACGTCGTGCGCGTACACCCCTGACGTCGTACGGCTGATGGCAAGCGGGTCTATTCGCTGGCGATCGCTTCGAGGACGTTGAGCTTCGCCGCGCGCGCGGCCGGCCGCCAGCCAGCCAGTACGCCGACCACAGCTCCGATGATCGCGATGACCAGCAGGTTCGGGACCGACACCGACAAGGAAGCATCAAAACCCGCGGCCGTGGCGACCGCCGCGAACAGCGCCCAGCCCAGCAGCATCCCCAGTCCGATCCCGCCCAGCGTCCCGAAGACAGCGATGATCACCGACTCCCAGCGCACCATGGCACGCAACTGCCCCCGGGTCTGGCCGACCGCACGCAAGAGTCCCAGTTCGCGGGTCCGTTCGAAGACCGACAGGGACAACGTGTTGGCGATCCCCATCAGCGCGATGATGATCGCCAGCACGAGCAGGGCGTAGATGATCCCCAGGAGTTGGTCGATCTGGCCCGCCGCGTCATCCGCGAACTGGTCTCTGGTCTGAACCGTTCCGGCCCGGTATTCGTCGGCCACCTGCTGCGCGGCCGCCTGACCGTCGGCTTCGGTGACACCCGGTTTCAAGGCGATGAACACGGTATAGATGCCGGGCTTCTTGACCTCGTTCTCGTAGGCGGCGCGTGGCACCACCACGCCACTCACCAGGTTGTTGGCTTCGTACAACGTGCCCACATCGACCACCACGGTGCGACCGTTGGGAAGACCGAACTTCACCGGGTCACCTGGCGCCAGTCCGAGTTCGGCAGCCGTCTCGGTGTCGATCGCGATCTCGTTGGGTTGGATCTCACGTTCACCCAGGTTCGTGACCTGTTGGATCCCGGGGACATCCACCACGGTGATGTCGGTGGGTTCGCCGTCGATCAGGGCATTGGACTGATCCAAGGTGGACACGGCAGCGACTTGGGGCAACTGCTTGAGGCTCTTCACCATGGCCGGGTCGAAACCGGCGCCCGAGAAGTTGGAGTTCGTGATCGCCAGCTCGGCGGTGAGCTCGCCCACGAAGTTGTCGGTGATGGCCGCTTTCATGGAACTGGCGAAGATCGTGAACATCGAGACCACCGCCACCCCCACCATGAGGGCGGTGGCGGTACTGGCGGTGCGCCGCGGATTGCGGACGGCGTTGGCCCGCGCCATCCGTCCCGAGACGCCTCGCACTGCTGCGATGGGCGCTCCGATCACTCGCGAGACGGGTCGCGCGGCGACCGGTCCGAACACGATGAAGCCCAGGAAAGCAGCCGCCGCACCGACCCCGACGCGGGCCAGTTCGTTCCCCTGGCTGAAGAGCAACGACCCCAGGACCACCAGTCCGATGACGATCAAGGAACCCCCGATGACGGCTCGCAGGGCCATCCGTCCGGTCGACTCCGCCGCCACATCGCGCAACGCCGCCAAGGGCGGAACGCGGGATGCCCGGATCGCCGGGAACAACGCCGCGACCGCGGTCACCACGATGCCGACGACGAAACCGGTCAGCAAGGCAGTGGGGGACAGCACGAGGCCGGCCGATTCGAGGATCGCTCCCAGCTGTTGGAACAGCGCCAACAGGCCGGCCGCGACCCCGATGCCCAGGAGGACGCCGACCACCGACGCCAGCACTCCGATGAGCAGTGACTCGCCGGCGATGGCCCCCAAGACCTGCCCCCGAGAGCCGCCGACGGCGCGCAGAAGGGCCGACTCGCGCGACTTCTGCGCCGCGATCACCGAGAACGTGTTGTAAATGCTGAACGTGGACACCACCACGGCCACCACGGCGAACACCGTGAGGAACAGGGTGAAGAAGTTCAGGAAGCCGCTCTGGATCTCCTCGTTCTGCTGCTCGGTCAGCTGTGCGCCGGTGATCACCTCGGTGTTCTCGGGCAGCAACGGTTGCACGCGTTGCACCAGGTCCTCGGGGCTGACGCCTTCGTCGGCCTTGAGCACGATGGTACTCAGCTCGCCCTTCACCGCCAGGTACTTCTGCGCCGCGTCGTAGGTCATGCCCACGTAGGTGGTCCCGCCCAAGGAGTTCTGGTCGCCGTACTTGCTGAAGCCGGTGACCGTGAACTCGACCGGATCGGGGGTGAGGACCTCGACCGTGTCCCCGATCTCGATCTTCCCGGTCTCGGCCGATCCGGCGTCGATGACGACTTCGTCGTTGTTCTGCGGTGCGGTGCCCACTGCCACTCGTTGGGCGTTGAGCGATGGTTCGGTGATCCAGTTGCCCGCCAGTGTGGGGGGACCGTTGCCCCCCAAGGGCGTCCCGTCGCTGCCGATGATCTGGGCCAGGCCGTTGATCACCGGCTGGGCGATGGCCACCCCGTCGACGGCATCAAGCTCGGGCACCAGATCGTCCGGCACTGGCGCGGATTCGTCGCCCTGAGGGCCGGACACGATCGTCTTGCCCTGAACGACCGCGTCGATTCCGGCATTCGCCGTCGAGAACACCTGGTCGAACGACGCCCGCATGGTGTCGCCCAGTACCAATGTGCCGGTGAGGAAGGCGACCCCGAGCGAGATGGCGGCGACCAGTCCGACCAGGCGACGCTTATGGGCGAGCATGCCCCGCCGAGCGAGAGTCCAGATCACGAGGGGTTCACTTCTCGAACGCTTTGATGCGGTCGAGCACCGTGGCGGGGCTCGGATCGCTCAAGGCGTCGACGATGCGGCCGTCGGCCAGGAACAGGACCGAATCGGCGTAACTGGCGGCCACCGGGTCGTGGGTCACCATGATCACCGTCTGGCCCAGCATCGTCACCGCCTCGCGGATGAACGTCAGGATCTCGGCACCGGTGCGGGAGTCCAGGTTCCCGGTCGGTTCGTCGGCGAAGATCACGTCCGGCTTGCTGGCCAGAGCGCGCGCGACCGCCACGCGCTGCTGCTGGCCGCCAGACAGTTCCGACGGCCGGTGGGTGAGCCGGCTCTCCAGGCCTACGGTGTCGACGACCTGGTGCAGCCACTCGGTATCGGCTGAGCGTCCGGCCAGGGCCAGGGGGAGTTCGATGTTCTCCTTGGCGGTCAGGGTGGGGATGAGGTTGAAGGCCTGGAAGATGAAGCCGATACGGTCGCGGCGCAACAGGGTGAGCTGCTTGTCCGACAGGCCCTGCAGCTCCACGTCGCCCAAGCGGATGGACCCGGAGGTCACGGAGTCCAGCCCGGCGCAACAGTGCATGAGGGTCGACTTGCCCGACCCCGACGGCCCCATGATCGCGGTCATCTGGCCGGCAGGGAACGCCACGGACACCCCATCGAGGGCTCGGACCTCGGTCTCCCCGGACCCGTAGACCTTCGTGACGTCAGTGGCGGTGACGATTCCACCGTCGACGGGGATGCCCGTCGACGTGGGCATGGCGCTGCTCATGCGTCAACGGTACGGCCCAGCGCAGCCGGCCGCTCAACGCGTGGCGGCGGGCAGGATCTCCACCGACGCCTGATCGCCGTCGACCCGACCCACCAGTACCTCGTCCGCCATTCCCGGGAAGAGACCGTTGTCCAGTACGCCGGGCAGGTTGTTGATGGTCTGCTCCATCGCCGCTGGGTCGTCGATCGCGGCGAACTTGGCGTCGAGGATCAGATTCCCCTGATCGGTGACCACCGGTCCCGCCTTGCGTACCGCCATCCGCAGGACCGGGTCCGACCCCAGGTCGCGCAGCGCTGCCTGCACCTGCACGTACGCCTCGGCCAGAACCTCCACAGCCACCGGGAAGTTCTGGCCGAGCACGTCACTCAGTTTGGTGGTATCGACGACCACGACGAACCGGTCCGCCCGGCTGTCCACCAGTTTCTCGCGGGTCTGGCAGGCGCCGCCGCCCTTGATCAGATTGAGGCGGGGATCGACCTCGTCGGCGCCGTCGATGGCCAGATCCAGGTGATCCACTTCGTTGAGCGTCGTGAGCGGGATGCCGTACTGCTGGGCCAGCACCGACGACTGGAACGAGGTGGGAACGCCCCGGATGTCGCTCAGTTCGCCTGCCTGCCAGCGTCGCCCGAGTTCGTGGATGAGGAGGGCGGCGGTCGATCCGGACCCCAACCCCAGCACCATTCCCGACTCGACCCGCTGGGCGGCGACTCGGGCCACCTCATGCTTCATCTGGTCCTGAACATCCACACGCGCACCCTAGCCGGGATGAGCGATGGACCTCAGTTGCAGACGCGACCGGCGTGGGGCAGTCGGCCTGACCGGGCGTACCGCGACACGGTCCGCTGCAAGCACTCACTTCCGAACCCGAGCGCCCCGTGACCCACCCCCGTCCAGGTCACGACTCGACTCCGTGCGAAGCCCCGGGCCAGTTGGAACGTCCACTGGATCGGGGTCAACGGGTCGTGCGTCCCCCCGATCAGGAGCACCGGGCGGCGGGTGGTGGACCGCGGCCGAGGAAGAACCGGCTCGCCGTTGCGGACCGGCCAGGACGCGCAGGTGATGGGTCGCCAGGCGAAGTAGCGACCGAACGACGGTGCGAACCGGCCCCAGCGGCGGGCGTCGGCGCGCGCCGTTCGGGGATCGTTCGGGGTGGGCCGGTCGGAGCAGTTGACTGCCTGGTTGACCGTCTGCAGATTCGCGGGGACCTGGGTGCCGCGCCGGACCTTCCGGGCCAGCGCTCGTCCGTCGGCGGACTTGGCTCGCGCCTGGGTCTGCGGCGGGTGCAGCGCCTGCAGGTACAGCAGCAGCATGCTCTCCCCGGTCGGTCCCTGAGCCAGGAGCGACTGGGTCGTGCTGGCCAACGCCATCGCGGTGACCGGCTCCGGGAATCCAGGCGGTTGGATCGGACGTCGGTCCAGTTGCCGCAGCAGTCGGGTGAAACCATCAATCACTTCGTCGGTGTCACCGGGCCAGGGGCACACCGCGGGGCCGGCCGACACGCAGTCGCGGGCGAAGACGCGGAACACCTGCTGGGTGGCCCGGGCTTGCGCGCGCAGCCAGCCGCGCATGTCCACCAAGGGCGACAGGCCCGAGTCCAGGATCATCCGACCGACGTTGTCCGGGAACGCTGCCGCGTAGGTGGCGCCCAGGTACGTACCGTAGGAGACCCCCAGGTAGTGCAGCCGCGGCTGGCGCAGGGCCTGCCGGATCACGTCGAGGTCGCGGGCGACGTCCGGTGTTCCCAGGTTCGGCAACCAGGTCGGATAACGCCGCTGGCAGGAACGGTTGATGCGGGCGGCGAACGCGAACAGGTCCTCCTGCCCCGATCTGGTCCGTGGCGGGTTCTTGCCGAACCGTTGCAACTGCCGGTTCGTGTAGCAGACCAGGTCGCCACTCCCGGCCACCCCGCGGGGGTCGAATCCGATCGGGGTGTAGCGCTTGAGCATCGCGGGTGAGAAGAAGGCGAGGAACCCGCGGATGTCGAGGCCGGTCCCGCCGGGACCGCCGGGGTTGAAGAGCATGACTCGCTTCCGCAGGGGTCCGGCCGGCCGGGCGATGGCGATCCGAATCGTCTGCCCGTCCGGCTGGGCATAGTCCAGCGGGACCCGGACGCCCGCACACCGCAGTCGGCGGCCGCACGAGTTCCAGTCCAGCCGTTGGACGCCGAACGATGCCACCGCGGGCTCGGTCACGACCGTCGGCTCCGGTGAGGGAACCGAGGCAGCCCCGGCTGCGGAGGACGAGGCTGAGACGCTGCCCGCGGTGAGTGCCACCGCTACCGACAATGCGGTCACGAGTCGGGTCATGGCCGTGATCCTGCCACGCAGCGCACGCGTCAGTAGGGTGATCGTTCGTGGCGACCAAACGGCCGACGTTGGCCAAGGTGGCGGCCCTGGCCGGGGTCAGTGTGAGCCAGGCCAGTGACGCCTTGCGCGATGGCGGCCGGGTGTCGGCGGTCACCCGACAACGGGTCAGGGACGCGGCCAAGCAGCTCGGTTACCAGACGCAGGCGGTGGCCAAGGTGCTGCGTGAGGGGATGACGGACTTCATCGCCGTCGTGGCCGACCGGGAGACGACCAACGCACCGGACGGGAGTCTGTACCCGTTCTGGTCCAAGTTCCTCACATCCTTCACGGTGACGGTCCGGGAGTACGGCTACGCCGTCATCCTGGACTTCGACGGCGCGGTGCAGCAGGTGAATCGGCTGCCGGCGCAAGCGGTGCTGACCCTGACCAGCGACGCGTCGCGGGTGGAGTCGCTGAAGGGGGGCGGGTTCGGTCAGGTCATCGCGTTGAGCCCGGACGCGGACCCCGTCGAGGTGGTGGGCCCGCACGCCAACGCGGTGCTGCTGCAGCACGACTACCCCCAGATCGGGCGGGAGGTGCTGGAGCGACTCCGCTCCGCCGGGTGCCGGCGGGTGCTGGTCCTGCGCCGACCCGGCACCCATTGGTACGCCGCCCGGCTGGAGGATGGCCTGCGCGATGCGGCGGCGGCCGCCGGAGTGAGCGTCGATCACGTCGAACTGGACGGGACCGGGTCGGAGCTTCTGGGTCCGGTCCGACGGGCGATCGGACCGGACGTGGACGGGATCCTTGACCTGACGGGGATGACCCCAGCGCTCGTGGCGGTCCTTGCCGAGGCCGGTCGGGCCCCGGGTCCCCGGGCCACGGCGGACTCGGTGGTGATCATGGTCCAGGCCGAAGGCACCGGGCCGTTGACGGATCCTCACGTGAACTATGTGTCGTTCCTGGGATCGGAGTGTGGCGAGATCATCGCCGAACACTTCGTCGCCCGGCTGTATGGCCGCGAACTCCCATCACCGGAACTGCCCTACCGCTTCATTGCCGCCCGCTGACCGAGGCCAACCCCCGAAGCATCTGTCCTTGCACCGTGGCATACCACTGATAGGTCACGCCGGTCGTGCGCACGACCGGATCCGTCCTGCCGCCGGCCGCCCACGTGCGCCCCCACTCATCGCCCCACACCACGTAGGAGGGGTCGAATTCGAGTTGCGTCAGGGTGTCGCTGATCTGGTTGTTGATCTGGGTCGCCGATGCCACCTGGGCGGCGAACGACTCCGCGGCGACGGATGCGTCACCCGACGCCACGTAGTAGGACAGGGCGGCGGCGAGCGACACGACCGTGGCCTCCTGGCCCGTCCGGGCCGTCCCGAGCTGTCGCCAGACGTCGCGCTGGCTCCGCAGCCGCAGAGGCAGCGAACCCCAGTTCGAATCGGCGGCTCGGGCCAGCAGGTGGGCGTAGGAGCCGAGCAGGGATTCGATCCCCGCAGGATCCGAGATCGGCACCGACCCGATGCGCGCCGCGGCCTCGACCTGAAGCGGGAGGTAGGTGCTCACCCGGTAGGCCGCACGGGCGATCTGTCGTGCGACGGCGGCCAGTTGGTCGCGGGTGCGGGCCGCAGCGGCGGCCTGGTCGAGCGGCTCGAGCAGGCCGAGCGTCCCCGTCGCCCAGGTCAGGGCATCGGCCAGGGCGGAGTATTGCTCGACGGCCCGCAGCGGAGTGGATCCGTACAGACGCAGTGACCGAACGGTGAGTTGCCGACGCTGGCGGACGTCGCGCACCAGATCCCGCCGCACCACCCCGATGCGGCCGGAGGTCGTGGCGCGGGCCGCCTCGTCCATCTGGTACTCCTGCTGGGCGAGCGTGATCGTCGCGTACGCGACGAACGGTCGACCCGCCGTCAACGCCGCGCGCGCCGCACGGATGGACCGAACCATCTCGGGTCGCTGCGCGGGTGGGACGCTGGTCAGGACCGCGGTCATCTGCTCAATGATCTGCTCCGACGCGATGGTCACCAGATCGACCAGATCGGGATCCAACTCGGGGGCGGGTGCGGCCGCAGGCACTGGTTCCCCGCGCATGACGGCGGACGCTTCGGCGAGGGAACTGACTCGGCGCACGGTCACGCCCACCGATTCGGCGAGACCCTCGGGCAGGACCCGGCGGTCATGATCATCGACGACCAGGCGCGGATGTGCGGGGATGAGGACGGTGCCGATCCCGGCCTGCGCCGCGGCACGGAGCGAGGTGGGGATGCCCGAGACGGGTCCCACCGCCCCGTTGGGCAGGAGGGTCCCGACGAGTGACATTGCATCGGACAGTCCGACGGAATCCAGTGCCGCCCACGAACCGGCGGCCAGCAGCGGCCCGGCGGACGATCCGTCGAGCCGCTCGGCTGCCGACAACGACAGCACCCGGCCGCGGGGATCCTCGCCGGCGCTCATCAATGCCACGGTGGCCGCGTGCCAGGCGACGTCGGTCTGGTCCGACCCCGCCGGCCACCGGGACACGTCGACCCGGAACGCAGAGTCGCCGTCTTCAGCGGCAGTCATCGTCACCGGGGTGACAGTCGTTGGGCCGACGGTACTCAGGGCGGCCACGGTGGTGGGGTCGGCACCGCAGGCGGCCAGCGAAATGGCGACCGCGAGCCCTGCGCCAAGTCGCCACATGTCCGCCAGGCTAGGAGCCTGGCCAGAACTCCGCGGCGCCCTTGATACAACCGGCGCCGGCACCGACCCGCTTGAGTCCGGCCAGATCACCGGCGGCGTAGCCGTTGGGGCTGCGATCCGAGATCGAAGGGTTCATGAGTTGGGATGAGGAGCTCACGTGATCCAGACCCGCCACGTGACCCAGTTCGTGCAGGACCAGATTGCCGCGGTGGACGCCGCTGCCGAAACCGGTGCGCATCTTCACGGCCTTGTCCCGGTTGAACACCGCGAAGCCACGGCCGACGACGAGGCGGGCTCCCTCGTACATGTACACCTGGCCGCCCTCCCCCCACGCGCCTCCGGTCATCAGACTGGAACGGTTCTCCGGATTGTCCTGGTCGGTGTAGGCGATGACGATCTCGGACTGGGCGCTTTGTTCCTCCCACCAGTCGCCCCCGGTGGGGATCACGGTGGTCTTCCCGGTGTAGGCGAAGTCCATACCGGTTGCCGCTTCCAGGCGACTCATGGCCTTGATGATCTCGCTGCGGGCCCGCACCCGCGCTTCGGCCTTCGTGTGCCCCTTCTCGCGAGCCAGAGCCGTGTTGACCTTGTACGTGATCTCGGGCTGGCACGGATTCCAGCGCAGCGGCGCTGTGCCCACGTCGGTCTCTCCGGTCAGCAGCGCGTACTGCGAGCCGGCGGACGCGACACCGGTGGTCATCGTGAGTGCAGCGGCCACTGCCACCGCTCCGAATGCCGTGCGTAGTCGCATGTGGTGCCCTCCCGCTCTCCCCCCGATCGGTCGCCGCGGGCCCCAGACTTGAGCAGGTGACCGCGCGATTCACCTGATGTGCCGATACCGTCGGAACCCGAAGCAGCGTCGAACAGGATCGGTGGGAATGTCTCAGGACATGGCATGGCCCGGCCGGTGGAGTCCGTTGGGGGTGACCCACGACGGCCTGGGCGTGAACGTCGCGCTGTGGAGTGAGGGCGCCGAGCGGGTCGAGTTCTGTGTGTTCGACGAACAGGGCCGCGAGACCCGCCACGAACTGGGTGAATGCACCTTCCACGTGTTCCACGGCTACGTCGCCGGGATCGAGCCGGGCACCGAATACGGGTTCCGGGTGTACGGGCCGCATGATCCGCAGTACGGCAAGCGGTACAACCCGAACAAACTGCTGATCGACCCGTACGCCAAGGCGATCACCGGTGGGCTGACGCTCAACCCGGCGATCTACGGGTATTCCGACGGCGACGACCTGACCGGCAACTCCGCCGACTCGGCCCGTTACGTCCCTCGTTCGGTGGTCACGACGAACGGTTTCGACTGGGCCGGCGACCAGCATCCCCGCACGTCCTGGAGTGACACCGTCATCTACGAGGCCCACGTGAAGGGGATGACGGCCCGGCATCCGGACGTCCCGCCGGCACTGCGCGGGACCTACGCCGGGATGACCCATCCGGCGGTGATCGACCACCTGGTGCAGTTGGGCGTGACGGCGGTGGAGCTGCTGCCCATCCATCACTTCGTCACCGAGACCACGGTCATGGAGCGCGGCCTGGTCAACTACTGGGGCTACAACTCCATCGGTTATCTGGCGCCACACGCCGCGTACTCCGCCTCGGGAACCCGCGGCCAGCAGGTCAACGAGTTCAAGGGCATGGTCAAAGCCCTGCACGCCGCAGGGCTCGAGGTCATCCTCGACGTGGTCTACAACCACACGGCCGAGGGAAACCAGATGGGCCCGACCCTGGCGTTCCGGGGGATCGACAACGGTCACTACTACCGGCTCTCCGACGGTGGTCGGTACTACACCGACTACACCGGCTGCGGCAACACCCTCGATGCGTCGAACCCGCACGTCCTGCAGCTGATCATGGACTCGCTGCGCTACTGGGTGACCGAGATGCACGTCGACGGGTTCCGCTTCGACCTCGCCAGCGCTTTGGCGCGGTCGTTCCACGACGTCGACATGCTGGGCAGCTTCCTGACGACCGTGCAACAGGACCCGGTCCTGCGCACCGTCAAACTCATCGCCGAGCCGTGGGACGTCGGAGCCGGTGGGTATCAGGTGGGGGAGTTCCCGCCGCTGTGGACCGAGTGGAACGACAAGTACCGCGACTGCGTGCGCGATTACTGGCGAGGTGCCACCGGCGTGGGCGAACTGGGGTGGCGCTTGAGCGGGTCGGCCGATCTGTACGCATCGGAGGGCCGCCGGCCTTTCGCCTCGATCAACTTCATCACCGCGCACGACGGATTCACCATGCGCGACCTGGTGACGTACGACCACAAACACAACGAGGCCAATGGCGAAGGCAACGCCGACGGCAATAACGACAACCGCAGTTGGAACTGCGGCGTCGAGGGGGAGACCTCCGACGTCGAGATCAACCGGCTGCGGCACCGCCAGATCCGCAATCTGTTCGCGACCCTGGTGCTGTCCAGCGGGGTGCCCATGATCACCATGGGCGACGAGTTGGGCCGGACGCAGGGCGGCAACAACAACGCCTACTGCCAGGACAACGAGATCTCCTGGGTCGACTGGCGGCTGCAGCCCTGGCAGAAGGAACTGCTGACATTCGCCCGCAAAGTCATGCAGATGCGTCGCGAGCACGCGGTGTTCCGGCAGCGGTACTACTTCCGCGGCGAGCCGGTCGACGACGCGGGTCAGAAGGACCTGGCGTGGATCGGTCCGGACGGCCACGAATTCAGCGCCGAGGAGTGGAACAGCGGCGAGACCCGCACGATCGGCATGTTCCTGTCGGGGACGCTACGGGCACGCGACCAGTGGGGCCGCCAGGAAGTCGACGCGTCGTACCTGATCCTCATCCACTCCGGCGACCACCACCGTTCCTTCGTCCTGCCGGGTCCGCCGTGCGGTGAGAAGTACCGCCGGGTGCTGGACACCACCGACGAGCACGAGACGCCGAGCCTGGCGGTCGAGCCGGCCGGCGCGGACATCATGTTGAGCCCGCACTCATTGGTGGTCTTCGAAGTGGTTCCCTGATCCGGTCGCGCCTCATGGGGCCGCCGCAGGGCCAAGTACCCTCTAGGGGCGGCTCGTGCGAGCCGGGAGCTGGAGGCGGAAGTGGGCGAGTTCGTGACGCTCGAGGTCGACGCCGGGGTGGCGGTCATCCGCCTGAACCGGCCGCCGATGAATGCGCTCAGTACCGCTGTGCAGAAGGAGATCCGGGACCTGTCCCGCGAGGTCACCGACCGCCCCGACGTGCGGGCCGTGGTGCTGTACGGCGGGCCCAAGGTGTTCGCGGCCGGTGCGGACGTCAAGGAGATGGCGGACTGGGACTACACCGACGCCGTGGACAACTCGGTGGACCTCACCGACTGTTTCTCGGCGGTCGCCCGGATCCCCAAGCCGACTATCGCGGCGATCACCGGCTACGCGCTTGGCGGCGGCTGCGAACTCGCGCTGTGCTGCGACCTGCGCGTGTGCGGTGACAACGCCCGGTTGGGCCAACCCGAGATCCTGCTCGGGATCATCCCCGGCGCCGGTGGTACCCAGCGGCTCACCCGTCTGGTCGGGCCCGCCCGAGCCAAGGACCTGATCTTCACCGGTCGCTTCGTCGATGCCGCCGAGGCGCTGGCCATCGGCCTGGTCAACCAGGTGGTCGCACCCGACGACGTGCTCGACGCGGCCATGGCGCTGGCGCAGCGGCTGGCGGCCGGTCCGCCTTATGCGCTGCGGGCAGCGAAAGAGGCGATCGACCGCGGACTGGAGGTCGACCTGACCACCGGCCTGGAGATCGAGCGGGTGCAGTTCGCCGCACTGTTCGCCACCCAGGACCGGCGCGACGGGATGAACTCGTTCGTCGAGAACGGTCCCGGCAAGGCGGAGTTCAGCGGACGATGACCGCAACCCAACCCGAAACGGGAACCCCCACCGGCAAGGCCGCCGGCAAGCCCAGTGCCGAGGACATCGAACGTGCCTGGGACGACCCCAAACTGGCGAACATCATCTACCACGACTGGGAAGCATCCACCTACGACGACAAGTGGAGCATCTCGTACGACGAACGGTGCATCAGCCTGGTGCAGGCCCGGTTCGAACATGTCGCAGGTGTTGCGGCGGAGCCGTATCCGACCTCGCTGGAGATCGGTGCCGGGACCGGGTTCTTCACGCTCAACCTGATGCTGGCCGGACTGATCGAGCAGGCGACGGTGACCGACCTGTCCCCGGGGATGGTTGATGCGGCGCTGCGCAACGGGACGCAGCTGGACCTGAGCCTGGAAGGGGCGGTGTCCGACGCCGAGGATCTGCCCTTCCCGGACAACAGCTTCGATCTGGTGTGTGGTCACGCGGTGCTGCACCACATCCCCGACCTCGACGTCGCCATGCGCGAGGTGTTGCGCGTTCTGAAGCCGGGGGGCCGGTTCGTGTTCGCGGGTGAGCCCACTGCCGAGGGCGACGTGATCGCCCGCAAGCTGTCCCAGTGGACGTGGGCCACGACCACGCGGGCGCTCCGGCTGCCCGGCCTGCGCGGCCGCTACGGCCGACCGGAATCCGAGATCAAGGAGTCGGAGCGCGAGGCGGCGCTGGAAGCCGTGGTCGACCTGCACACGTTCGATCCCGACGAACTCGCCCGCCTGTGCCTCCGTGCGGGCGCGGTGGACGTGGCGACGGCGACCGACGAGTTCACCGCATCCTGGTTCGGCTGGCCCATCCGAACGGTCGAGGCGGCGGTGCGGCCGGGATCGCTGGGCTGGAACTGGTTCCAGTTCGCGTACCGCGGCTGGGTGGGCCTGAATTGGCTGGACGCGCACGTGTGGTCGGCGGTGGTCCCGGACCGCTGGTTCTACAACGTGTCCGTGACCGGCCGCAAACCCTGACCATGGCGCGTGATCCGCGGCAAGCCCGGTTCCTCACCCGCGATTCGTTGCGGTGGGTGATCCGCAACCGGGCGTGGTCGTGGTGGTATCTGATCCGTTACTGGCGGTTCTTCTGGTTCAAGATCCGTAACCCGCACGTCATCACCGCCGGCATCGTCTTCCTGGGCAAGCGGGTCGAGGTCTGGGCCCGGCCCGGTTATGGGCAACTGATCCTGGGCCGGTTCGTCCACGTCGGGGACGAGAACCGGTTGCGCTGTCACGAGGGCGTCCTGACGATCGGCGACAAGTGCGTGTTCGGCCGGGACAACACGATCAACTGTTACCTGGACATCGAAATCGGCGCCGGAACGATCGTCGCCGACTGGGTGTACATGTGCGACTTCGACCACGTCACCGATGACATCCACGTGCCGATCAAGGACCAGGGCATTGTGAAGTCCCCCGTCCGGATCGGTGCGGACGTATGGATCGGGGCCAAGGCCACGGTCCTGCGCGGGTGCAACGTCGGCGCCGGTTCGGTCATCGCCGCGCATGCGGTGGTGCGCAGTGATCTGCCGCCGTTCAGCATCGCTGGCGGGGTGCCGGCGCGCGTGCTGAAGAACCGGGTCGAGATGTACGAAGCGAACGCGACCACCCGGGCGGCTCTTGCTGACATCGCCCGCAAGACCAGTGTGGCTGCTCAGGAAGTGGCCACCAGCAGATTGCCCGAAGGCGGTGTCGGAGCCGGCGGAACGTCAGGAGCGCCGTCGAACGAGGCAACCGCCGACTCGTAGCTGCCCACCGTCCGTGCCGCGACCAGATTCCAGTCGTAGATCCGGGTGAGCGCCTGACGGGCGTGGGACGCCCGACCGGCGGCTGCGACCGGGTCCGACAGAGCCTGAGACAGAACCGCGGCCAGGTCGGCCGGGTCGTCGGCGGTGAAGGTGAGGGCGACCCGGTCCCCGTCGGCGATCTCGGCGAGGCCTCCGGTCCGGGCGACCACGATGGGCGTGTCCAGGGCGGCGGCTTCCAGCGCGACGAGTCCGAAGGGTTCGTACAGGCTGGGGACGACCGCGACGTCAGCGGCCGCCACCAGGGCATGCAGGTCGCCCTCGGGCAGCCATCCGGTGAACCGGATCCGATCACCGACTCCGGTGACGCGGGCGGCCTCGATCAGCTCGGCTTCGCGACCGCCCTTTCCGGCGATCACCAGACGGGCATCGGGCATCGTGCGATGCAGCAGCGGCATGGCCTCGATGAGGGTATGCACCCCCTTCTCCCACTCCAGGCGCCCGGCGAAGACGATCAAGGGGTCCGTTCCCGCGAAGGTGGCGCGGGCCACGTGACGGGCATCGGCGTCGACCTGCCACTCCCGCAGATCGATGCCGTTGGGGATGACGTCCACGCGGTTCTGTGGGACGTCGAACAGCCGATGGACCTCCCAGCCCATGTGGGCGGAGCAGGAGATCACTCGGGTGGCCCGATGGGCCAATTCCCATTCCCGGGCGTGCACCTCGCGGGACAGGGCGTTGGGCAACCAGCCCTGGTGCCGGCCCGCCTCGGTGGCGTGCAGGGTGGCGACGACGGGGACCTGCCACGATCGCTGCGCCGTGGCGACGGCTGTGGTCACCATCCAGTCGTGCCCGTGGATCACGTCGACCGGCGCTGACCCGGCGAGCCGGACGATTCCTTGGTCCAGCGCGTGATCAAGTCCCTTGACCCACGCAAGCATGGTGTCGGCGCGGAACTCCAGGTCGCCCGGTCGCCGCGGGTAGCGCACGACGCGCACTCCTTCGATGACGTCATCGGCGGGGTCGCCCTCGGTCTGGGTGACGAC
>CAZVYU010000012.1:0-35848 GCA_964631645.1 uncultured Actinomycetes bacterium
GCCTTCGGCGGCACTCACCCCGCAGCGCCTGGCCGCGTTGGGTGTCCGGGCTGGGTTTTCCGGCCGCGGGGTGGTGGCTGGGCTTTCCCGGGCCGCGGGGTGAGTAGCCGCGCAGCGGCGTATCGAAGCCAAGGCCTCCTCCGGTCGGCGCCTGGGACACCGGGGTGGGGGTCGACCTGGGCGGGCTTCGATACACCGCCTTCGGCGGCACTCACCCCGCAGCGCCTGGCCGCGTTGGGTGTCCGGGCTGGGCTTCGTGCCGCGCTCATCCAGCTGACGGTGCGTGACCGCTCCCACCGCGCGCCGTAGCTGCGCTGTCGGCAACGTCACTGATCCCGACCCCCCGTGTGCCCCGCGACCAGCCCCGCGGCGCACAGTCATCGCGCTGAACGGGGGATCAGATGAGCGTTCGCATACGGCCGGGTGATGAGCCGGTCTGGGCCGACGACGATGTGACGGGGACCGGCTGGACCGGCGCCCCCGGGACCGACGACTCGGTGCCCGACCCGCACGACGTCCGGGACCTCTTCGACGAGGCGCCACTGCGCCCGGAACCGAGACTCACGTGGCGGCCCGAGTGGACCCGGTTCGTGGCCGGCGGGCTGCTGGCCATCATCGTGGTGGGGGTCCTGGGGCTGCTCGCCTTCCGGCTCTCGATGCCGGCACCGGTACCGACGTCGCAGCCCGCGAGCGCGGCACCTCCGTCGCCCACGACGTCCGCCCCGCCCTCGGCCGCGGACCCCACCCCAGCCCCCCGCGATGTGATGGCCATGCCGTGGCAGGGAGCGGCCCTCCCGGTGAGCGACGCCCATGGACCGGAACAGTTCACCGACCGACGCTCCACCGGGTTCAGCCGTGATCCACAAGGGGCGGCGCTCGCCGCCGTCCACATCTCGACCCACATCGATCCGTACACCGGTCCCCGGGTGTTCACTCCCACCATCACCGAACAGGTGATCGGCGGGGAGGACCTGGTGGAACGGACCGAGCAGCAGTACCGGCAGGCCGCAAAGACGGCCGGGTTGGCGGCCGAGGCCGTCGAACGCGGCGACCCGGTCCTGGCGCCCACCGGCGAGATGACCGGATGGCGCATCCGCGACTTCCGCCCGCAGTCCGTGACCACCGTCGAACTCCTCGTGACCACGCCGCAGGGCCAACAGGTCGTCTACGAGGTCCCGGTGGTCTGGTCCGACGACGACTGGCGGGTCTCGTTGTCCGACAGCCTGTCCGACGCTCTGTTCCGCGTCACCTCTGCCCACGATCCCGACACTTTCGAACCGTTCATCAACAAGGGGGAATGACATGTCAACGAGGTACCTGACGATTCCGGCCGGGCTGGTCGTCGTGGGAGGTGGCCTGCTCCTGGGAGCCGGCATCGCCCACGCCGACCCCGGTGAAGCGACACCGCCGGGGTTGAAAGCGTCGGCCGGAATGGTCACGCGCGATCCGCACGACGAACCGTCGCTGGAGCCGGTGGCCGCGGATCCGCAGCCGGCCGACGACCCGCCCGTGCCGCAGGAGGACCATCAGGAACAGGGATCCGACCAGCCGACCGAGCCGACCGACGGCGGCGACGGCGCTCCCGCCGATCAGCCGACCGAGACCGATCCCACCGACCCACCGGACGAGCCGACCGAGCCCGGGAAGCCGTCGACCCCGGACACTCCGACAACCCCGGACGACCCTGCCCCCGAGCCGCCATCAGTTCCCACCGACCACTCCGGCGACCCGGACGCGCCGGGGGAGGACACCGAGACCCCGTCCGACCGGGGCGGGGACCATGGGTCGGACCACGACGGGGACCATGGGTCGGACCACGACGGGGACCGCGATGACGAGGAGCGGCCGCAGCCCGACGTTTCACGTCACGACGATCCCCCGGAGTCCGGTACATCGGGTCGCCCTGCGGTCGACCCCGACATCTCGACCACCCCGGATCCCACCCCCGAGCGCGACACTGCGCAGCCGCCGGTGCCCGTGCCGCAGTCATCGCACGATGCGACGGCCGGACCCAGCGTGGAGCCGCAGCCGACCCCCAGCAGCACGCCGTTGCATCCGCAGCCGGTGTCGCCGGGTTCCCCGCAGCCGAGCAGCACGCCGCTGCATCCCCAGCAGCCGACCCAGGCGGCTCCCGGCCCGACACCCGGCAGCGAGCCGACCGGCACCCCGCTGCATCCCACGGCATCCCCGACCAGTGGGACGGCAGCGGCATCGAACGTCGCGCTGTCCACGCCGTTGCACCCGGCCATGGTCCCCGCCTCCGCGGTAGCCGGATCGGCTCCGGGCGTCACCCCGCTGCATCCGAGCGGCGCGGCGGTGCCGGGGGCCTCGAGCCAAGAGCAGGTACCCGCGGCGGAGTCGCCGCTCCACCCGTCCTGACGACGCTGTCGCCGCGCGCCGGGCGCGCGGCGATAGCCTGGACGGCGTGAGCATCGCCTTCGCCCCGCCGACCGAGAACTGGCAGCGCGTCTCGCCACGACTGGCGACGGCGTGGCGGCTCACTGCCACCCTTTTCATCGTTCCGATCACCGTCGTACTGGTTGTGATCGCGGTGACCCAAGGAGTGCCCGCGCTGGCGGCCCTGGCCGTTGGTGTCGGCTTGGCGGTGGGCATCTGGATGTGGTGGCTGGTCGGTCGGAGGGTGTCCAACTACGGCTACGTCGAGCGGGAGGACGACCTGTTGGTCACCTCAGGCGTCCTGTTCAAACGGCTGGTCATCGTCCCCTACGGCCGGATGCAGTTGGTCGATCTGGTCGCCGGCCCGATCGACCGGTGGCTGGGGCTGGCGACGGTGAAACTGCACACCGCAGCAGCCACCACTGACGCCGGAATCCCCGGCCTGACCCCGGAAGTCGCCGCCCACCTGCGCGACCGCCTCGCGGCCGCGGGCGAAGCGCGGTCCGCCGGGCTATGAGCCTTCCGCCCCCGCCGCGGCCTGTGGCTCCCACTCGCACGGGTGCCACCGAACCGCGCCGGACTCATCCCGTCACCCCCGTCGTGCACGCGGTGCGGATGTTGCCGGTAGCGATCGTCATCGGCGTGGCGGCCCTGGGACAGTTCGTGGCCCAGGTCCCGGTCCTCGCTGGCGCGTTGGGGGTGATCGTCGTGGCCGTCCTCGTCGCGGTGATCACGTGCGCCTTCCAGTTCCTGTCGTGGCAGCGATTCACGTTCTGGTTCGACGACGAAGGGGACCTTCGGCTGGCCTCGGGTGTGCTGACCCGTCGGGAACGGCGCCTCCAACTGTCCCGACTGCAGGGGGTCGAGGTGGTCCAGCCGCTGGTCGCCCGGCTGTTCGGGATGGCCGGAATCACCGTCGAGGTCGGCGGTGTCGGCGACTCCAAAGCCCAGATCCAGTACCTGACCCTCACGCAGGCGCAGGAGTTGCGCAACGAGACCATCGCCCGCGCCGCTGGGCTGCATCCCGACGTGGGGGAGGCCCCGCAGAGCGCGCTGGTCACCGTTCCCGCCCGGGACCTCGCCTGGTCCCTGGCGCTGCGCGGCTCCACCGTCCTGATCGTCCTTGTCACGGTGATGGTGGTGACGACCACCTGGATCTCGGCCGGCCCGGTCGGACTGTTCTTTCTGCTCTTCGGTGGGATCCCCCTGGTGATGATCGGCGTCGAGTTCGCTCGCTATTACGACTTCACCGTCGCCGAATCAGCGGACGGCCTGCGGCTTCGCTCCGGCCTGTTCCAGGTTCAGTCCCAGACCATCCCACCCGGTCGGGTGCAGGCGATCGAGTTCGAGCAGTCCTGGTTGTGGCGGCGCCGCGACTGGGTCCGAGTGCGCTTGAACGTCGCCGGTATGGGTGCCGCTGGGGACGACGACCGCGAGCGCAACATCGAGCAGGTGTTGCTGCCCGTGGCCCCTTACGCCGTCGCGGTGGCGGTGGTCGAGCGGGTGCTGCCCGGCGTGGACGCGCGCGCCATCCCGCTCACCCCTGCGCCGCCGCAGGCGGCCAGACGGGCATGGATCCAGTTCCGTCGGCTGGGGGTGGGGCACACGGATCAGGTGTTCGTCACCGAGCGGGGACGGTTCGTCAACCGACTGGCGGTCGTCCCCCACGCGCGCACTCAGTCCGTGCGGGTCCGGCAAGGGCCGTGGCAGCGACGCCTGGGCTTGGCATCGATGTACGTCGACTCCGTGCCCGGCCCGGTGTCGGTCCAGGCACTGCATCGAGGCGCTGCAGAAGCCCGCGAACTGGCCGAAGCCCAGAACGCCCGGGCTCTGGCCGCCGTCTCCGAAGCAGGAAACCGGCGTTGGATGCAGCCGGGACCGCAAGGGGAGCAGTCGTGACCGATCCCGTCCCGGATAGCCCGCCCCGCCTGAGCGTGGGAGTGGTCGGAGTGGGCCGCGCCGGCTCGGTCCTGGCCGCTGCCCTGGACCGCGCCGGTCACCGGGTCGTGGCCGCCCATGCGGTCTCCGAACGTAGTCGCAGGCGCGCGGCCGAGATGTTGCCGGGCGTCCCCTTGGTCGATGTGGCGCAGGTGTTCGAGGCCGCCGACCTGGTGCTTCTCACCGTCCCCGACGACGAGCTGCCTGGTCTGGTCGAAGCGATCGATCATGAGCAGTGGGCCCGCCCGGGACAGTTCGTGGCGCACTCCTCGGGGCGTTACGGGATCACCGCTCTGGCGCCGTTACGCGAGGTCCTGCCCCTGGCCCTGCATCCGGTGATGACGCTGACCGGCCGCCCCGGCGACGTCGACCGGTTGGTCGGATGCCCGTTCGGGGTGACCGCTCCGCCCCAACTGGAGGCCGTCGCGTGTGCCCTGGTGGTCGAGATGGGTGGCGAGCCGATGATCGTCGCCGAAGATCGCCGCTCGCTGTATCACGCCGCGTTGGCACACAGCGCCAACCACATGATCACGTTGGTGGCGGAGTCCATGGATCTGCTCAGCCTCGCCGGCGTGAGTGAACCCGCGCGAATGCTCGGACCGCTGCTCGCGGCGGCATTGGACAACGCCTTGGCCTACGGCGACCGCGCCCTCACCGGCCCCGTCTCCCGGGGCGACTCCGGCACGGTTGCGGCCCACCTGGCGGAGTTGGAGCAGGTGTCACCGGCGATGGGTGACGCTTACCGGGCGCTGGCGCGGCGCACGGCGGACCGAGCGCTCGCGGCCGGAACGCTCGACCCGGTCCTGGCCGCCCAACTCCTCGAGGTTCTGGCCGCCCGCTAGATGTCGAGGGGTGATGGCGGAACGGCTTCCTCTAGGGGATGAGTGGCGGCGCATCGCTGAGGCAGCCGCTGCCATGCGGTGTCAACGTCGGCGGCCGAGAGCAGATGGGGGTGGCTTACTGCATCCCACCTAGCGGTTGCGTCGGCACCGACCAGCATGGGGACGACCTCGACAGTTCACGCCGGCGGCAGATCCCGACTGCCCGGACCCCAGATCATCACGACCGGCTGCGCTGGGCCGTAGAGCCGCGTCTGGTTCCACAGACCGAGGTCTTTGGCGTTGCGGGCTGCCTGTCTGGCGGCCTTGGCTCGCCATTTTCGGGGCTGGGTGCAGTTGCTGTCCACTTGGGTTCCACGGCGTAGAGGCCGTTGCAGCCGACCAGGACGTGATCAATGTCGGTTGCCCGGAGTTTCAGGTGGTTGGCCAGCCGCCGTCCGGGAAGTCCGCGCAGCACGCTGGCGGTCCACTGCTCGGCCTGCTCACCCATGGCCAGGCTGGCGGTTCCGGTGGCTTGCAGGATGCAGACCCACTGCATGGCAACGATGGTCGTAGCCGCCATTCCCACGGTCAGGCCGCGAACGTATTCCCCGGGAATGGTGGTCGAGCCAGCCCAAATGAGCAGCCACGCGACTACGGTCACGCTCAGATGCGGAACCCAGTTGCGGCGCGGGTAGGCGTACTGGGTGCGGCGTACCCTGCCGCGCACCCAACTGCCGGCACGTTGGTCTCCGGCCAGGCGCTGCTCGCGCCACCACGTTCGCAGATCCATAATCCCCCGATGCCAGACGTCAGCCGAGTGGGCCGATGGTCATCGCGGCCATGGCGGCGCGCACCGCTTCATCGTTGACGCGCTGTTCGTCGGCGTCACGCGGCCAGTCCGTCAGGATCGCCCAGGCTTCGTCGCCGTGGGCCATTGTCTTGACCGGTCTCCCGATCGATCGGGCGGCCGCGCGGGCGCGACGACGCCACATCGCCACGTCGTGCAGACCCGCCTCGTGAATCTGCCCCGCCGCAGTCAGGTCGTTGGCCATTCTCGCGACGTGGGCAGCCTCGCTGGGAACTCGATGACTAGGCCCATGTCCACAAGTCTGCCCAACCCCTGCGGGTGATGCGTGTTCTCGGGGTGGCGGGGCAACGGGCGGCCCCCCGGGGGGGCATGACACCGAAGTCGAGCATCCTAATCTCCCTGTTCTTCTATGGCGTCGTGGCTGTCCGGGGTTCAGTTCCGGACATTTGGGGCCGGTCGCGATGTCGGCGCGTCTTGGTGGTGTTAGGCGTGGTTAGGTCGAGGTGGATCGCGCCGCATCGGGCGTGACAGGAAGACGTGAACGGGGCAACGGGGTGTTGGTGCGGGTTCGGCTGCTGCTGCGGGTGGTGGTGTTTGGTGTCGTGTCTGGGTTGATGGCGGCTGGACTGACGGTGCCGGCGGGGGCGAGTTCTGCCGCGTCTGCGGCTGGGCCTGCTGTTGCGGCCTCTGGACGTGGGACTGCGCAGGAGTCTCTTCCGTCGTCGGTGGTGGGCTCGGGTCGGGATTCGTTGCGGGGGTTGTCGGGGGGTGAGCGGCGTCGCTTGACGCGGTTGGTGCGGTCGGGGCGGGGGTTGTCGGTGTCGCAGCGGCGGTCGTTGCGGTTGGTGTCGCGGGCGCGGGGTTCTGCGTTTGATGCTGGTGATGTTCGGGCGTTGACTGCGGCGGGGTCGCGGGCGGTGTCGCTGGGCACGGCGCTTCGGGTGGATCGGTTGTCGTGGGCGACGGGGGAGGTGTCGGCTGCGCCTGACGGCGGGTTCGAGGCGCGGGTGTGGCCGTGGCCGGTGCATGCCCGGGTGGATGGCCGGTGGGTGGATCTTGATGATGAGTGGGACCGGTCGGGGCGGTGGTTGTCGCCGCAGGTGTCGGCGGTGCCGTTTCGGGTGCGCGCGGAAGCGGGCGATGGTGAGGCTCTGATTCGTGTGGGGGACTCCGGTGGGCCGGGCAGCCGGCTGGGGGTGGCCGCTGCTGTTGGTGATGGGCCTGCCCGGACTCGTAGTGGGGTGGTGGATTACGGCCGGGTGGAGGTGACGACGACACCGCTGGGTCCGTTGATGTCGTGGCCGACCGGTGGGCGGCGTCGGTGGGTGGTGCCGGTGGATGCCTCGGGTGGGGCGCGGTGGCGAGTGCGTGGGGGTTTGGCTCAGCTGGTCGATGATGATGGGGAGGTGGTGGGTTCGGTGTTGCCCGCGGAGGTGGCCTCGACCGCGACGAAACGTGGTGGGGTGGTGCCGCGGGTGTCGGTGTCGGCGCGGTGGCGGCTGACGGGGCGCGGTGATGAACAGCGCTTGGTCGCTGAGGTCCCGCAACGCACGGCGGATCGGGTAGGGGACGGTTCGGTGCGGGCGTTGGTGGGGTTGTGGGCGGTGAACGCGATGTCGCTGTATCGGGGGACTCCGAACGAGAAGCCGGACATGACCTCGACCACGTTGGCGGCTGGGTCGTTGGGTGATGTCGCTCAGGCGTATCGCACGTATCTGCGGTTCAACACGTCGCCGATCAACGGGTCGGTGGTCCTGGGCGGCGGGTTGGCGTTGTGGAACGACTTCGCGTGGGGGTGTAGCCCGAAGGCGAACGTGCTGGTGCAGCGGTTGACTGAGGCGGTGCCGGGCAACAACTTCGCGAACTTGACGTGGGCGACCCGCCCGGCCGCGGACGGCGAGAACCAAGACTCCAGCAGCCAGGCGTTCGGTGGTGAGTGGGCGCAGTCGGGGTGCCCGACGGCGGCCGACATGGTGTGGAACGACGTGAGCAAGATCGGTCAGATTCTTCAGCAGTGGGCCGATAACCCGGCGTCGGCGTATGGGTTGCTGGTGCGGGCCGCTGATGAGGGCAACATCCACGCCTACCGGCATTTCGGGTCGTTGCGGCAGACCGATCCGAACCGGCAGCCTCGGATGTTGATCGGGTTCACGTTGCCGCCGGTGTTTGCCGGCTACGGCAGTATCAGCCCGCTGGATGGGACGCCGTCGGTGGTGACCAGTAAGCGGCCGACGTTCACCGCGCCGGTGAAGGACCCATCCGGTGATGCGGCGAAGGTGGCGTTGGGGGTGTGGGTGAGACGTCCTGACGGCACGATCATCATGCAGGAAGGCGCCCCAAGGGCGGGTACCTCGGCGAACGTGTCGGTGACCTTGAACGAGGATCTGGTGTGGGGCAAGTCCTATGAGGTGTGGTGGATCCCCGTGAAGTGGGTTGGTCAGGACAAGGTCGTGGCGCCGGCGGGCAAGTGGGGGCATTCCACGTTCACGATGAACTCCCAGCCGACGGTGCGTTCCACCGGGGTGCAGGGTCTGATTGATGGTCAGGTCGCCGCACCGGTGGTGACGGGCAGTGTGGTGGATACCAACCCCGGTCAGAAGCTGGTGGTGGAGGCGCGAGTCACTGCCGCTGGTGAGACGTTCACGGTGCCGATGCGGTGTGTGGATTCCCCCGACTGTGATTCCAAGAACGGCCAACCAGTGGCGGTGTCCGGCGCGGTGCCCGTCGACAAGGTGGTGCATGGTCGCCGTTACACGTGGGGGTTACGGGTCAAGGACGCCTCGGGGGTGTGGCAACCCTCCGACGCCGGGCACACCGGAGCGGCGTTCACGGTCAAGAACCAACTCGCCGCCCCCCAGGTGGCCGCGTCGGCGTCCCCGGGTGGGGCGTTGAACCCGGAGGCGTGGAACCCGTTCGACCCCGACGCCACCTACTCGCTGGCGTTGACCAGTAGCGAAGCGGTGGAGTCGTTTACCGTCACCGTCGACGGCCGCACCGCCACGGTGCCCGCGACCGGGGCCGGGCTGACGGGGTCGTGGACGTGGCCGACCCCTTCGGAGGGGTCCCATGAGGTGACCGTGACCAGCCGGGACCGGTGGGGCAACACCGCCACCACCCAGATGACGCTGCGGTTGGGCAACGGCGCTATCACCGCCCCCGCCGTGGATGCGTCGATCGCGGGTCGGGTGGCGATCACGGCGTCGGCCCGCCACGACGACGGCGACACCACCGCGACGGTGCGCGCCCGCCCAGTCGGCGACACCGCCTGGCAGGACCTGGGAAGTGTGCCGGTCACGGTGGCCGGGGATGCGTCACTGGTCGCCTATGACTGGGACACCACGACCGTGGCTGCCGGGTGGTGGCAGGTGCAGGTGGAGTACGGCCCGGGGCGGGTCTATGAACGGCGCCTGATCGTGCAACCCTCGGCGGCGGGTGTACCCGGTGCGGCAGCAGTCGGCATCGGACCGGGCACCGCGTTCGCTGCCACCGGTGAATATCAGGTGGGTGCCACTGACGTCACTGACGACGGCTACGGGCAGACGCTGGCGCTGCGGCGGGTGTGGTCCACCCGCACCGCCACCACCCCTGGTGCTGCGGGGTGGGGGGTGTTCGGCACCGGATGGGCCGGCGGGTTCACCTTCGGTGGCGCGTCCGGGGCCCACATCGCCGACCACTCCACCCCCGCCGATGATCACGCCCCGGGCTGGATCGGGGTGCAGTCCGTGGACGGGTCGGTGGAGGTCTTCACCCGCCCCGCCGGGCGGACCGGGACCTACCAGCCGGTGGCGGTGGACAAGGCCACCGGCTCCAGCGTGGAGGTGGTCGACGCTGACACCCTTCGGGTCAACGACGCCGACGGCACCATCACCACCTTCACCAAGGACGGTGGAACCTGGATCGCGCAGAAGGTGACCTCACCCGGTGAGGGCCGCACCGCCGCTGCCTGGTCAGGAGACTTCCAAGACCACCGGGTGCAGGCGGTGTCCACCGGGGTCACAGGCGGGGATACCTGCGCCACCCGCCTGACCACTGGCGGGGTAGCAGGGGTGTGGGATCAGGCGGGGTGCCGCACCCTGGTCGCCGACATCAGCGACGGCCGCTGGACCCAGGTGCGGTTACGGGCTTACGACCCCGACACCGACGCGATGCGTGAGCGGGTGGTCGCGGTCTATGACTACGACAACGACCGGCTCACCCGGACGTGGAACCCACAAGACAGGCTGTCGGATGCCGCCGGGGATCTGGTCACCGGCTACACCTACACCGACGACGGCCTGCTCGAGGCGTATCAACCCGCCTCCGGGCTGGTCGACGGCCACCCGGGGTTGGCGGCCACCACCATGGCCTACGACGACACTGGTCGGGTGATCACCGCCACCACCCCTCGACCCGCCGGGGACTCCACGGGTGGGGATGCCGTGGCCCGCGTCGTCTACGACACCCCGCTGTCTGGTGACGGACTGCCGGACCTGACCACGACCGCGGCCACTGGCTGGTTGGGGACGGTCGACGCCCCGGTGATGCGGGGGGCGGTGGCGGTGTTCGATCCCGGATTCGACCCCGGCGAGCATCCCGACGCGCAGGCGTGGCGCCATGCCACCATCAGCGGCTACGACGCCACGGGCCGCAATGTCTTGACCGCCCAGTATGGGGCGGACCAGTGGTTGGTCGACTCGATCGTCTACGCGCCCCTAGGCACCGTGGGGCGGATGGTGTCGGGGGCGAACCTGGCCCTGATCACCTCCGACACCTGCCAAGCGGCGGCGGCGGTGTGCGCGTTGCCGTCGATCGGCGAACGTGGAGTGGCGTTGTCCACCCAGGTGCAACGCGACAGCGACGATCCGCCGTTGGTGACGGCCGTGGCCAGTGCGGCGACGGACACCGTGGACGACAACGGGCAGGTGCGGGCCACCCGCACCGTGTCGACGACGGCCTACGATCAGGACGCGCCCCACAATGCGATCGCCCCGGATACCGGGTTGCCGTACCGGCTGCCCACCAGCCAAAGCGACCTCGTCGTTCCCCTCGGCGCGGTCTTGACCGGTTCCGGTCGATTGGAGTCCGGGGTGGAGTTGCGGGATGCCAGTGTGCGCACCGAAGCCACCTACACCGACTACACCCCGCAGGAACCCGGCACCGCCTCGGGGTGGGATTTGCGGGCGGCCACGATCGCCGCGGTCCCGGTGACCGCTGGGGTCTCGCGCACCCAGGCTCTGGCGGGGCAGGCCGGAACCCAGGTCCAGACCGGCCTCTACGACCCCTCGGGGAACCCGACAGCCACCTCCGGTGTGGGTACCGGCCTGGATTCGGCCGGCGCGACGGACACCGACTACTACGGTCCCGGCGCCACCTGCGGGCAGGCCCGCGGTGGGGAAGCCGCTGCGTGGGCGGGGTTGCCGTGCCGGGTGGCGATGGCTGCTGCCCCGGCCGGCGGATCCGCCGCTAAGGTGTCGACCGCGGTCACCGGGTACACCATCGACGGCGCCGAAACTGCTGCCACCTCGACTGCTGGTGGCGCCTCAGCGACGTCGGCCACCAGTTACAACGCCGCCGGGCTGCCGGTCACCACGACGGTGACCGAGTCGGGGACCGCGCGCGACGGGTTCCCCGCCAGCGTGCCGGTGCCCGCCACCACCATCGCCTACGACCCGGCCACCGGTGCGGCGACGTCGGTGTCCACCGCCGCGGGCCGCGACGCGACCGGGGCGGTCGGCTCGCAATCGGTGCAGGTCGGTTACGACTCCTGGGGCCGGGCCACATCCTCGACCGACGTTCATGGGGTGGTCACGACCACCGGCTACAACGCCACCGGTCAGGTCGAGGTGGTCGACACCGGCCAGGCCCGTATCGGGATCGGCTACGACTCCGACACCGACTTCCGCGGGCTGCCGACCTCGACCACGTTCACCCCCTCCACCCAGGCCGCGCAAGCGGTGTTGGCGCGCACCGGGGGAGGGGACACCGTGACCACCAGTTGGGACGCCGCAGCCGCGCCCACCACCCGTGGGGTGACGGGGGTGACCAGTGCCACCAGTGTGGACGCGGTCGGTCACACCACCAGCCTGACCCACACCGCCGACGACGGGACACTCGTCGCCGCCTACAGCCAGGTCTTCGACGGCATGGGCCGGGTGGTGGAGAAAACCTCCACGTCCACCCCCACCACCCGCGCGTTGGGGTCGACCAACCCCGCGGCGGTGGAATCGTTCACCTATGACCACGCCGGGCGATTGACCCGGGTCATGCAAGCCGGGGAGGCATACCTGTCAGGAGCCGACACCTGCCGCATCCGCCGGTACGTGTTCAACACCGCATCGAACAAACCCCACACCCGATTCCAACTCGGCACCCTGACCAGCACCGCCAAGACCGGCGCCACCTGCACCCCCGACAGCGGGGAACAACTACTGTCCCGCACCTTCAACGCCGCCTCCCAAACCCTGACCGCCGTCGACTCCGCCGCCGGAACCGCCGTGAACCAGCAACGCCGCGGCAGCCACGACACCGGATATGTGTATGACGCATTCGGGCGCACCCTGTTCACCCCGTCGGCGGATTCCCCCACCGGCACCCCCACCGGCTACGGGTACTACGCCGACGACGCCATCGCCGTCACCGTCACCGCCCACCCCCAACCCGGCCCCCCACCCCCGGCCGCCGGGTACCGCGGTGACGCGCAAGACACCACCACCAAGACCACCATCGACCCCAGCCAGGACATGACGTGGGATGCGACCGTGTTCACCCGCGACCCCATGGCCCGCGCCGACCAGACCACCACGTTCACCGTCACCACCACCCACCAACCCGACACCCCCGCCGCAGCCGCAACCGCCGTCCGCAAAGCCCTGCAACCGGACAACCAGCCCGACACCGCCGACATCACCAACCACTACCCCGACCCAGGCACCGACGCGCCGGCCTGGACCCAGGGATCGGACGGCACCACCACCCAATACCTCCCCGCCCCCGACGGCACCAACGCCCTCACCCTCACCACCAGCAGCAACCCCGCCGCGAGTGGTGACGCGAGCACGGTCGCGCTCGTCGACCCCCACGGCGACAACACCGTCACCCTGCCCGCCACCCCCACCACCCGAACCACCATCACCCCACCACCAGCAAACAACCGCAGCCTCACCGGCGGGGCCGCGTCGTTCACCCACTACGACGAATACGGCAACCCCCAAACCCCCGCCACCACACCCAACGACCCCAAAGCCACCCTCGCCACCTTCGGCAGCCTCTACGGCTACCTCGCCACCTGGCAACGCCCCACCCAACCCACCAGCGGCCTCACCCACATGGGAGCACGCACCTACAACCCCGTCGCCGGCACCTTCACCACCACCGACCCCATCCCCGACGGCAACACCAACCCCTACACCTACCCCGAAGACCCCCAAAACAATGCCGATCCCACCGGGCTGTCGGAACTGAACTGTGGAGTCACGTCCGGCGACGTGCACTACTCGTCGACACGGCACCGGTTTGATTCGAAGATCGCCGTCAGTTGCAGCGGCAGTCCAGACATCCAGATGCGCATGAAGATCTCCATCGCGTTGAAGTACGCACACAGCGACCGACGACCACTACGCAATGTGGGCCACGCCCTGTACTACCAGACGGGCTACGTCGGCTATACGAAGACTCTCCTGGTTCCTCAACGGTCGACTAGGAAGATGGATCGACGCCTGAACAGACAGGGAATCTACGCCGTCACCGTTCATCTGACGATGACCGCCACCACGGGGGTACCGAGGAGGATCCACGACAAATGGGAATCGCCTGCATATGTGTGTATCGCGAAAAGGCGGAATGGTTGTCGCACCTACAACGGCCTGCCCGGATGACATTCACTCGGGGAAGCTGCCCGCGAACGGCGCACCCCTACTCCTGGGCTGCTTCGCTGCCCGGTCCGCGGGATCTCCTCGATGGATGTGGCGACCCCGTCGATTTCGGAATGCGAGGTTAACAGATTGTCTAGACGCAAACGCGCCGGCCCGGGCCGATCCCGTGAGTTGAGGAAGCGGGGCCCGATCCCGAAGGTGTCCCCGGCATGGCTGGATGACAACCCCTTAATCCGTTATGAGTTCATCGTGGTTGAGGGTGAACCACCACGACATGCGCGCCTACCACTGGGCACTACTGCGCGTATCGTCCGGGCCATTGCTCCCCTGGCGGATCGAATTGAACTTGGGCAGCCGTCTCCCGACCAACTAGCAGAACTACCGGACGTCGCTAAGGCATTCAGTGCCCTTGAGCCGCATCGCTCCGGGGGATCGATCCGGGTAGGGCGTCTAGAGGGGGAATCGTACTCATTGGCGCTCGACCAGGTCGCATTCGCGCCTTGGGCTGCTCTGTTGGTTGATGATGCAAGCGACCCCGACGGGGACGAGATCCTCCGTGTGAGCCGCAGGCGGATCGAGCGTATGGTTCTAACGCGCCACGAACGTCGAATTGTGGAGCGGATCCTCCGGGAGGCATCTCCATCTTACCAGGTAAGAACGTTCTTCTGACCCATTGCCTGCCCACCCGCACGGGGTCGCCGCAGAACTCCAATCCGGCAGTCTGTCAGCACTGAGGTGCCTTTGGGCAACGACTTCTCCAGGTCGCCTTGCTACAGACCAGCTCTTTTGTAAGCGTCTGCGGCGCCTCCGATGAGTTGCGCTGCTGCTGAAAACACCTGATCACACTGACCGACGACTACCTCGACGTCGCGATGGTGCCGCGCGATTGAGTCTGTTGCGGGGTCCTTCAGGTCCATGTCATGGGCGATGGCGTTTCGGGCGACGAAGAATTCGTCCAACTCCTCCAGATCGGCATCCGGAACACTGGTCCTAGAGATGCCCAACACCGAACGAACTCGGGCCTTGAGATCAGTGCTGCCTTGGTAGCTCGACCTCGTGCGTTCCGAGAGGTACACCTCAAGCAGTCTGGTAGTTGGGTCAAGGTCAATCACTGCATCACGCAGATGTGCGTCGATACTTGAGGCAGCGAGCGACTGCTTGAAATACTGTTCGTACTGATGACGTGCCCCCGTTCCAGGCCTTGGGACGAGCGCGCGGCCCACGTCATTCACCAGCCGCTTCATGGTTGCATCGAGTCCCGCCGATGTGAACACGATCGCCGACCGCACAACGTCGACTTCCACCTTGGACATCCGTCCCTTGGCGGTCGTGTTCGAGGAGCGCCTCGCATCGTCAAGGACTTGGACCGCACCCAGCAAGCCAAGCACCGAGGCGTGGGCACGTCCCAGCACCCGATAGGCAGGACGAATGGGGGGTGCCTGAACCCTGGGTGCTGGGGGCAGTTTGGCGAGCGTCCTACTCACGGACAGCCGCTTCCGCAGTGGCAGCAATGGCCCATTCAGGATCGAAGCATTCACAGTGAAGGGAGACTTCTGCAGAGGCCAGGCCGGACTTCAACAGCGCGCACATCGCGTTCTCCTGCAAGCGTTTCTCGTGGGTCTGCCGTTTGACACCTCTGCCGCCCTTCTCTAGCGTCATGACGCTAACCGGCTCTGGACGTGTGCCGCATGCTCTGCGGCGGCTTTATCCGTTGCCTGGGAGGGGTCCCATGGCGTCTAAGTCACCACAAGGCGGCCGACGTAATGAGGCGGACCTGAGCCTGTCGGAACTAGGTGAAATGATCGGTGGGTGACAGGTTCGCAAGTTGTCCGGTTCCCGGGGTACCGGGACTGGGAGGAGAAGCGCGTCGAGGCGAGTAACGCAATGATGGGGTTGCTCGCCGGTGCACAGTTGGCTGCGCACCTTTTGAAGCTGACGGAGGGCTCTAACCACCTCCTTCCTGAGGTCTTCCCGGAGGTCGATCACATTGGACGACTCAACCTGACAACGGAGGAGGCCTCACGAATTCTGGGCTCCGCCGACAGGCATCTCGGGGCGATGAGCGTCCCCTATGCACTTGCGCTCCATGAGGACTACCTCGCGGCCTGTCTCGATCTGCTCCGTCGAGCGGGTTTGTGCTCGATTGGCACTGTGAAGCACACCCCTCTGGCTGCTCAGCACGGCACCATCGCTGATCTGACTGGGGGAGCGTTCGACAGCGACCGTCTTGCCCAACTTGACACACTCCGGCTGATGCGAAACTGCATGATCCACGACGCCCCGACCGACCCCAACGACGGCCAAGATCGCCCTTTGCGCTCACCACGGTTTGCTCCTCAAGCCCCGATTCACTCAGCGCCCACACCCGGGTACCTGTCCATGGACAAGACCTCGTGCGCACGAACTGCACGGACGACCGCAACCTCGGTCGCGCGGTCAGTCCAGTGGAGCGCCGCCGCGATGAGCATCTGTGAGAGATCCAGCCCCAAGAACACCAGGTCACCGATGGGAACCGCCACAGTAAGGACGTAGGGATGGCCCACTCTCGAGAGTTTGTGTTGCAAGTGGTCACTAGTTTCCCAATGCAGCATCTCCCCCCCAGCGCTCGGTCACTGCAGCGAAAGCGGGATCCGCCAACGCGAGGCGTGACGTGGCGAAGAAGATCCGACCGGTCCTCCACTCGTCGTCGCCCAGGTGAGATGCCTCAAGCGCGGCTGCCTCGTCGGCTGTGATGGTGCCCTCTTCCAAGGCGCTGGCCAGTCGCCTCCTCGCCAGATCTGCGGAAGTGGGTGCGAGACCGTCCCTACTTATCCCTCCGGCTTCTCGGGCCGGGAGCCGGGTCCCGTGATAAAGGCGGAGTCCTAGGTCGTTGACGGGCTCCGCTACCTGGTTCATCACCGCCGGTGGGCTGGCGTTTCTAGGCGCTTCATGCTCGCTCAGGTCGGATTGTTGCACCGCTTCCGAAACCAGCGACTGGATTTCCGCGGGCCAACTCGCGGGTCTGTCCAAGTCAATCGCTGGATCTGTCATAGGCCCAACCGTCCGGCGGCGTTGTCGGTAAAGAGGGTGCCCCGTTGGACGTAGCCGCGGGCGACAGTGACGGAGCGCCAGCGGCCGTGGCGCATGACGTCGCGTTCGGCGGCGCCGTTGGCGCTGGCTTGGGTGGCGAACCCGGAGCGCAGCGAGTGGGCGGCGTAGTCCTTGGGGTCGATGCCAGCGGCGGCGCAGCGGCGTTTGACGATGAGGCGGACCGCGGCTGGGGTGAGTTGGCTGGCCGCACCGTTGCCGGCGCGGGGGGCGCCGACTCGGCCATGGCGGTCGATGGGACGGAACAGGGCACCGTCGAAGTGTTCCTCGAGGATTCCGAGACGTTGGCGCAGCGCGTCGCGCCACCGGTCGACAGCGTGGACGGGGCACAGCTCGGGTTGGGAAGCGAAGGGGATTCCGACCTCGCCGCCGGCGCCTTCCTGGTCGGTCTTGCTAGTGCGGATCAGGACGATCAGGCCGCGGGGGTCGTCGCGCACATCTTCCAAGTCCAGGGCGGCGAGTTCGCTGCGGCGTAGGGCCCCGGCGTAGCCCAGTAACAGCAGGGCACGGTCGCGGATCCCGAGCAGCACACCGGGCTCGTCGATTGCGCCGTCGCAGGGGATCGCTGCCAGCAGTCGGGCCAGGTCGGAGGTCCATAACGCCGTCTTGGCCTTGCCGCGGGCCGGCGTGCTGCGGCGGATGCCGGCCCAGACCTCGCGGACGGCGGGGTCCTCGGTCGGGGAGGGGTATCCCTGGCGCTGGTGGGCCAGGCCGATGACGGTGCGC
Source organism: uncultured Actinomycetes bacterium (assembly GCA_964631645.1). Classification (GTDB taxonomy): domain Bacteria; phylum Actinomycetota; class Actinomycetes; order S36-B12; genus CAIWTL01. Next base: position 17,628 of record CAZVYU010000012.1, read on the forward strand.
CGCCGGCTGAGGGTGGCGATGGCCAGTCGGTTGGCGTGCACGGACAGGTAGGCCATGACGGTGTCGGCCTGCGCGGGCAGTGGCTGTCGACCGGCCTGTAGGCACCAGGTGACGTAGTGGCGCCAGTCGCTGTCGTAGGCGGCCAGTGTTGAGGCGGCGCGCGCATTGGCGGCGTAATGGGCGGTCAGGTCGACCAGGTCGTCCGACAGCGGCGCGTCACCGTCACCGGGCCGCGGTGCCGCCTCAAGTTCGCCGTCCAGTCCGGTACGCCAACTCCAGCAGGGTCGTGGCGTCGCCGCGCTGCCTGAGAAGCGGACGAACCTCCACCGCGTTGGCCACGGTCAGGAATCCGGGATTGCCGGGATGCGCCGCGTGGGAAGGGCCGGGTCGGTACTCGAAGTAGCGCACCCGCCAGCCGGAGCGGTGGGCACGGTCCTGAATATCTGCTGTGATCCGAACCGTCTTGGCCGCGCGGCGCAGGACACCGTCGGCGGCGGTCCGCGGCCGCGAGCGTGTGAGCGACGCGTCAGGTAGCGGCCGTGGTGGGCGCGCCGTCGGCTCGTCGCTTCTGGCATCGTTGGGCTGTGTCCGAGACCCCACCGCGCGACCTGCGGGTCGTCGACAGCACTGCTGCCATGCAGGCGTTGGTACCCATCGGAGGACGCGCGGTCGTCATGACGATGGGCGCACTCCATCCCGGTCACGCTCGCTTGATCGACGAGGCCCGGCGTCTGGTGGGGCCCCAGGGGGAAGTGGCGGTGTCGATCTTCGTCAATCCGACCCAGTTCGGGCCCGGCGAGGACTTCGAGCGGTACCCACGCACGTGGGAGTCCGACCTGGCCGTGTGCCGGACTCACGGTGTTGACATCGTCTTCGCGCCGACCGCCGACGACCTATACGCCTCCGGCACCGACATCCACGTCGACCCCGGACCGCTGGGCACTCTGTTCGAGGGTGCGATCCGGCCGGGCCACTTCAGCGGGATGTTGACCGTCGTCTTGAAGTTGATCAACGTGGTTCGGCCCGACGAATCGCTGTTCGGAGAGAAGGACTACCAGCAGCTGGCCCTGATCCGGCGGATGGTGGATCAGCTTAATGTCCCGACAAACGTCGTCGGGGTCGAGACGGTTCGCGAGACCGACGGGTTGGCGCGATCGAGTCGGAACGTGTACCTGACCGAGGCTGAACGGCAGGCGGCCGCGGTCATTCCGCGCGCCACGGCAGCGGCCGTCGCGGCAGCCGAGGCGGGGGCTGGAGCAGTCGACGTCGTGGCCGCAGCGGAGGAACTCCTCAGCGCCGAGCCGGGCGTCGCGATCGACTACGTCGCCCTGGTGTCCCCGGAGTTCGGGCCGGCGCCGGAGCAAGGCGCCGCTCGCCTGGTGCTCGCGGCGACGGTCGGCGCCCCGCGACTACTCGACAACGTCGCCATCGAGTTGGCGCCCCGATGACCGAAATCGTCCAGCCCGGCGGCATCGTGGCCGCGCCGTTGCTGGCGCCGACTCCCGGATGGTACGAGGAGTGCGACGTCGTGATCGTCGGGTCGGGGATCGCCGGACTGAGTCTCGCGCTGTACGCCCGGGCACTGGGCCACCGGGTGATGGTCGTGACCAAGGCGCGGGTCGAACAGGGATCGACGCAGTGGGCCCAGGGCGGCATCGCTGCTGCCATCGACGAGGACGATTCGCCGGATGATCATCTGCGCGACACCCTCATCGCCGGAGCGGGGCTATGCGATGAGGATGCGGTCCGGGTCCTGGTGACCCAGGGTCCGGGGGCGGTGCGCCACCTCGTCGAGCTCGGCACGCGGTTCGATCGGACCGCCGGCGGCGACCTTGCCCTCACCCGGGAGGGCGGGCACCTGCGCGACCGCATCGCACATGCGGGCGGCGACGCGACCGGCGCCGAGATCGTGCGAGCGCTGGTGCAGGCAGTGCAGGACGACAGCGGCATTGTGCTGTACGAACAGGCGTTGGCGCTGGACCTGTTGGCCGACGACACCGGTGCAGTGCAGGGCGTGACCCTCCACGTCATGGGTCAGGGCCAGCGCGACGGGGTCGGCGCCGTTCTGGCGCCCGCCGTCGTGTTGGCGACCGGTGGGCTGGGGCAGGTCTTCGCGGCCACCACCAATCCGATCGTTGCCACGGGAGACGGCATGGCGATGGCCGCCCGCGCCGGGGCGGTGATGTCCGACCTGGAGTTCGTCCAGTTCCATCCGACGGTCATGTGGTTGGGACCGGCGGCCCGCGGCCAGCAACCGCTGGTGTCCGAAGCAGTGCGCGGCGAAGGGGCGCTGCTCCTCGATCCCCATGGGCGGCGATTCATGCCGGAACTGCACCAACTGGCCGAACTGGCGCCGCGAGATGTGGTGGCCAAGGCGATCATGCGCGTGATGCGCGAGACCGGCGCCCCCAACGTCTGGCTGGACGGACGTGGCCTGGGAGCGGACACCTGGGCCGAACGATTCCCCACGATCCTCGCCCGCTCGCGCGACCTGGGCATCGACCCGGTCACCCAACTGATCCCGGTGACGCCGGCTCAGCACTACGCGAGCGGAGGGGTGCGTACCGACCTGTCCGGTCGCGCCTCACTGCGCGGGTTGTTCGCCTGCGGCGAGGTGGCCTGCACCGGCGTGCACGGCGCGAACCGGTTGGCGTCGAACTCGTTGCTCGAGGGACTGGTCTTCGCCGAACGTATCGCCGAGGTTCTGGCCGACGGGCTTCCGCGCCGTCGGGACCCGGTGCCCGCAGTGGGCGCCCCCGCGGTCATGGACGCGGCCGCTCGTCCGCTGATCCAGCAGGCCATGTCGGACGGGGTCGGCGTGCTGCGCTCGGGGACCTCGATTGCTGCTGCCGAGACCGAGGTCGCAGGACTGCCACGGCGATTCCCGGGCGGTCCGTCCACCGAGGCCTGGGAGACGTCCAACGTGGCCGCAGTGGCCACGGTGTTGGCGCACCAGGCCGAGATGCGGCTCGAGACTCGTGGCTCCCACTGGCGCGAGGACTACCCGGACTCCGACCCGGCCTGGGCCATCCACCAAGACACCCGTCTGGTGGAGGGCGAACTGCGGACTGACCACGAGCCGCTCCACACACCCCACTGGGAGGTCTGGGATGACTGAGCACGACCACAACTGGCACCCGCCGGCGCCCGCGCGCAAGGAGCAACTCGAGGCCGCGGGGCTGGATCCGGAGCAGGTGGCCGCACTGATCGCGGCCGCGTTGGACGAAGATCTGGACGGCGGCGAGGATGTGACGAGCGCAGCCACGGTGCCTGCGGATCAACGTTCGGTGTTGGAGCTGGTCGCGCGGCGGTCGGGGGTGATTGCCGGGGCGCCAGTGGCGGCGGCGGTGTTCGACCTGGTGGCCGGTCCGGACTGCCTGGTGGACATCGTCACTGGGGACGGGACCGTGGTCGCGCCCGGGGATGTCGTGGTCAGCGCTGGGGGTCGCACGCGTGACCTGCTCACGGCAGAACGGACGGCGCTGAATCTGCTGTGCCATCTGTCGGGGGTCGCCACGGCGACGGCGGAGTGGGCGCGCGTGCTGGCGCCGACCGGCGCCCGGGTGCGGGACACTCGCAAGACGACGCCCGGGATGCGACGACTGGAGAAGTACGCCGTGCGGTGTGGTGGCGGGGTGAACCATCGGATGTCGTTGTCGGATGCCGCCCTGGTGAAAGACAACCACGTGCTCGCCGCCGGCGGGGTGGTGGCTGCGTTCGATGCGGTGCGCACCCGTTTCCCGGGATTGCCGATCGAGGTCGAGGTCGATTCGTTGGACCAGTTGCGTGAGGTTCTCGATGCCGGTGCGGACCTCGTCCTGTTGGACAACTTCACGCCCGCGCAGATGGAGGAAGCGGTGGCGATCAACGCCGGGCGGGCCGAGCTCGAGGCCTCCGGCGGCCTGACCATCGACATGGCGGCAGAGGTCGGCGCCACCGGGGTCGACTACCTGGCGGTCGGTGCGTTGACCCACTCGGCTCCGGCGTTGGATATCGGCGCGGATCTGCGGAGCGCATGATGTTGCTGACCATCGACGTCGGGAACACCAACACCGTCCTCGGTCTGTTCGACGGGCCGGAACTGGTCGAGTCGTGGCGGATCAAGACCGATGCCCAGACCACCGCCGACGAAATGATCTTGACCTTCCGGGGGCTCCTGACCGGCCGACCGCCGTTGACGGGGATCGCGCTGTGCTCGACCGTCCCGGCGGTGCTGCACGAGCTGCGGCTCATGCTCGACCGTTACTTCCCGGATGTCGAGACGGTCATCGTGGAGCCTGGTGTGAAGACCGGAGTGCCGGTCGTGACCGACAACCCGCGCGAGGTGGGCGCCGACCGCATCGTGAACACCCTGGCGGTGTTCGAACGGTACGGCGGCCCGGCGATCGTGGTCGACTTCGGGACGTCGACCAACCTCGACGTGGTGAGTGCCCGAGGGGAGTTCCTGGGCGGGGCTTTGGCTCCGGGTATCCAGATCTCGCTGGACGCCCTGGCCGCTCGCGCGGCCCAGTTGCGCAAGGTCGAACTCGTGCGTCCCCGCTCCGCGATCGGACGCAACACCGTCGAGGCGTTGCAGTCGGGAGCCTTGTACGGCTTCGCCGGTCAGGTGGACGGTCTGGTGCGCCGGATCACCCAGGAACTGGGCGACGTCGAGGCAGTGGTCGCCACCGGCGGCCTGGCCGAGATCGTGGTCGCGGAGTCCGAGACCATCACCGACCACGATCCTTTCCTCACCCTGTACGGCCTGCAACTGGTGTTCGACCGCAACCGCCCCTGACCCGCGGTGACCCCCGGGGGACCGCAAACCTCGGCCCTGGCCGCGTACCTCGGGCATAGAGGCACTCCGGAGCCCGCGCTTTGCGCTGGAGGCCGAGGTTTGCGGTCCCCAGGCGGACACTCCGAGGCTGGTGCTGGGGTGTGGGAGCCGACGATAAACTCCTCCGGTGAACGACGACGCCAGCGACGATCTTCCGGAGCAGATGCAGATCCGGCGCGACAAGCGCCGGCGCCTGCTCGAATCCGGGCGCGAGGCGTACCCCGTCACGGTGCCGGTGACCCACACCATCGAGCAGGTCCGTGCCGAGTTTCCCGATGTGCCGGCCGGCGAGTTGACGGACACGGAGGTCGCCGTGGCCGGCCGGGTGCTGTTCATCCGCAACACCGGGAAGTTGTGTTTCGCGAGTCTGCGGTCCGGTGCCGGAACTCCCGTTCAGGCAATGCTCAGCCTGGATCGGGTGGGTGAGCAGGGGCTCGATGACTGGAAACACCTCGTCGACTTGGGCGATCACGTTTGGGTCCGCGGGAGGGTCGGAGCCTCCAAACGCGGCGAGCTCAGCATCTTCGCCGACGAGTGGGGGTTCGCTGCGAAAGCGCTGCGCCCGCTGCCGGTGGCGCACAAGGAGTTGAGCGAGGAGACTCGAGTCCGGCAGCGCTACGTCGATCTGATCATGCGCGAGGAGTCCCGTACGGTCGCCCGTCAGCGCGTCGCCACCTTGGCCAGTCTGCGCCGTTCCCTCACCGAGCGCGGATTCCTCGAAGTGGAGACCCCGATTCTGCAGACATTGCAGGGCGGCGCCAGCGCTCGGCCGTTCGTGACACACATGAATGCCTACGACATCGACCTCTTCCTGCGAATCGCGCCCGAGTTGTACTTGAAACGCTGCGTCGTGGGTGGAATAGAGCGGGTGTTCGACATCAACCGCAACTTCCGGAATGAAGGTGCCGACTCCACCCATTCCCCGGAATTCGGGATGTTGGAGTTCTACCAGGCGTACGCCGACTATCGCGACGGCGCCCGGCTGACCCGCGAATTGGTGCAGGAGGCGGCGCTTGCCGTGACCGGCTCATTGACGGTGACCCACGCCGATGGTTCGGTGCACGACCTGTCGGGCGATTGGCCCTGGGTGTCGTTGTACCCGGCGGTGTCCGCTGCTGTGGGCCGAGAGGTCACCGCAGCCACGTCGCGTGCCGAGCTGGAGCAGTTGTGCGCCGCTGCCGACATCGACGTGAATCCCGCCTGGGTCCCGGGTCGATTGGCCGAAGAACTGCTCGAGCATTACGTCATTCCCACCTTCACGGGTCCGACCTTCGTCACCGACTACCCAGTCGACACGTCCCCGCTGACCCGCGATCACCGGGAGCAGGAGGGCGTCGTGGAGAAATGGGACCTGTACGTCGATTCCTTTGAGCTCGCCACCGGGTACTCGGAACTGGTCGATCCGGTGATCCAGCGCGAGCGACTCGAGGCGCAGGCCCGCTTGGGTGCCGACGGCGACGCCGAGGCCATGCCCTTGGATGAGGATTTCCTCGCTGCGCTCGAGCACGGCATGCCGCCATCCGCCGGCGTCGGCATGGGAATCGACCGATTGCTCATGGCGCTGACCGGCCTGGGGATCCGCGACACAATTTTGTTCCCCTTGGTCAAACCGCTGTGACCGTCACGTTGCGGCCGGCCCGGACCGGGGACGTGCGGGACATTCGCCGGTTGGTCGACCTGTACGCCCCGGACCGGCGACTGCTGAGCAAGGCGACGGTGACCCTGTTCGAGGACGTCCAGGAGTTCGTCGTGGCCGAGCTGGACGGCCGTCCCGTCGGGTGCGGCGCGCTGCACGTCATGTGGGAGGACCTCGCCGAGATTCGCACCCTGGCCGTCGATCCGGCCTATCTGCGGCGCGGGATCGGCGGGCAGGTGCTCGAAACCCTCATCGAACGAGGCCGCGCCCTCGACGTCAGTCGGATCTTCTGCCTGACCTTCGAGATCGATTTCTTCACGCGGTACGGATTCGAAATCCTCTCGGAGCCCGCAGTGGAGCCCGAGGTCTACGCAGAACTCCTCCAGTCTGAAGACGAAGGGGTCGCCGAGTTCCTGGATCTGGAGCGGGTGAAGCCGAATACGCTGGGAAATGCCCGACTGCTGCTGCGATTGTGATTATCGGCGGGACTGTTCGATATCCACTAAGGTGGACAGCGGGGAAATCAGGGAATCGACGAATACTTCGAGGAGCAACTGTGGCCCGCAAGATCCAGGTCGTACTGGAAGACGATCTCACCGGCGGAAGCGCCGACGAAACAGTGACCTTCGCTCTCGACGGAGTCGCTTACGAGATCGACCTGAGCACCACGAACGCCAAGAAACTCCGCGATTCGCTGAGCCCGTTCGTCGACGCCGGGCGCCGCGCCGGCGGCCGGGCACGTCGCGGCGCTGCACCGAAACGGGGCGGCTCCGGCGAAGCGGCCAAGGTCCGGGCATGGGCCGAAGCCAACGGGATCGCGGTGAACAGCCGAGGTCGGATCCCCGCGGATGTGATGGCAAAGTACGAAGCCGCGCACCTCTGACAGGGCGCGCATGATCGCAGGTCCGGCCCTAGGCTCGCGGCATGCGCATCGGGATCATGACTCGCGAGTGGCCACCGGACATCTATGGCGGCGCCGGGGTCCACGTCGAGCAACTGACCGCCCAGTTGAGCCGGATCGCCGAGGTCCGGGTCGAGTGTTTCGGCGATCCTCGCCCTGACGCACTGGCATTCGCACCGCCCGCCGAACTGGCCGACGCCAACATGGCGCTGCAGACCCTGGGGGTCGACCTGCTCATGGCCGACGCCGCGGACGGTCTGGACATCATGCATTCGCACACGTGGTACGCGAACCTGGCCGGACACCTTGCCGCGTTGCTGCACGGCGTCCCACACGTCATCACCGCTCATTCGTTGGAGCCGCGGCGGCCCTGGAAGGAGGAGCAGCTCGGCGGTGGCTACCGGATCTCGTCGTGGGTGGAGCGCACCGCCTATCGAGAGGCCGCCGCAGTGATTGCGGTCAGCGCCGGGATGAAGGCCGACGTGCTGGACTGCTACCCGTTCGTGGATCCGCAGAAGGTGCACGTCGTCCACAACGGGATCGACACCGAGGTGTATCAGCCGGTCGCAGCGACCGACGCACTCGAGGCGCACGGGGTGTCCTTGGACCGACCGTTCGCCCTGTTCGTCGGCCGCATCACCCGGCAGAAGGGCCTGCCGCACCTCTTACGCGCCGCGCAGGAGTTCGACCCGGCCATCCGACTGGTCCTGTGCGCGTCCTCTCCGGACACCCCCGAGCTGGGCAACGAAGTCACCGCTCAGGTCGCTGCGCTGCGCGACGCGCGCGGCGACGACTCGGTCATCTGGATCCCGGAGCAGTTGTCCCGCCCCGAAGTGATGCAGTTTTTCACCCACGCCTCGGTCTTCGTGTGCCCTTCGGTCTACGAACCGCAAGGAATCGTGAACCTCGAAGCGATGGCCTGCGAGACCGCGGTCGTGGCCAGTGACGTCGGCGGGATTCCCGAGGTCGTGACCCCGGACTGCGGAGTCCTGGTGCATTACGACGCGGCACGACCCGCGGAGTTCGAGGAGGGACTGGCCGCCGCAGTCAACCGGGTGGTGGCCGATCCCGAGGCGGCCCGCGCCATGGGCACGGCCGGCCGTATCCGGGCCACCGACGACTTCAGCTGGGAAGCCATCGCGCAGCGCACGCTCGAGGTCTACCGGACTGCAAACCTCGCGTGAACCCACAAACCGCGGGCGTGTGGACGCTTCTACGGCCGAGGTTCGCGCCGGAGCGCGAGGTTTGCGGTCCCCTGGGCGGACGCCCACCGGGTAGCAGTCGTAACAGCGGGCCTCCATCTCCTAGGGTGGAAGCGTGAGTGCACCGCATGTTCTCGGAATTGTCCTGGCTGGTGGCGCGGGGAAGCGGCTGATGCCGTTGACGGCCGACCGGGCGAAGCCGGCGGTCCCGTTCGGTGGGGCGTACCGGCTCATCGATTTCGTGCTGTCCAACATGGTCAACGGCGGCATCCATCGGATCTGTGTCCTCACGCAGTACAAGTCCCACTCGCTCGACCGGCACATCACCACCACATGGCGGATGTCGCAGATGACCGGCGACTACGTGACTCCTGTACCGGCCCAGCAGCGACTCGGACCCCGCTGGTACACCGGCAGCGCCGACGCGATCTACCAGAGCCTCAACCTGGTCTACGACGAACGCCCCGACATCGTGGTGGTCTTCGGCGCGGACAATGTCTATCGCATGGACCCGCGCCAGATGATCCAGCAACACATCGACACCGGCGCAGGCGTCACGGTCGCGGGAATCCCCGTGCCCCGCCACGAAGCGGACCAGTTCGGCGTGATCCAGGTCGCCGACGACGGGCTGCGGATCGAGAGTTTCCTGGAGAAACCGTCCGACCCTCCGGGGATCCCGGGCAACCCCGACGAGTCGTACATCTCGATGGGGAACTACGTGTTCAGCACGGACACCTTGATCGAGGCGCTCAAGATCGACGCCGGCGACGAGGGCTCGGTCCACGACATGGGCGGCAACATCATCCCCATGCTCACGGGGGCGGGCGAAGCCTTCGTCTACGACTTCCACAGCAACCGGGTGCCCGGATCGACGGAGCGCGACCATGCCTACTGGCGCGATGTGGGAACCCTCGACGCCTACTGGGATGCCCACATGGACCTGGTGAGCGTCCACCCGGTGTTCAACCTGTACAACCGCCAGTGGCCGATCCTGTCGAGCCCACCGTCGCTGCCCCCCGCGAAATTCGTCGAAGGGGGCAACGCCCACGACAGCATGGTCGGAGCCGGGTCGATCGTGGCGGGAGCGCACGTCCGGCAGTCCGTCATCGCCCACAACGTCGAGATCCGCGAAGGCGCCTACATCGAGGGAAGCGTCATCAGCCCCGGCGTTCGCATCGGACGCAACGCGGTGCTGCGCCGGGTGATCCTCGACAAGAACGTCGATGTGCCCGACGGTGCCCAGATCGGGGTCGACCTCGAAGGCGACCGGAGCAAATACACCGTGTCCCCGGGTGGCGTCGTGGTGCTCGGGAAGGGTCAACTGGTGGTGTGAGCGGTCGCCAGATGAGCCTGCGCCTGTTGCCGCGCCGACTCACGGGTGCGGAAGCCACTGCCGCTCCACCCGCACGAACACACCGCACGGGCAAAACCGTGGTCCTCGACGATCTCCACGGCGTGCTCCGACATGGCGGTCAGTGTGGCGCATCTTGTGACCCGAGTGCCCACCGGTCGGGCATAAGTCGCCCCCGGAACCCGTTGGTACAGCCGTGACCGACGTTGAACTGGACATTCAGGGCATGAGTTGTGCCTCGTGTGCCGCGCGCATCCAGAAGAAGGTGTCGCGGCTCGACGGGGTCTCCGATGCGGCCGTCAACTTCGCCACGGGCTCGGCCCGGGTGACCCTCGATGCCGACATCTGCGACCCCGACGACGTGGTGCGCACCATCGACGACCTCGGTTACCACGCCGAGGTTCCCCACACCGGAGGCGATAACCCTCATCACGGGGATCACGCCCATCACGGCGACAGCGCCGACCTGCGGCGGCGACTCATGGTCGCGGTTCCACTGACCGTCGTGGTCGTCGTGCTCGGCATGGTGCCGGGGCTGCACTCGCTTCACTGGGCCCCCCTGGTCGGGTTGCTGTTGGCCACTCCCGTCGTGTGGTGGTGCGGCTGGCCCATCCACCAGATGACGATCCGCGGGCTGCGCCATCGCTCGGTCGGCATGGACACGCTCGTCACGCTGGGATCGGGAGTGGCCTGGTTGTGGTCGGTCTACCAGGTCGCAGTCGGGGGCATGGAGGTCTACGCCGAGGTGTCGGCCGTCGTCATCACCTTCGTGCTTCTGGGCCGGTGGCTCGAGGCGCGGGCCACTGACACGTCGGTCGACGCATTGGCGGCGCTGTCCGAACTGCAGGTGGACACCGTTCGCCGAGTCGACGCCGACGGGTCGGAAGCGGACGTCCCGCTGTCCCAGTTGGTCGTGGGCGACCGTTTCGTGGTGCGCCCCGGGAGTCGGGTGGCCACCGACGGCGTCGTCACCGACGGCGGATCGGCGTTGGACCTGAGCCTGGTGACCGGCGAGTCAGTGCCGGTCGAAGTCACGGTCGGGGACAGCGTGGTCGGTGGCGCGGTCAACGGATCGGGCCGCCTCATCGTGACCGCGACAGCCGTGGGCGCCGACACCGTCCTGGCCCGGATCGGCGATCTGATCAAGGCCGCCCAACACACCAAGGCGCCGATCGAGCGACTGGTCGATCGCATCGCCGGGGTCTTCGTCCCGATCGTGCTGGCCCTTTCGCTGCTCACGCTGGTCGGCTGGCTCGTCGCCGGTGCGGGGCCGTCGTTCGCGATCAGCGCCGCCGTGGCGGTCCTGGTCATCGCCTGCCCGTGTGCGCTCGGGTTGGCCACGCCCACCGCCCTCGTGGCAGGAAGCGGTCGGGGGGCGCAGCTGGGGGTCCTGATCCGAGGCCCTCAGGTGTTGGAAGCCGCCCAGCGGATCGACACCGTCCTGCTGGACAAGACCGGCACCGTGACGACCGGTGAGATCACTGTCGAGTCGGTCAGCGGTGGTACCGACGAGGAGCGCCGATGGGTCGGTTCCGTCGAGGCGGCGTCAGAGCATCCCATCGCGCGAGCCATCGCCACGCAGTTCGAAGGTGGTCCGGCGGTTGTCGGCTTCGTGGCCGAGGCGGGTGTGGGCGCATCAGGCGAAGTGGCCGGTCATCAGGTCCATGTGGGCAAGGCCGGGGACCTGGTCGACGACCAGCTGGCAGCGGCCATCACGCAAGCCGAGACTCGGGGACTGACGCCCGTCGTGGCCACGATCGACGGCCGACCGGCGATCGTGGTCACTGTGGGAGACACCGTCAAACCCACCAGCGCCGTCGCCATCCAAGAACTGCGTGACCTGGGTCTGGTCCCGGTCCTGCTGACCGGTGACCGAGCGGCCACCGCGCAGGCAGTGGCCGCCACCGCGGGGATCAGCGACGTGATCTCCGACGTCAGCCCCGAGGGCAAGGTCGTGGCGGTCCGCGACCGGCAGGCAGCGGGTCATCGCGTAGCCATGGTGGGCGACGGCATCAACGACGCGGCAGCGCTCGCCCAGGCCGATCTCGGCATCGCCATGGGCACCGGCACCGACGCCGCCCGCGAGGCGGCCGACATCACGATCGTCAATTCCGACCTGCGCTCGGTGGCCGTGGCGATCGCTTTGGCGCGGCGCACCTGGCGGACCATCAAGCAGAACCTGTGGTGGGCGTTCGGCTACAACGTGGCGGCGATCCCGCTGGCGATGAGCGGTCGCCTGTCACCCATGATCGCGGGAGCGGCGATGGCCTTCAGCAGTGTGCTGGTCGTATCGAACTCGCTGCGGTTACGAGCGTTCAATCCGGCGAGCGTCGAATCCCACCGGGTCGAGGCGTCGCACTCTTCGCAGCCGGTCTGAGGTCGACGGTCAGAGACCGGCGCCCATGCCCTGCGGCATCATGTCCTTGATCTTCGAGGCGTCCATCACCTGGTCGGCCGGCGGGGCTTGGATGTCGGTGGTGATGCCGAAGTCCGACAGCGATGTGGACGACGACACCTGAACCTGCTGTCCGTCGGCGTTCACCGCAAGCTCCTGGTCGTAGCGGACGACCCGGTCCTGATCATCGACCCAGACGGTGACATCGGCGGTGCGGGCCACCTTGGCCAGTTCGCGCTGAGCCTTCTCCGCGTCAGCTGCAGGCAGTCCCAACTGACCCACGGCCTCGCTCAGATCCACCGTGCCGGTGTACTTCGTGGCGGTCACCCCGTTGATGTCCTCGGTGCCGACCTCGGTCAGGTCCGCAGCCTTGCGCAACGTCTCGAGGCCCTTCGTCGGATCGGCCATGCTCAGGCCCAGATCCTTGGTCGGAGACGAGATCCACTTGTCGCCGAACATGGGGACCTTGACGTAGCCGACGCCGTCGGCCAAAACCACCTGCATGCTGCTGCCGGTGCCCATCATCGGTGAACTCACCTGCAGCGACGCCTCGGAGCCGGCGAAGTCGATGACCCCGTCGGCGGTGATGGTCAGATCCTGGGTGCCACTGCCACCCATCGGTGCACCCTTGATGCTGGTCGTCGACACGAGTTTTGCGCTCCCGGTCGCCGCGGTGCTGTCGGCGGCCTGGGCGATGAACGCCGCCGGCGCCGCGCTGACCGCGGGCGGGGCCGCCGGCCCGCCATCCGCGGCGGGCTGCGAGGCCGAGGAACAGCCGGCCAGAGCCAACCCCGCCACTGCGGTGACGACTACGAGGGAGATTCGACGGTTCATGCTGCACCCCTGGGTCATGGGCTCCCGGCGGGAGTCCTACCAGGGTACGACGCTGCCATCGACGGTGCCGTTCCGTTGCGGCCGACGGGTGACAACGGTCGCTGCCTAGCGCAGGTCGTCGGTATCGACCACGGCGCGGGCGGCGACCCGCTCGGACAGCCAGTGCGCCACCTCTTGATGCGCCGGATCGGCGATGTACGCGCGCAGGGCGTCAGCATCCGCGTGTTCGCTCACGAGCACGAGTTGGTAGGCGTGCTCGGTGCTGTTCTGGTTCGGTCCCACCCGCAGGCTGGTGACCCCAGTGACGCGGCCGGGCAGTGATCGCAACCGGGCGGCGGCCTCGTCGATATCGGCCGGATCGTGGAAACGCCACATCACGACGTGAGTGATCATCGGACGAGCATAGGGCGTCCGGACATGGCCTGCGCGCGTGGACGGGCGGAGAGGCAGGGGTTACCGTGGCTCCGCATCGGCAGGAGGAACGGTGGGTCTGTTCGACTGGCTGTCACGACATGACCGGCGCGATGACGCGTCCGGGCCCGACGGCCCGGCCGCCCGGCCGCCCTCCGACGACAGGACGACCTGGCCGACGGACCTGTCGACCACAGATGACCTGGTGCACGACGATGAACACCACCGCCTTACCAAAGAACGCATGCTGTACCCGCGGGGCCGCTTTCAGGGGGACCATATCCCGCCACAGAACATCGCGTTCGACCACAACCTGCAGGAGTTCGCACAACGGGTTGCGTTCATCTGCAGTCTCGAGAACTCAGGCAAGATCACGCCGGACGACGCCCACAGCCAGATCCGTGACCTGTACCAAGAGTTGAGCCGGACCCATTCCGGCCTCGGCATCGCCGACGCCTGATCGCAGGATTCGGTCGCTCCCGCCGCTGCGAGTGCTCCAGATCACATTCCGGACGCCTGACCGTCTTGGGACGTTCACGCAGCGTTCACCAGTTGCGCCCGATCCATTAGTGAACGCCCCCTAGCGTGCGGAGCGTCCCAATCAAAGGAGGCAAGGGTGAGATTCACCCGTACTACTCAGGTGGCGGCATTGGCCGCGGCCGGCATGCTCGCACTCTCGGCATGTTCCGAAAGCTCGACATCGAACAACTCCGCGTCCGGTTCAGCGGCGCCCACGAACATCGACTGCGCCAGCGGCACCCTCAGTGCCGAGGGTTCGTCGGCTCAGAACAACGCCATGACCGAATGGATCAAGCAGTACCAGACGGCCTGCCCCGACGCGACGGTCAACTACAACCCGACCGGCTCCGGTGCGGGCGTCCAGCAGTTCATCGCCGGGCAGGTCGACTTCGCCGGCTCCGACTCCGCCTTGAAGGCGGACGAGGGTGAAGTGGAGGGCGCCAAGCAGAGGTGCGGTGGCAACGAGGCATGGAACCTGCCCATGGTGGTCGGCCCCATCTCGGTTGCGTACAACGTCGAAGGCGTGGACCAACTGGTCCTCGACGCGGCGACGACCGCCCAGATCTTCAGTGGGTCGATCAAGAAGTGGAACGACCCGGCGATCGGCGCCCTGAACGAGGGTGTGACCCTGCCGGATGCGGCTATCACGGTGTTCTATCGGTCCGACGAGTCCGGCACGACGGAGAACTTCACCAAGTACCTGGCGGCGGCAGCGCCCAAGGACTGGACGAAGGAACCGGCCAAGATCTGGACCGGTACCGGCGAAGGAAAAGAGAAATCGACCGGCGTGCAGCAGGCGACGCTGCAGCAGGCCAACTCCATCACGTACGTGGAGTGGTCCTACGCCAAGGACGCGGCGCTGGGGATCGCTGCGGTCGACAACGGCTCCGGACCGGTGACGCTGGACGCCACTACCGCCGGCAAGGCGCTGGAAGAGGCCAAGGTCGTCGGACAGGGGAACAACCTGGAACTCGACCTGAACTCGGCATACACCACCACGGCCAAGGACGTGTACCCGATCGTGCTGGTGACCTATGAGATCGCCTGCTCGAAGGGTCTGGATTCGACACAGAGTGCGTTGGTGAAGTCCTTCCTGACCTACACCGCCTCGGAGGAGGGGCAGTCGCTCCTCGAGGGTCTCGGATACGGGCCGCTGCCCAGTTCCGTGGACAAGAAGGTGCAGACCTCGGTCGCTGCTCTGCAGTGACCGTCCCCGGTGGAGGGTCCCTCACCCGTCGGGACCCTCCACCCCCCTCAATGTTGGGAGCTGACACGTGACGGCCTACTTCCCGCCGGAGACCGATGACCGGCTGCTGTCCCGGACCGGCACCGGTCGCCGCGGCGACCGGGTCATCGCGTTCCTGACCACCGCCTCCGGCGTGGCGATCATCGCGACCGTGGTGCTGGTCGGGGTCTTCCTCCTGTGGCGGGCCGTCCCGTCGATCATGTCCGACCAGGTCAACTTCCTGACCTCGCGGGAATGGAACGTCCAGAACCCCGACGACCTGCGCTTCGGCATCCTGGACCTGCTGTGGACCACCGTTCTCAGCTCGATCATGGCCATGGTCCTGGCTGTCCCCGTCGCGGTGGGGATCGCACTGTTCATCACGCAGTACGCCCCACGCCGGATGGCTCAGCCGGTCGCCTACCTGGTGGACCTGCTCGCCGCCGTCCCCTCGATCATCTTCGGCCTGTGGGGCATCCAGGTCCTGGCCCCTGCCATCCAGCCGTTCGGCAACTGGTTGTCGAGTACCTTCGGCTGGTTTCCGCTGTTCTCACCCGGCCTCACGTCCCCCGGGACCGTGTTCTCCATCGGCGTCGTGCTGGCGATCATGATCCTCCCGATCGTGACGGCAATCAGCCGCGAGGTCTTCGCACAGACTCCGATCCTGCACAAGGAAGCCGCACTCGCGCTGGGTGCGACCCAATGGGAGATGGTGCGGACCGCGGTTCTGCCGTTCGGCCGGCCGGGTGTGATCTCGGCCTCGATGCTCGGTCTCGGCCGGGCGCTGGGCGAGACGATGGCCGTGGTCATCATCTTGTCCAAACCTGCCCCGGGGTCTTCGTTCGATCCGTCGATCTTCGCCGGCGGTGAGACGTTCGCGTCGAAGATCGCCAACAACGCGGCGGAGTTCGACACCCCAGAGAAGACCGGCGCCTACATCGCAGCTGGCCTGGTGCTGTTCATCCTGACGTTCATCGTCAACGCGATCGCCCGATACGTGATCGACCGACGCAAGGAGTTCGCCGAATGAGCGCCCCCACGGCAGCGCCGCCGGCTGTGCCGGTGAACCTGCATCGCATCAGCGCCAAGCGCAGGTTCAAGGACCGCACCATGCGGGGTCTCGTCGTGATGGCGTTCCTGTTGGCGCTGATCCCGCTCACCTGGGTGTTGTGGACCACCGTCTCGCGGGGGATCGGACTGGTCCTCACCGCCGAATGGTGGACGACCTCCATGCGCAACGTGGGTCCCAACGATGTGGGTGGAGGTGCCCTGGCGGCGATCCAGGGAACGCTGATCCAAGCGGCGATCGCGACGGCCATCGCCGTGCCCATCGGTGTGCTGGGTGGCGTCTATCTTGTCGAGTACCGCGACAAACGGCTGGTCAAGCCGCTGTCGTTCATGACCGACGTGCTGACGGGTATTCCGTCCATCGTCTCGGGTCTGTTCATCTACGCGTTGTTGATCACGACGTTCGGGTTCAACCGGATGGGTCTGTTGGTGTCGCTGGCATTGACGCTGCTGATGATCCCCGTGATCGTGCGTGGCACGGAGGAGATGCTCAAGATCGTGCCCACCGAACTGCGCGAGGCCAGTTTTGCCTTGGGGGTCCCGCGCTGGCGCACGATCACGAAGGTCGTGTTGCCCACGGCGATGAGCGGCATCATCACCACCGTGATGCTGGGCGTGGCCCGGATCATGGGCGAGACCGCGCCACTGCTCATCCTGGTCGGCTATACGGCCTCGATCAACAATAACCCGTTCGGCGGCGAGCAGGCGGCCCTGCCTCTGATGATCAACGTCGAACGCGGGAACCCACTGCCAGCCGGGCAGGAACGTGCCTGGGCCGCCGCCCTGACCCTGATCCTGCTGGTCATGGTGCTCAATGTCGGCGCCCGTCTGATCAGTCGTTACTCCGGAGTGAAGAGGTAGACCATGAGCAAGACCATCGAAGCGGAGTCGGTCAGCGTCCGCTACGGCCAGTTCCTCGCGGTCGAGGACGTGTCGATGCGGATCGAGAAGAACTCGGTGACAGCGTTCATCGGGCCCTCGGGCTGCGGCAAGACCACCTTCCTGCGCTCTATCAACCGCATGATCGAGACCATCCCCGGGGGTCGAGTCGACGGCCGCATCCTGATGAACGGCGTCGACACCTTGGGCGCGGACATCGATCCGGTGGCGGTGCGTCGCGACGTCGGAATGGTGTTCCAGCGTCCGAACCCGTTCCCCACCATGAGCATCTTCGACAACGTGGTGGCAGGTCTGCGCCTGAACGGAGAACGGAACAAGGCCACCCTTCAGGAGGTCGCGGAGCGAGCACTGCGTGGGGCGAACCTGTGGACCGAGGTGAAGGATCGGCTGGCCCGCCCCGGCGCCGGTCTGTCGGGCGGGCAACAACAACGTCTGTGTATCGCCCGGGCCATCGCTGTGCAGCCGGACGTCCTGCTCATGGACGAGCCCTGCTCGGCCCTGGACCCGATCTCCACCCTGGCGATCGAGGATCTGATCCTGGAGCTGAAGGAGAAGTACACCGTCGTCATCGTCACCCACAACATGCAGCAGGCCAGCCGGGTCAGCGACACCACGGCCTTCTTCAACATCGCGGGCACGGGCAAGCCGGGTCACCTGATCGAGATGGGTCCCACGGAGAAGATCTTCCGCAATCCTGACGTGACCGCCACCGAGGACTACATCAGCGGCCGCTTCGGCTGACCTCCGGTACTGCCTCGATCGCCCATCCCTGCGCGGGGTGAGTGCCGCCGGAGGTGGTGTATCGAAGCCCGCTGGGGTCGGCTTCGCTCTGCGGGGTGAGTGCCGCCGGAGGCGGTGTATCGAAGCCCGCTGGGGTCGTTCTTGGGTGGGGTGTTGGGCGCGGGCCGGAGGTGGGCCTTGGCTTCGATACGACGCTGCGCGTCTACTCACCCCGCGGCCCGG